>NZ_AP023287.1:939024-1252033 GCF_014218295.1 Mycolicibacterium litorale
ACCGCACCGAGTCCGGTGTTGACGCGCTCGATCTGCTCGGCGATGCGCCGCGCCTCCTGCTCGGCCACCCGGTGCAGCGTGAGGATCGCATCCGGCGCCTGCTCGGTGACCAGCCGCATCATCCGGTCGTAGGCCTCGGGCAGCTCGCGTTCGTCGATGTGGCGGCACAGCGCGACGTAGTCGTGCACCCGCTCGTCGAAGTTGGTGCTGTCGTTGGGAATCGCATCCGGAAACGCGGTGTCGAAGGTGTTGAGGATGCGAGCCAGCTCGTCGTAGGAGCGGCGCCGGCTCTCCCGCAGCTGCTCGCGTTCCTTCTTGATCGCGGCGAACAGCGCGTCGCGGTGCGGCTCCGGGTTCAACAGCTCGAGGCTGACCGGGATCTGCCCGGCGTAGCGGTGCAGCAGCTCGGTCAACGGCTCAGACACGAAGGCCGGCTGCAGCCGCTCCGACAGTTCCAGCAGCTGCGTACGTCGGGAGTCCAGGTCGTCGCGGCGGGTCTGGATCGCCCCGCGGCGCGTCATCAACACCTGTATCTGCGACCAGCATTCGTCTGCGCGTGCGTTCAACGCCTCGATGTCGGGATGCTCGGCCAGCAGCAGCTCGTACTGTTCGCGCAACCGGTCGGCGTGGCCGTCGGCGGTTTCGACGTCGATCTGGCTCCACTGCGGGAACTGCTCGCAGATCGCCTTGCACGCCACCGCCCGGTCCCGCCACTGCTGGCGCTGCGCGGCGATCTCGTCGGCCACCCGCCGCGCTGCCTGGTACGCCTCCTCGGCGGTGGCCAGGTCGACGGTCAGCGCGTTGATCTTCGCCGACACGTCGCCCTGGTACAGGTACTCCGACTGCTTCAGCGGCCGCCGGTCGTCCTTGATCGCCAACCGGTCGGAGTCCTTGTACAGGCCGGTGTCGGTGACCGCGCGGCGGAACCGTGCGAACACGTCCGGGGTGTCGACGCAGATATGATCACCGGCCGTGCTGACGATGTCGACCGCCTCCGCGGCGCACGGGTGCTGCCGGTCGACGGCGAACAGCTTGCCCGCCAACGTGTTCGGCTCCGGGTCGACGGGCTCGGCCCCATACATCTTCGTCCGCACGTGGTGCAGCGCCAGCCGCCCCCGCATGTTCGTCTCGTTGACGAACCGCAGCACCGCCGCCCAGTGCGCATCGGGCACCAGCAGCCGCAGCCCCGCACCGCGCAGCACCTTCTCCACCGCGATGCGCCAGCGCGTCTGGTCCGGCGGCAGGTCCATCAGCTCCGCGACGTACGGCAGTTCCGACGCGTCGGCACCGATCGCGGCGCAGATCTGGTCGCGCATCACCAGCGCGAACTCCGGCAGCGCCGACCCCACCTGCTCGACGCGCTTGAGTTCCTTGGCGGCCTCGTCACGGGCGATGCGCGCCGCCTTCTGCGCGTATTCGGCGTCCGACGACGCCTCCCGGTGGCGTTCCACCTTCGCCAGCAGCTCGGTCGCCTCGGTGAGCAGCTCCTCGCGCAGATTCCAGAATTCGTCGGCGGTGTCCGGGACAGCGACACCCTGCGCGGTCACCATGTCCTCGTAGGCGCTGCGGCGGCGCGACACCTGTTCGGCCTCGGTCTCGGCGGCGGTCACCTGCGACTGCAGCGGCCCGATGCTCGCACTCGACCCGCTGATCTGTGCGTTGAGTGAATCCGCTTCGGCCTTCGCCAGATTCAGCGACCGGGTGACGTCCTCGTACTCGTTGTCGAGCTGGTCGATCGTGGTGTCGAGCTGCGTGATGTGCGCCGGGCACTGCGCGAGCCGCACGTGGTCGGTGTAGGCCCGCACCATCGGCAGGTCCACCAGGTCGATGATGCCCAGATCCGAGGACTCCGAGGCGTAGCGCTGCTGGATCTTCTCGATGTCGCCGAGGATCTTGCGTTTGCGCTGCGCCACCGCCAGCAGTTCACGGGCCTCCACCAGGGGGTCGATCTGCTTGAGCGCCTCCGGAAGTCGGGCCAGGCTGTCGGGTTCGTCGAGCATGAACTCACGGACGAACTGCTCCAGCCCGCCAACGCTTTTCAACGACTTCGCCTTGCCGAGCAGCTGCTGGGCGGCGTCCGAGGCCCGGATGCCGATCGTCGCGTACAGCTGCGCCAGGTACTGCGACTCCACCTTCGTGGTGAACCGCCAGCCGTTACATTTCCCGTCGCTTCGCTCGCCCCGGTCCTCCTTGAACACGCCCGTATCGAATCGTCCTGCCGCCCAGCGGTTGCACACGTCCGCGATGTCCAGGTCGCCGTCGCCCAGCACGAACCGGCTCGACGAATCCGACCGCGACTCACCGGTCAGCCACTTCAGCACCAGCCCGGTGACCGTGCGGCCGGAGTCGCCGGCATAGGTGACCGCGACCGCCGACCACGCGGTGCCCTCACCGCGCAGGTACATCACCCGGCTGGTGCCGCCGTCGCTGCGCTGCCCCCACGCTCCGCGCACGTACTTGTCGACGGTGCGCCGCCCGGCGCTCGAGCCGGCCGCCGTGTTGTCGCCCGAAGCGTTGAAGTTGCGCCGGTTGAACGGCAGGAAGCCCAGCGAGATGGCGTCCAACAGTGACGATTTGCCGCTGCCGGACGCGCCCGCGATCAGAGCGCCGCCGGCGCTGAACGGAATCGAATGGTAGCCGTCGAACACGCCCCAGTTGATGACCTGCAGCCGCGACAGATGGAATTGCTCAGTCAATCTGGACCTCCTCGGCCGGTGCGCCGCCGTTCAGCAGCTGTTCGAACTGCTGCTGCAACTCGGTGATGACCGAGGCGGTCATGACGGCGTTGATCACCGGGCTGATGGTGTAGCTGTCCTCGTCGTCGCGGCTGCGCCGCAGGATCTCCAGCCCGGCCAGCCGCGCGATGGCGCCGTCGATCCGCGCGGCGAACGTCACCGCATCGCGGTCGGTGTCGTTGAGCACCCCGGAGAACAGCCCGTGTATCTCCTCGCGGCTGATCAGGACGCTCTGGCCGCCGGCCGCGCGCATCATCTGCGCCAGGTGCAGCGCCAGGATCGAATCGTAGGTGCCCAGCGGTTCGCGCCGCAGAAGCTTGACGCCCCTTGCCGATTCGTACCGCGCCTGTTCGACGAACGCCACATCGGTGCCGTCGACGATGCGCAGGACCAGGTCGAGTTCGCTCAACCGCACACTGAGCTGCTTACGGTACTCGAGCACCCAGCTGTAGAGGTCGCTGTCGGTCTCGGCGCTGATGTAGCGGCGGGTGAGCAGGTTCTGCAGCGCCCAGCACGCCCGGTCGGGGAGCTCGGAGACGTCACCGTCGAACCGCGGCCTGCGCTGGTGCGGGGGACGGGCGTTCTGGTCGACCTGGGGGAGCTGTGAGAACGCGGCGAAGTCGGCGTCGTTCTCGGTGGTCACGAGGCAACTCCAGACGTGATCGGTTCGGTGAAAAGCGGGTCGGGGACGGCGATCTCGCGGTCGCGGCCGTCGAGGGAGCGGAACCGCACACTGGTCGAGGCGGCCGGCCGGTCGTTGGGCTGTTTGAGCGCCCACGACCACAGCACGATGACGTGGCCGAGATAGGCCCCCTGTCCAGCCCCGTCCAGCATGGCGACGGCCTCGGGCAGTGACACCGGCCCCTTGGTGACCGCGGCGTTGAGCATGTCCGACATGGCCGGCGCGTCGACCTGCGTGGTGAGCGCGGCGAAGCTGGCCAGGTCCACCTCGCCCCCGGCGGGTCTGGCCGGTTTGGGCGCGGACAGGTCGCCGATCTTGAACGTGAGGGCGCCGACCGAGCTGATCGCGTGACGGGCCAGCGGGACGTCGATGCCGAGGCGCGAATCGGTGAGCGAGGTCTTCAGCAGGGCGCGTGCCGCCCCGATCGCCTCGTTGAGCTGACGCGCCACCCCGCGGCTCTGCTCCAGCGTGCCGAACGCGGTGAACCGTTTGACCCGCTGCGCGCACCGCTGCTGAATGCGTTCGACCTCGTCGATCTGGTGGCCGACCAGCTCGAAGAACCCGGCCATCACCTTGCGCAGCGCCGGGTCGAGTGCGGGCAGCGCCTCGGCGACCGCGGCGACGTCGGCCTCGAACTCGGCGCGCTGATCCGGGTCGTTGATCATCCGCAGGAACGCGCGGTGGCTGTCGCGGCCCTGCGAATCCCAGGCCGCCTGGTAGTCGGCGTACATCTGGCGCTGCCGGTCGCGGTACTCGGCGTTGCTGTCGATCGGCTCGTCGAGCGCCGCGGTGGCCTGTTCGATCATCGAGCCGTACTGGCCGATGTCGGTGATCAGCCGTTCCATCTGCAGCGCGATGGCGCGGGCCTCGTCGTAGGCGTCGGTGACATCGGGTTCGGGGCGCTGACCGGCCTCGAGGTCGTCGAGCTCGGCCCGCAGCGCCGCGATCTCGGCCTCGATGCTCTTGCGGATGCGCGCCGGGTCGTTGCCGACCCGGATGGCGACCTGCTTGAGCCGCGACGCGATGCCGTTGATCGAGCCACCGGTGGCGATCGTGTCCTGACGGCGCATCCCGCGCAGGAAGTCCAGCGCGCGGCGCGCATCCTGGGTGAGGTAGCAGATGTTCTGGTCGCTGCGCTCGTCGACGATGCGGTGCAGCCAGCCCTGGCTGGCCCACGACTTGATCAACGCCAGGCCCGACTGGCCGTCCGGATCGAGTTCGTGCAGGTCGCGCTCGAGGCGCACCACCAGCTCCGTCTCGGCGACGACGCCGTCGGCCAGGTGACGTTCCATGAGTGTGGCGTAGAGCCCCAGGTTGTGGGTCGCCAGCAGCCGGATGGCCCGGGATCCCTGCAGGTCACGGTTGAGTTCGAGCAGCTCAGCGGCCGACATCCCCCCGTTGTCGTTCACCTGGCCGTCCTCGATCTGTGCTCGTCCGTGCTCGACGGTCCAACTTAGGGCAACGGGGCGACATCGTCCGTGCCGGGGGATCAGCGCCCGGCCAACCACGCGAAGAAGTCGTCGGCGCAGAAGACCGGCTTGCCGTACTCCAGCGCCCTGCGCGCCTTGCCCGACTGCGTGCCCACCTCGGCGGTCACCAGGACGTCGCAGCGGGTCTTCGACACCGTCTTGACCGGCACGAGTCCCGCCGAGGCGGCCAGCCGCTCCATCTCCGGACGCTCCACGATCCGTCCCGAGCCGTCCTGCGCGGTGCCGGTGAAGCAGATCCGCACACCGGGTGTGAGCGTCGCCGCGATGTCGTCGGCCTCACCGCACAGCCCGCTGGTGTCGATCGCCACGCCGAGGAGTCGCGACGCGTCGTCGAGTCGGGCCGCGACCTCCTTCGGCAGCCGCACCCGCGCCGCCGCCGCGGACAGCTGATCGGCCACCGACTGCCGTGCCGCGGCATCGCCGGGGGCGTCGAGGTCGCGCGGTACCGGTGTGCCGAGCAGCACCGCGCCGACGTCACGGCTGACCCGCATCAGCGCCGACAGCCCGGGCAGGTGGTCGGCCTCCGGCGTCGGCACGTCGGGGTCGCGGCTGATCAGAAGCCCTGATGACTCAACGGAATCCGGTTCCTCGAACGGCGACGATCCGCCCTCGGTGTGCGCACCGGTGTGGGCGGCGAGCGTGCTGTGCGCCCGCTCCAGCGCGGTGCGACCCGAGATCCGCGCGCGGCCCAGTTCGACGCCCAGCGGCATCGCCGTCACGTAACCCAGGCGTTTGAGCTCGAAGTCGATCAGGCCGAGCTGCTCGTCGACCCCGACGCCCACCGGCGTGCAGCCGGCCAGCATCGGGGCAATCACGGCCCACGCCTCGCGCAGCGTCGGCGCCAACAACACGTCCGACACGCTGATGCCGTACGCCGTCCGCGCGTCGGCGAGGTCGCGCTGGGGGTTGATCAACGTCGACACCGCGGTGCCGTCGTCGAACGCCACCGCCAGCTCCACCGGCCGGGGCCGCGACATCCGGCCCTCCTCGCCGACCGTCAGCGTGCCGATCGCGCAGTAGCGGCGCGCACCCGGTTCGTCGCCCGCACTGCGAAGAAACCGGGCGATGCGCCGGTCGACCTTCAGGTCCTTCGGCAGCACAGGGCGCTTCAACACCAACCCGCCGAGCGACGTGCACCGGCTCAGCGCGACGTAGAGCTGGCCCGTCGAGAACATGCCACCGGTGAGGTCGACGATCACCCGGTCCAGCGTCTGGCCCTGGCTCTTGTGGATCGTGATCGCCCACGCCAGCTTGAACGGCAACTGGGTGTAGGAGCCGATGACCTCACGGCTCAGCGAGGAGCCGGACACCACCGGCCGGGTCGCCTCCCACGTGTACGGGGCGACCTCGGCGACGGAGCCGTCGGGGAACTCCACCTCGACGACGGCGCCGTAGCGGTCGTAGCCGACACCGACGACGCGGCCGATGCTGCCGTTGACCCAGCGGTCGCCCTGGTCGTTGTTGAGCATCATCACCTGGGCGCCGACCTTGAACCGCAGCGTCTCCTCGACCGGCGGATCGAACAGCGACAGGTCGCCGGAAGCCTGTGCCTGATGGACCATTTCGTCGCCGGGCAACCGTTCGAGGTGTTGACGGTTGCGGGCGGTCACGAGCCGATTGGTCGGTGCCAGCGTCAGCCAGAACTCGTCGTCGGGTGGGACGAAATCCGCGTCGGCGCGGGCGTTGAGCTCTTGTTGCGCGTGGCCGAGCAGCACGCCCTCGCGGATCTCGTTCAGGATCGTGGTCATCCGGTCGTCGCCGAGCTGGCGGAACACCGTCGTCAACGACACCGTCGGGAAGTCGTCGCGGCGGAAACTGCGGGCCGAGAAGAAGTACGGCGTCTCGTACGTCGTGGTGAAGAACCCCGCTTCGTGGTCGCTCACCACCGGCGGCAACTGGTACAGGTCGCCGACGAGCACGATCTGCACGCCACCGAACGCGGTGCCGGGAACCGGACCGAAGCGCTCGAGCGCCGCGGCCACCATGTCGAAGACGTCGGCGCGCACCATCGACGCCTCGTCGATGATCAGCGTCTGCAGCGACGCCAGGGTCTTGGTGAACCGCCCCGGCCGGTACGCCCCGGAGCGGATGTCGTCGAGCGTCGTGGTCGTGCGGAACCCGAACAGGCGGTGGATCGTGTAGCCGTCGACGTTGAGCGCGGCGATCCCCGTGGGCGCGACCACCACCACGTTGCGGTCGGTGTCGGCCATGAACCGCCGGATCAGCGTCGACTTACCGGTGCCCGCCTTACCCGTCAGGAAGACGTGGCGACCCCCGCCCAGCAGGCCCAGCGCATGGCGGAACTCGTCGGTGAGGACGATGCCGGCCATGGCGGCACTGTAGCCGGGCGACGAGCCGGATACCCGCAGTGGGACAACCGGCCCAAAAAAGGCGGTCATTTGCGCAGGTCGCAGCTGTGTGGTGGCGAAAGGCTTCGATATGGGCCATAGTGGGTCGCGTAACCCAATACTGAGGAGGCCCCGCCCATGTCCGCTGTGCACCACCGCTACGCCACCGTCGACGGCCACCGGCTCTTCTATCGAGAGGCGGGCCATCCAGACGCCCCGACCGTGCTGCTGCTGCACGGGTATCCCACGAGCTCCTACATGTTCCGGCGTCTCGTGCCCGCGCTCGCCGACCGCTGGCACGTCGTCGCGCCCGACCACCTCGGCTTCGGCCTGTCCGGCGCGCCGGGCGTCGACGAGTTCGACTACAGCTTCGACGCGCTCGCCGCCTTGACCGCCGGCCTGCTCGAGCAGCTCGGGATCAGCCGGTACGCGATCTACGTCCAGGACTACGGCGCCCCGATCGGATGGCGGCTGGCGCTGGCCGATCCCGACGCGGTGACCGCGGTGATCACCCAGAGCGGCAACGCGTACGACGCCGGCTTCGTCGAGGCCTTCTGGAAGCCCGTGTGGGCCTACCATCGCGAGCAGACATCGGACACCGAAGGGCCGGTGCGCGAGGCGCTTTCGTTGGAGGCGATCCGCTGGCAGTACGTCACCGGAGTCGCCGACGAAACGCTGCTCGACCCCGAGGCCTGGCATCACGACCACGCGCTGGTGTCGCGGCCGGGCAACGACGCGGTGCAGATGAAACTGTTCCTCGACTACGCCACCAACTCGCCGCTGTACCCCCGTCTGCACGAGTACTTCCGCGCCTCGGGCGTACCGCTGCTGGCGGTGTGGGGCCGCGGCGACGAGATCTTCGGACCCGACGGCGCGCGCGCCTTCGCCGACGATCTGCCCGACGCGGAGATCCACCTCCTCGACGGTGGACACTTCCTGCTGGAGTCGGCGTTCGACGAGACCACCGCGCTGATCCGCGACTTCCTCGACCGGCGATTGAGTGGGCCGGCCGTCCCATAAACTCAGGGGATGGCCGAACCGGCGCCGAGTCCGCGACCGCTCACCCCGAAGGGGCAGGCCACCCGCGACCGCATCCTCGACGCCGCGGCCGAACTCCTGAGCACGGACGGGTTGTCGGCGCTCACCATGGTCGCCATCCGCAAAGCCGCTTCGGTGAGCGGATCGCAACTGGCGCACTACTTCACCGATCGGCAGGCACTGCTTCGCGCGCTGATCGAGCGGCAGATGCGCACCGCCGCCGACTTCGACCGGCCGTGGGAGACGTTCGACGACGTCGAACGCTGGCTCGGCCAGGCCGTGCGACGCCTGCGGGCGACCGGGTTCTCCGGCGCCCCCACCTATCACGGTCTGGCCGGCCAGCTCGCCAAAGCCGACCCCGCGCTCCTGCAGGCCCTCACCGACGGCTACCGGCAGTGGATCGCGCTGGTCGAGGCGTCGATCCGGGACATGAAGGAGCGCGGGTTGCTGGTCGACGGCGCCGACCCGCACCAGCTGGCGCTGGTGCTGGTCGGCGCACACCAGGCCGGCGGCACCATGGCTTTCGTCTATCGCGAGGAGTGGCCGCAGGCCGACGCGCTGCGATTCGCCGTCAACCGGTTGCGCACATTCGCCGCCGACCCGGCCGAACGCGCACCGCGCCCTCCGCGGCGCCCCCGCCGCCACCGGAGCACCGCGTGAGCGAGACGCGCTTCACCCGCAAGGGACTCGCCGCCCGCGGCCGCATCGTCGACACGACCGCCCGGCTGATGTTCGAGCACGGCGTCGAGGGAACCACGCTGGAGCAGGTGCGCGCGGCCGCCGACGTCAGCGGATCCCAACTGTCGCACTACTTCCGAGGTAAGGACGAACTCACGCGCGAGGTCGTCGCCGAGCGCCGCCGCCAGGTCGCCCGATTCCACCTCCAGATGGGCGGGCTGGACAGCGTCGAGGGGCTCCAGGGCTGGGCCGACGCCTGTGTCGCCGACGCCGAAACGGTCTACCGGCGCGGCGGATGCATCTACGGGTCACTGGCCGCAGAGCTGATCGAGGGTGAGGCGCAGATCCGCGACGACCTCGCCGCCGGTTACGACGAATGGATGACGTTGTTCCGCAAGGCGCTCACCGCGATGAGGAAACGCGGCGACCTGCGCGCCGACGCCGATCCCCGCCACCTGGCCGCCTCCCTCGTCATCGCCCACCAGGGCGGTGCGATGCTGACCTTCGTCACCGGCGACCCGGAGGCGTTGCGCGCCAACGTGAACGCCGCGGTGGACTACGTCCGGTCCTTCACTGCCTGACTACCCGAGCTCGGCCAGCCGCGGCACCACCGGCGCGATCGCATCGATCCAGGCCGCGGGCGACCCGCCTGGCGGCATGACGATCGCCGTCTGCACCCCGACCTTCGCGTATTCGGCCATGTCTCGGAGGAAATCGTCGGTGGCCCCGGGGGTCGGTCCGTCGTGGCCCAGGATCGTGACGCGGATGTCGTCCACATTGCGGCCGACGTCGTCGCAGTGGCGACGCAGCACGTCGAGTTTGTGCGCCACCTCCTCCGGCGAGCCGAACAGGTTGCACGCATCGCCGTACTGGGCCACCAGCCGCAGCGTCTTGCGCTCGCCGCTGCCGCCGATCATCACCTTCGGCCGGTTGATGGGCTGCGGGTTGCACAGCGTCTCCGCCAACCGGTAGTGCTTGCCGTCGTACGGACCGTTGTTCGTGGGATCCCACATCTGCGCGCAGATCTGCAGCGTCTCCTCCAGACGCTCGAACCGTTCGGCGACCGGCGGATACGGCACCCCGAGCCCGACGTGTTCGCGCTCGAACCAGGCGGCGCCGATCCCGAGCCACGCCCGTCCGCCCGAGAGCACGTCCACCGTCGTCACGGTTTTGGCGAGCAACCCCGGATGCCGGTAGGTCACCCCCGTCACCAGCAGCCCGAGCTCGATCGTGGAGGTGTGCGCGGCCATGAAGCCCAGGCTGGTGTAGCCCTCGAGCATGTTCGCCTCGGCGGGCAGGCCGGTCGGCTCGATCTGGAAGAAGTGGTCCATGAACGACAGCCAGGTGGCTCCCGACGCCTCCGCCGCCTCGCCGACGCGGGCGAGCTCACCGGCGATGGCGGTGGTTCCGCCGTCGATTTCGAAGATGGGTACGTGGTATCCGAGTTCCATGACTGGGCTAAACCGGTGTGACCGGCGTCCCATTCCCGCGAGACCGAAATCCGCGGTGGTTACAGGCGACCGACTCGGCGCAATCCCGCCACGGTGTCGGCGATCGTCTCGGCCACGTCGCGTTGCACGATGCCCAGATCGCGCTCGGCCGGCTTGTCGTCGGAGGTCGGCATCTGCGTGTAGTACTGCATGGCCGCGGAGTTGATCGGCGTCTCGAACGGCAGCTGATCGCCGATCACGTCGAAGACCCGGCCCATGGTGCGCAGCGCGACGTCCGGGATGGGGATCGGCGCGAGATCGCGGGCGGCGGCGTCACCCATCAACGTGGCCAGCTCGCCGACCGGCACCCGCCGGCCGCCCAGCATGTACCGGCGCGGTCCCTGCCCCGGCTCCAGCAGCGCCACGTGCAGGGCGGCCAGGTCGCGGACGTCGATGACGATCCAGCCCGCGCCCCGTCCGGGTACGGCGCGCATCTTGATCGCGGCCTCGACCCCTTCGGCGGCCTCCCCGAACTGGTCGCCGGCCGGAGGTCCCAGCACCATGCCCGGGTAGGTGATGTTCACCGGCGCGCCGGCGTCCTGCAGTCCGCGGGCGTACGCCTCGACGACCGCCTTCGACTTGCCGTAGCCGTCCGAGCCGCCGGTGACCGGCAGGTCGGCGTGCAGCAGCTCGAGTCCCGGGCGGAACAGCGCCGTGAAACTCGAGACGTGGATGATGGGATCCAGCTTGGCCTTCGCCGCGCCGCCGAGTACGTAGCGCGCACCCTCGAGGTTGGTGCGCAGCATCTCGTCGGCCATCGCCGGATCGGTGGAAACCATTGCCGCGCAATGGATCACAGAGTCACAGCCGTCGAGCGCCTCGGCGGTCGACTCCGGATCGGAGATGTCGCCGACGACGTAGTCGCCGGTGTCGGCGCCGATCTCGGCGGCGCTGGTGGCCAGCCGTTCGGGTTTGCGGACCAGGAAGCGGACCTGGTGGCCGGCGTCCTGCACGGCCTTGGCGGTCCACGCGCCGACGAACCCGGTGCCGCCTGTGATCAGAACCTTCATCGGACCCCTGGGAGTTGCGCGGTGACGGACGTCACCGGACACTACCCGGACGCGCAGCCGCCCAAACTTCTGGCTAACCGATGCCGACGAGGGGGCTGATCACGTCGCGCGCGAACTGCGCGGCGTTCACCTGCGGGCTGCCGTCCGGATAGCTGACGGTCGCGAGCACGTTGGCGCCCGCGTCGGCGAAATTGCCGTCGGCGCGGTCCTGATGCGTCGAGGAGGTGACCAGGATGATCCCGGACGTGCCGGCCTCCTTCGCCAGCGGCACCGAGAACCGCGCGTTCTGCACGGTGCTGTTCGCCTTGTCCTCCACGATGATTCGGTGCGGCGGGAAGCCGAGCATCATCAACATGCGGCGCATCGCCGCGGCCTCGGTGACGCCGTTGCGTGGGTTGCCGCCCGTCACGATGATCGGCGACTGCGGAAAGAACTGTGCCACCGTCAGTCCCGTGATGACGCGGCGGCGCAGGATCGCGCGCATGCTGCCGTCGGGTTCGAGGCCGTAGCCCAGGATGACGATCGCCGGCTTCGAGAAGTCCTTCACCGCGACGGCCGGCTGGGCGTGGGCCGGTGCGGGGGAGACGTCACCGATGAGGGCGGCGGCCGCGAGCGCGACGGCGGCGACCGCCGTCTTCCAAGTCTTCCGCATACGCCCTCCCGACTACGAGTGTGGTGCTGAGGGTGTGATCGTGATCAGCGTGGCGGGTGTTACTGGATGGAGTGGACGGCTGCTATCCGCGTTCGACGACGTTGTCGCCGAAGTTGTCGATCTGGGGGTCGCCGGACTGGAACGTCACCCGGTTCTCGAACCCCGACGCGCTGATGCGGTCGGCGTTCTCCACGATGACCTCGTTGCTCACCCCCGACACCGTGACGCTCACGCAGTGCCCGGTGATCGTCACCGTGTTGGACACCCCGCTCACGCTGATCAAGCTGTCGTTGCACACCACCTGCTTGTCGCCCTCGACACCCGACACGCTGAACTGGCCGCCCAGCGGCGCCTGCGCGATCTGCCCGTCGTCACCGCCCGGGAGACCGGGCAGGACCACGATGGGCGGGTTCTCGGTGGCGGGTACCTCCGGCGTCGGGTCCAGTGCGCCACCGCCTCCGGCGATCGTCGGCCGCCCGGACGTGACGGACCCGTCCGGCACCACCTTCGCGAAGTAGATCGCCACGCCCGCACCGAATACCAGCAGCAGCAGCACGACGACCACCAGCACGATCACCCCGGCCTGTGACGGGCCGGTCGAATGTGGTTGCGGCGCAGATTGATGAGGCGTCGGTGGATAGGGGTACGGCTGGGTGCCGAGCTCGGACGTCTGCGCCCGGTCGGCGAGCGGGCGTTCGAGGTCGCGGATGCGGGCCTCGGGATCGTCCTGCGGGTCCATGGGCAGATGCTGCCACACGCGTCGCCCCTGCTCAATGGATTGTCAACGCGCCCTGGCACGCAGCTGCTGCACGACGGTCACCGCCGCGACGGCCACCGCGGCGACCACCGCCGTGACCGACAACGCCGCGCTGTCCCGCTGCGACGCCCCGATCGCGATCGCGACCAACGCCCACAGCACCCCTGCCGCGTACCCGGGCGTCCCGCGCAGCAGTACCGTCGCGACCACCGCCGCGAGCGACGCCGCCACCAGCACCACGAACTGCCACCCCACCGCGAACGCCGACCATCCCGCGCCGATCAGCGCCGCCGTCACGTTCGCGAACACCGCGATGCTGCTCCACCCGAGATAGAGCCCGAACGACACCGTGGCCAGCACCGCGACCCACCGCGGACACGTCATCTCCGCGCGGTGCCGCACGAGCAGCCACATGATGTGCGCGAGCGCCACCGCCATCACGACGAACACCACGACGCTCGCCCACAGCCAGTCCTGCGCCGCCACGACCAGCCACACGCTGAACCCGACGAACACCACGCTCGCATCGATCAGCGCGTCGGTCTCCCACGACGAGCCCAGCCCGTGACGCACGACGGCCACCGCCGTCACCGTGCTCAGCAGCGTGATCAGGCCCCACAGGCTGAACGCGTAACCCGCCGGCGTGATCAGCGCCTGGTTCGTCGCCCCCGACTTCAGGAACTCGCCGTTGACCGCACGCGACACCGGCGAGGCGATCAGTTGGCTCGCCGCCAGCACCGCGGCCACCCACCGCCACGTGGTCACGGAGGGTGCGTTCGAGCGGGCGGCGGGTGCGGTGGTCACAACAGTGTTTCGTTCCCGTTTCGCCTCCGGATGACCACCCGTCTGACAACACGTGTTGCCGGCTCCGCTTGTGATTCCGATCACGATCAGTTTAGATTGTGTCCGCCACCACAACGAAAGGCCTGTCCATGGATGCGGTTGACGACGGTTCGCTGGCCCCGATCCACCCGGCGGTGACGCGACGCGCGAAGCCGGCCGATCGCCACACCATTCAGTCGGTGCTCCTCACCGCGGTGTTCCTCATCGGGGTCGTCGGCGTCATCGGCGCGCTCGTGCTCGGGCAGTCCACCGCGGCGATCATCATCGCGCTGCTCTCCGGCGCGATCATCACCGGCACCGTCTGCTGACCGCGTCCGGCCCGGCGCCGGTTCGAGCTGCGTAGCATCGGGCGATGAGCACCCGGCGCCTCCACATCGACAAGCAGTCGCCCACGGCATACAAGGCGTTGATCGGCGTCTCGACCGCGGTCACCGCACTGGCCAAGGAATCCGGCCTACCACGGTCCCTGGTCGAACTCGTCAACATCCGGGTGTCCCAACTCAACGGCTGCGCCTCGTGTCTGGAGGTGCACCACCGCCGCGCCGACGACGCCGGCGTGACGGCCAAGCAACTCGCGACGATCTCGACCTGGCGCGACACCGAACTGTTCGACGAGCGTGAGCAGGCCGCGCTGCGACTGGCCGAGATCGCCACCACCCTGCCCGACCACGACACCGCCGACCGTGAATACGCCCGCGCCCGCGAGGCGCTCGGCGACGACGAGCTGTCGGCGGTGATCTGGGTGGCGGCCGCCATCAACGCGTTCAACCGGGTATCGATCCTCAGCGGCCACACGGTCCGGCCGTGACGGCTTCAAGATCGGGCTGAGTTTTTCCCTTACCGCCGAGCCGCGGCGTTTGTACTGTCGCCCGTCGTGACTCCTCCCGCTTTCACCCGCCGCCGCGCGCTGCAACTGCTCGGGCTCGCCGGTGGCGCAGCCCTTCTCGGGCCCGCCCTGGCCGCGTGCGGATCGTCCGGCGGCGGTGCCCTGTCGGCCGAGGCGCCGGTGTCCGGCCGGTTCGAGGGCGTGACGCTCAAACTGCTCGTCAACCAGCCGCACGTGACGTCGTTCCGCGATGTGCTCGCCCCGAAGTGGAATCAGGCGACCGGCGGCACCCTCGACGTGACCGCAGCGCCGTACGACCAACTGACCAGCAAGCAGATCCTCGACGTGCAGAGCGGCACAGGCGAATTCGACGTCTTCGACTACTTCTACTTCGGCCTCGGCGACCTCGTCGACGCCGGTGCGCTCACCGACCTCACCGACTGGATCGACGCCAGACAATCCGACCTCGACGTTCCCGGATACCTGAACTCGATCTACGACCCGTACACCCGGCTCGACGACCGCCGCTACGGCCTGCCCTACGACGGCGACGTGCACATCCTGTTCTACAACGCCGAGCTCCTCGACCGGTACAAGGTGGCGCCGCCGACGACCTGGGACGAGTACGACGACGTCGCCGCGAAGATCACCCGCGACGCGCGCGGTGCGGCCTACGGTGCCATCGTCTCCGGTCAGCAGGTGCCGATGATCCTCGGTTGCTCGTTCATCAACCGGCTCACCGGCTACGGCGGAAACCTGGTCGACGCCAACGGGAAACCGCAGCTCACCTCCGACGCGTCGGTGGCGGCGCTCGAGCACCTCGTCGCCGTCGCCCCGAACGCGCTGCCCACCCCGCTGCAGGTCGGCTTCGATCAGGCCAACACCGCATTCCTCACCGGACAGGGCGCGTTACTCGACACCTGGACCGACATGGCGCTGCGCGCCGAGGATCCGACGGCCTCGAAGATCGCCGGTCGCTGGGGTGCGGTGTCGCTGCCGGTCGGCGGCTCCAACACCAGGCCGCGCACCGCACTCGACGCCGGCTTCGGCCTCGGCATCTCCACGGCGTCGAAGAACCCCGACGCCGCCGCGGCGTTCATCGCGTGGGCGACCGCCGCGCCGCAGAACCTCGCGGTGTCCTCGACGGCAGGCGCGGGCATCGACCCCGTGCACACCGAGGTGCTCGACTCCGACGGCTACGCCGAGGTCGTCACCGCCGCCGTCGATCCGATCCGTGAGGGACTCGACGGCGACCCGCTGGTGTGGCCCAAGCAGGCCGGTGCGCCGAAGCTGTTGCAGGACCTCGTCGACCAGCTGGCCCTGGCGATCGCCGGCACCCAGACGGTCGAGCAGTCGCTTCAGAACGCCCAGGCCAGCTGGGACAGTGCCACGCAATGACCCGCCGCGTCCCGCTGTGGCCGGCCCTGCCTGCCATCGCCGGGTTGGTGTTGTTCCTGGTGTACCCGACGGTCTACTTGATCGCGCTGGCGGTCACGGACTCGTCGCTGGCGCGCCCGTTGCGCAGCTTCACCGGGGCCGACAACCTGGTCAACGCCTTTGCGTCCCCGGCATTCACACCGTCGCTGGTGACGTCGACGGTGTTCGCGGTCGTCGCCGCGGTGGTCACCACGGTCCTCGGACTGGCGATCGCGGTGTTGCTGCGGCACCGCGGCAGCCGGTTCGGCCTCGTCGGCGCGCTGTTCCTGCTGCCGCTGGTGACCGCACCCGTGCTGGTCGGGGTGGCGTGGAAGCTCCTGCTGGCGCCTGTCGGCGGCGGCCTGGCGGGCATCTTCTCCGCGATCGGGCTGGGCGGGGTCAACCCGTTGGGCTCGGGTGCCGGGGCGTTCATCGTGCTACTCGCGATCCACGTCTGGCAGTGGACACCGTTCGCGATCCTGATCGCGTTCGCGGCGCTCGGGGTGGTGCGGCCCGAACTGCTCGAGTCCGCCCGCATCGACGGCGCCACCCCGTGGCGGACATTCACCACCGTGACATGGCCGGCCATCGCCCCGACGATCTGGGCGGTCGCCGTCCTGGAACTCGTGATCGGCTACAAGGTGTTCGACCTGATCGTGGTGATCACCTCCGGCGGACCGGGTTTCGCGACGTCTCTGTCGCCGTACGTCATCTATCAGACGGGCTTGCGCGGGAGCTTCGACATGGGCACCGCTGCCGCGCAGACCCTGGTGTTCGCGTCCGTGGTGGGCGCCGTCGCCACCGTGGTGACGAGTCTGCGCGCCCGTGCGGTGAAGGCCGACGGATGAAGGCTCGGGTGGCTCTGGTCGCGGCGGTGCTCGTCATGCTGGTCCCGCTGTTCTATCTGCTGTCGCTCGCGGTGCGCCCCGCCGAGGACGTGTTGAACTCATCCCTGCTGCCGAGTTCGATGACCTTCGCCAATTTCGTCAAGGTGTTCGGCACCATCGAACTCGGCACCATGCTGGGCAACTCGTGGGTCTCGGCGGTCGGCGCGGCGCTGTTCGCCGTCGTGACCGCGGCGCCCGCAGCGTATTTCACGGCCCGACACACCCGCGGTGACCGGTTGCTGACCGTGCTGCTGGTGAGCTACTGCGCTCCGCCCATCGTCGCGATCATTCCGTTGTTCTTCCTGTTGCGCTACGCCGGACTGACCAACAGCGTGGTCGGGCTGATCCTCGTCAACGGCCTCGCGGGCGTCCCGGTCGCGGTGTGGCTGCTCGACGGATTCGTCCGCCGCATCCCGATCGAGATCGACGAGGCCGCCGTCATCGACGGGCTGACGGTCGCCTCGGCGTTCCGCAAGGTCGTGCTGCCGCTGCTGTGGCCGGGCATCGTCGCGGCGCTACTGGTCGTGTTCTTTTTGAGCTACAACGATTTCCTGTTCGCCGTCTACCTCGCCGTGACGAAGGACAGCCAAACGCTGACGGTCGGGCTGTCGCTGTTCCAGGGGGATCGCAACGTGCAGTTCGGTCAGCAGGCCGCCGCCGGACTGCTCGGCGTGCTGCCCGTCTACGTGCTCGCACTGGCCGCGCAGCGCTACCTCGTCGGCGGCCTCACCGCAGGAGCCACCAAGTGAGCACCATCGAACTCACCGGTCTGACCAAGAGATACGGGGACCACACCGTCGTCGACGACGTCACGCTGACCCTGCCCGACGGGTCGCTGACCGTACTCGTCGGGCCGTCCGGATGCGGTAAGTCGACGACGCTGCGGATCGTCGCGGGTCTCGAGGCGGCCGACGGGGGAGCGGTGCGCATCGGGGAGCGCGACGTCACCCGAGCCACCCCGCGCGAGCGCGACGTCGCCATGGTGTTCCAGAACTACGCGCTGTACCCGCACCTGACCGTCGCAGGCAACATCGGATTCCCTCTGCGCAACAACGGCGTAGCCCGTGACGACGTCGCGCGCCGTGTCGGGGAGGCGGCCGAGCGCGTCGGCATCACCGCGCTGCTCGACCGCAAACCCCGTCAGCTCTCCGGCGGCCAGCAGCAGCGCGTCGCTATCGCCCGCGCGCTGGTCCGCACCCCGTCGGTGTTCCTGTTCGACGAACCTTTGAGCAACCTCGACGCCAAGCTCCGTGTCGAGCTGCGCTCGGAGATCCGCCGGCTGCAACAGGACACCGGGATCACCGCGCTCTATGTGACTCACGACCAGGAAGAGGCCATGACGATCGCCGACCAGCTCGTCGTGCTCGACACCGGGCGCATCGCCCAGAAGGGAACGCCGGAGGAGCTCTATCGGCGTCCGGCCAACATGCTCGTCGCGGGGTTCATCGGCTCGCCGAGCATGAACCTGGTCGACGGCCGGCTCGCGGGTGAACTGTTCCCGGTGCGCGGTCTGACCGACACCGTCACGCTGGGGGTGCGCCCGGAGGATCTGCTCGTCACGCCTCGCGCCGATGGTGCCGGCCGGGTCGAGCTGGTCGAACTGTTGGGTCCCCGCTATGTGTTCATCGTCCGCGCGGGCGCCCACCGGCTGACCGCGGTGGTGGAGGCCGCGACGGTCGCGGCGTGGCCCCACGTACCGGTGGCCGGCGATGCGGTCGACATCGCGGTGCGGCCCGAACACGTGCATCTGTTCGACACGGCTTCCGGTGAACGGATTTGATTCGCGCAGAATACAACCCGCGACGCCCGGTGGGTGCGTCCATAGGGTGGTCTGGTGCCGCGCACTCCATGGACCACGCCGCTGACCACCGCCGAGACCGAACGCTGGGAGGCGGTCGCCACCGAAGTGGGCCAACTGCTCGCCCGCGACGCGCTGGCGCGTGACCGGGCCAACCAGCAACCCGATGCGGAACTGAAACTGCTCAAGGACACCGGGCTCGCCGATCTGCTGATCCCGAAGGAGTTCGGCGGCCACGGCGGACACTGGTCGACCGGTCTGCGCGCCGTCCGCATCCTGGCGCGATACGACGCGTCGATCGCGCAGATCCTCAGCTACCACTACGGCAATCAGGCCGGCATCGTGTTCTTCGGCGCCGCGGACCGCTGGGAGCACTGGTTCACCGCGTCGGCAGCCGACAGCTGGCTGTGGGGGGACGCGGTCAACCCCACCGACCCCGACCTGGTACTCACACCCGACGGTGACGGGTACCGGCTCAACGGACGCAAGCGATTCGCGACGGGCGCGTCCAGTGGCAACGTCACGCTGACCATGGCGGCGCTCGACGGACGCGTACTGGCGCTGGTGATCGAACACGACCGCGACGGTGTCGAATTCGCCGGTGACTGGGACGCTCTCGGGCAACGCCTGTCGGCCAGCGGCAGCGTCGACTTCCACGACGTCGCCGTCGCCCCGGACGACGTGCTCGGGGAGGTCGCCGACGAGCCGTACTCGACGCTCGTCACCCCGGGTGTCCAGCTGGGGTTCGGCAACCTGTATCTCGGCATCGCCGAGGGGGCGCTGGCCCGGGCCAGGCAACTCACCCTGGACCGGCGCGGTGCGTGGCTGCTCAGCAACGTCGACCACTACTCACGAGATCCGTTCGTCCAGCGTGTGTTCGGCGAACTGCTGTCGCGCGTCGCCGCGGTCGAGGCGCTGGCCGACCGGTGGAACACCCGCTTCGACGCGGCCATCGCCCGTGGCGCCGACGTCACCGCCGCCGACCGTACCGAGGTGGAGATCGGCATCGCACAGCTGAAGGTGGTGGCCACCGAGACCGCGCTCGAGGTGGCCAATCGGGTCTACGAGGTCACCGGATCGAGTTCGGCGCGCAGCGAAGTCGGTCTGGACCTGTTCTGGCGCAACGTCAGAACGCATTCACTGCACGACCCCGTCGACTACAAGAAACTCGAGGTCGGGGCGCACTACCTGACCGGCGACGTGCAGCCGATCACGCTGTACACCTAGATCTGCACGTGTGTCGTATCGGCGTCCACGGGCCGGCCGGTCGCGCTGGTGGGTCGCAGTTCGGGGATCGGGACACCGCGTTCGTCGACGAGCACGGAACGCTCCTCGGCCGGTGTGAAGGTGTGCCGCTCACCCCACTGGCGCAAGGCCACGACGACGGTGAACAAGTCCCGCCCGGCCGGAGTGAGCGTGTAGACGTGCCGCCGCCCTGACGGGGCGGGTTTCCGGTCGATGATGCCGCGTTGCACCAGTCGCCGGAGTCGGTCGGTGAGGATGTTGCGCGCGATTCCGGTGGCGTTCTGGAAGTCGCCGAACGTCCGTGCCCCGGCCATCGCGTCGCGGACGATCAGCAAGCTCCAGCGGTCGCCGACCACGTCGAGCGTGCGTGCGACAGGACAGGTCGGGTCTGTCCAGTCGATGTCGCCGTCAGCCGGCTCGGTCATCGCGGCCTCCACAACAGTTGCTGTTTGAAACCATTGTGACGTACGGTCTGAACAGTTGCAAAGTGCTACTGATTGGATCCTGCGTGTTCACGTCTTTCGGTCGTCGCCTGCTGTTCGCCGCGATCTGCGCGGTCTCCGTCGCGACCATCTATGCAGCCCAGCCCATCCTCACGCAGATCGGCGCCGACCTGGGCGTCTCCGGTAGCGGCCTGGGGTGGATCGTGACGGCGGGACAGCTCGGCTATCTGGTAGGGCTGGTCGTTCTGGTTCCGTTGGGGGACATGGTCGACCGGCGCAGGCTCATCGTCGGGCACCTGCTGCTCACCGCCGCCGGCGTCGCGACCGTGGCCACCGCCAGTCACGCCTGGGTGCTGCTGGCCGGGGTGGCCGTCGCCGGCCTGTTCGCGGTCGTCGTGCAGACGACCGTCGCTTACGCCGCGGCGGTGTCGGCGCCGCAGGAACGCGGACGCACCCTGGGTGTGGTGACCTCCGGCGTGGTGCTGGGCATACTCGGTGCGCGGGTCGTCGCCGGGGCTCTGGCCGCGGCGTGGGGCTGGCGCAGCGTTTACGTCGTGTTGGCCGGCCTTCTCATCGTGCTGGCGTCCCTCGTCGTGACGCTGCTGCCTGCCGACGGGCGCTCCGACCGCCCCCGGTATCGACAGCTGCTCGAGGTGTCGCGGGAGTTTCTGGGCGAGAAGCTCTTCCTTTCGCGCGGGTTGATCGCCTTCTTCCTGTTCGCATCCTTCGGCGCACTCTGGACGGGGCTGGCGCTGCCGCTCGAGGCATCGCCGTGGCACCTCAGCACCGCTCAGATCGGCCTTTTCGGGATCGCCGGGTTGGCGGGTGCGTTGGGCGCGGGCCGGGCCGGACGCTGGGCGGACGAGGGGCGCGCGAGCGCGGTCACGGGGGCGGCGCTGGCGCTGCTGGCGGTCTCGTGGCTGGCAACCGCACAGGCGCCGAGGTCGCTGTGGCTGCTCGTCATCGGCGTGATCGTCCTCGACTTCGCCGTGCAGGCTGTGCACGTCAGCAACCAGCATCTGCTCACCGCGGCTCACCCGGACCGAACCAGCAGCGTCATCGGCAGCTACATGGTCTTCTACTCCGTCGGTTCGGCCCTCGGCGCAGTCACCACGACCACTGTGTACGCCGTCGCCGGGTGGACCGGATCCTGCGTTGCCGGTGCGGTGTTCGCGATCAGTGCGCTGCTGGTGTGGGCGGCCGGCCGGCGCGTGGCGCAGCCGGTCACCGTTGCCTGCTAGATCTGGCCGTGGCGGGGCGGGCGGGTGCCCGACAGCGTGTAGCGGCCGATGTGCTGCAGCTTCCACCGCACCGGATCGTGCAGGGTGTGCGTCCGCGCGTCACGCCAGTAGCGCGACAGGTTGCCCGACACCGAAGCGCTTCGGGTGCCGCCCAATTCGAACAGCCCGGTCGACGCCTCCAGCGACGCCCGCACCGCGGCGACCTTCGCGATCGCGACCGCGACCGACGCGGCGGCCGCCGACTCCTCGGTCAGGTGAGCGGTGGCGGCGTCGACCGCCCTGGCCGCCTCGACCAGCAGCGCCTGCGCGCCGCGCACCGTCACCGCCAACTCACCGGCGGCCTGGATCAGCGTGGGATCGTCGACCGCGGTCGCGACGTTGGCTTCGAAATGCGGGCGCGCCCGCTCGGCCTGGCGCACCCCCGCGGCGAGCGCACCCGTCGCGATCCCGACGTCGATGGCGCTGTGCAACAACTGCGCTCGCGCGCCGTAGGTCGTCGGCCCGGCGAAGATCGGCGAGAACGGGACGACGTGCTCGGCCGGCACCGCGACATCGGTCAGCGTCACCGTGCCCGACGCCGTCGTCCGCTGGCCCATGCCCTCCCAGTCGTCGACGATCTCCACACCGGCCGCGTCACGGGGCACGAACGCCACCGCCTTCGGCGTCGACGCCGTCGGCACGCTGCCGTCGTCCAGCGACGCCCGCACCACCACCCAGTCGGCGAACAGCGCACCGGTCGAATAGAACTTGCGTCCGGTCAGCACGTAATCGCCCGAGGGCCGTCGCGTCAGTGTCGTGGTGTCCACGTCGATCGGATGCGGACCCCGCTCGGACTGCGCGTTGGCCAGCAACGCCCCGTCGAGCACCTGCCGGTAGAAGTACGCCCGCTGATCGCTGGTGCCCTGCGCTCGCAGCGCCTCCAGGAACACGAAGTGCGAGTGCGGGATCTGCGAGAGCGACGGGTCGGCGTGGGCGATCAGCCGGAACACCTCGGCCAGCACCGTCGCGGGCGCGTCGATGCCGCCGTGGGTGACAGGCACGGAAATCGCGAGCAGCCCCGACTCTTTGAGCGCCTTGATCTGTTCGTGGGGTAGCAGACGGTCGGCGTCGCGGTCCGGCGCTTGGGCGTCGAACTCGGCGGAGAGTTTCGCCGCGACGTCCAGCGCGTCGTCGGCGGACGCGATCGCGGTCATCGGGTGGCGCCGATGAAGGGGATGTGCGCCGGCGCCGCCGACGACGCCTGACCCTTGAACAGCCCACGCTCGCGCAGGATCGGCACCACACCCTCGCCGAACCAGTACAGCTCCTCGAGATGCGGATAGCCGGAGAAGATGAACTCGTCGATGCCGATCTCGGCGTACTCCGCGATCCGATCGGCCACCTCGGCGTGGCTGCCCACCAGTGCGGTACCCGCGCCGCCGCGCACCAGACCCACGCCGGCCCACAGGTTGGGGGCGACCTCGAGGCTGC
Source organism: Mycolicibacterium litorale (assembly GCF_014218295.1). Next base: position 962,074 of record NZ_AP023287.1, read on the forward strand.
GGGCGTCGTGCCAGCTGCCGTTGCGCCGGTTCTCCTCGTGCAGGGCGAGCATCCGCTTCTGGCCCTCGGACTGGCTGCGGTGCAACCCTTCCTGCGCTTTGCGGACGGTCTCCTCGTCGAGGGCGGCCACCAGCCGGTCGGCCTGCGTCCACGCCTCGTCGGCGGTGTCTCGGGAGATGGTGTGCAGGCGGATGCCGAACCGCACCTGGCGGTCCTGCTCCTCGGCGAGTCCGCGGATCCACTCGATCTTCTGGCGCACCGCGGCCGGCGGCTCACCCCACGTCAGATACACGTCGGCGTGCTTGGCGGCCACCGGACCGGCAGCGGCCGAGCTGCCGCCGAAATACAGGGGCGGCACCGGATTCGGCAGCGTCGGGATCGCGGCGTCCTCGACGTTGATGTGTTCGCCGTTCAGCGTCACCGTCTCACCGGCCCACAGCCGGCGCACGACCTCGAGGAACTCGTCGCAGCGCCGGTAGCGGCCGTCCTTGTCGAGGTGGTCGCCGAACGCGCGCTGCTCGTGCGCCTCGCCGCCGACCACGACGTTGAGCAGGATGCGGCCCGGGGCGTGGCGGGCGAACGTCGCGGCCATCTGCGCCGACAGCGTGGGGCTGACCAGACCGGGCCGGAACGCGACGAGGAACGCCAGCGACGTCGTCTCGCGGGCCAGCAGGGCCGCGGTGATGAACGCGTCCTCGCACCAGGCGCCCGTCGGGATCAGCGCGCCGGTGAAACCGAACGATTCGGCGGCCCGCACGATCGAACCGAGGTAGTCGATGGAGGCGTCGCGGTCGCCGTGCGCCGCGCCGGCCGGCATACCGTGGCCGCCGCCCACGATCAGGCGGCTGTCGCCGTAGGTGGGCAGGAACCAGTGCAGTTGGATCGTCACGTCAGAGCCCTCTCGACGGCACGGTCGACGGCCGGTCGATGATGGTGGAACCCGGCCCGCCGACACGGTAGCGGGCGCCGCGGTGCTCGTCGGGCAGCCGGTCACCGCGGCCGAGCAGCTTGTGGCGCAACGTGCCCGGCGCGTACGCGGACTGGTAGGCGCCGCGGGCGGTCAGCACCGGCACCACGTGGTCGATGAAGTCGGCGAACGAGCCGGGGGTGACCGCGTAGGCGAGGTTGAACCCGTCGACGTCGGTCTCGTCGACCCACTCCTGGATCGTGTCGGCGACCGACACCCCCGAGCCGACGATGCGCGGGCCCATGCCGCCGATCTTGCCCCACTCGGCGATGTCGCGGACCGCCCACTCGCGGCCGTCGGGGTCGGCGGACTGGAACGCCGCGACCGCCGACAGGATCGCGTTGGAGTCCACGTTGCCGACCGGTTCGTCGAGCCCGAAGCGGGCCAGGTCGACGCCCATCCAGCCGGACATGAACGTCAGCGCACCCTCCGCGTCGCCGTAGGACAGGTACTCGGCGTGTTTGGCGTGCGCCTCCTCGTCGGTGTCGGCGGTGATCACCGTCGACAGGTTGAAGATCTTCACCGCGTACGGGTCGCGCCCGGCGATCTCGAGTTCGCGGCGGATCGTCGTGACCGTCTCGCGCAGAAGCGCTTTGGTGGGGGCGGCGGTGAAGACGGCCTCGGCGTTCTCGGCGGCGAACCGCACCCCGCGCGGGCTGGACCCGGCCTGGTAGATGACCGGCGTGCGCTGCGGCGAAGGTTCGGACAGGTGGATGCCCGGCACGCTGAAGTGGGTGCCCTGGTGGCCGATGTGGTGCACCTTCTCCGGATCGGTGAACACGCCGCGCTCCCGGTCGCGGACGACGGCGTCGTCCTCCCAGGAGCCCTCCCACAGCTTGTAGAGCACTTCGAGGTATTCGTCGGCGTGGTCGTAGCGGGCATCGTGGGCTGGCTGGTCGGTCTGGCCCATGTTGCGCGCGGCGGCGGGCAGATACCCGGTCACGACGTTCCAGCCGATGCGGCCGTTCGTCAGGTGGTCGAGCGTCGACAGTCGGCGGGCGAACGGATAGGGGTGTTCGAATCCGGTGCCGGTGGTGATCCCGAAGCCGAGGTCGTGGGTGACGTAGGCCATCGCGGAGACGAGCAGCAGCGGATCGTTGACCGGGACCTGGGCGGCCTGGCGGATCGCGGCCTCGTCACTGGCGCCGTAGACGTCGTAGGTGCCGAGCACGTCGGCGATGAACAACCCGTCGAAGCGGCCGCGTTCGAGCAGCTTGGCCAACTCGGTCCAGTAGTGCAGGTCCTTGTACCGCCAGGACTGGTCCTCGGGGTGCTTCCACAGCCCGGGAGACTGATGGGCGACGCAGTTCATGTCGAAGGCGTTGAAGCGGATCACACGAGTCACCGCGAAATCGTTGCTGACCGCCGTGGCGCGGTCACGGGTTCCGATCAGCGCGATTCTGGGGGCGAGAGCCGGCCGCCGGCGAAGCGCTCAGATCATCTCCCGGCGGGTCAACCAGCGCATGACCTGCCAGCCGATGAACACCGGCAGCCAGCACGTCAGCACCCGGTAGAGCAGCACCGCGGGCACCGCCACCGCCGCCGCCACCCCGAACGCCGCGAGCCCGCCGATCAACGCGGCCTCCACCGCACCGACACCGCCCGGGGTGGGCGCCGCCGACGCCAACGTCCCGCCCACCATCGTCACCACGGTCACCGTGACGAACGACGTCTCCCCGCCGAACGCCTCGATACTCGCCCACAGCGCCAGCGCGGCGCCCAAGGTCGTTGCCGCGCAACCCAACACGATCAGCGCCAGCCGCTGCGGTTCGGCGGCCAGGTCGCGGAAGTCGTTGAGCACCTCCATCAGCCTCGGCCGCAGTGTCGTCAGCAGCCAGCGCCGCAGCTTCGGCACCGCGAGGAACACGCCGACCAGCCCGAGCAGCACCCCGCCGATCAGGACCAGCAGCGTGCCCGACGGTACGAACCGCGACAGGTCCGCCGATGCGCCCGCCACCGCGCTGAACAGGATCAGCAGCGCGATGTGCGTGACGACCTGCACCGACTGCTGCAACGCCACCGCCGTCGTGGCCCGCACCGCGCCGAGCCCGCCCTTCTGCAGGAACCGGGTGCTCAGCGCCAGCCCGCCCACGCCGGCCGGGGTGGTGGTCGCGGCGAACGTGTTGGCCACCTGCATCAGCGCCAGGTGCCGGAACGTCACCAGCCCGTCGGCGCATGCCCACAGCGCCGCGGCGGCGCCGAGGTACTTCAGCGCCGACACCGCCAGCCCGAGCAGCGCCCACCACATGTTGACGTTGCGCAGCTCGTTGGAGAACGTCGGCACCGCGGTCAGGAACGGATAGGCGACGTAGACCAGCGCACCGATCAGCACCAGCTGGATGATCTGGTTGCGGGTGAACCGCGTGATGTTCTCGGTGCTGATGGACTCCGTGCCGGTCTGGCGCATCACCTCCTCGCGGGTGGCTGCGGCGACGGCCCGCGCGTCCGACAGCGCGTTCCAGAACCGCGCGGACACCGCGTGTTTGGTCAGCCGGCGGGACGCGACCAGCACCGTGTCCGCGCCGAACGCCTCGATCGCCGCCGCGACGGCCCGTTCGGCGCCGTGGAGTTCGGCGGTGGTCAGCAGCAGCTGCGCGACGTCGGTCTGCAGCTGCGCGTCGGTCGCGCCGTACTCGGCGTGGCCGAATCCGCCGAACAGCACCGCATTGCCGTCGACGGTGATCTCCGCCGGGCGCAGGTCGCCGTGGGAGATCGTCGCATCGTGCAGTCGTCGCAGCGCCACCCACACCAGATGCGGCGGGGTGTCGCCGTCGAGCGGTTCACCGCGCACCTCGTCGTGCGCGTAGAGCGCCCAGCCGCGGGCCAGCGTCGCGACGACCACCGCCGACGTGTTCGCCAGGCCCACCTCGCCGACGGCGATCGTCATCAACGCCCGGTGCTCCACCGCCCGGCGCAGCGAGGCCTGCAGCGGTGCGGTCTCACTCGACCGCAACCGCAGCTTGCGCCAGACCTGCCGCAGCGCACCGCCACTGCGCTGGTTGGGTCCGTACATGTGCACCGTCGCGCAGCCCGGGCCGGTGGTGTCGGCGGTCATCAGCAGCGGCCCCCGCCCGGCGGGCCGCACCACCGTCAGCGCGGTGACGTCGAATCCGCGCCGCCCCAGCGCCCGCACCGCGTCGGCCAGCGGCACCTCCAGCGCCGGCGTGCCGACCACCCAGACGACCAGCGCGCCGACGAAGAACCCGACCGACAGGCCCAGCAGCGAGCGCGCCGGCACCACGGCGCTCACCACCAGGTGGATCGGCACGAACGCCAGCAGCAGCGCCCACCACCAGCGCCGCCACCGGGCCGGCACCCACGGGCCCGACACCGTCAGCACCGCGGCGAGCATCGCGATCCACCGGGGATCGTCGAGGATCTGCGACAGCAGCGTGTCCAGCCGCTCCGAGAGGTCGAAATGCCAACGCGGCGCGGCGATCCCACTACCGGTGATCGACAACGCCAGAATCGCGACCAGGCCGGCCGCGGCGAACGCCCCGAGCAGCCGCCACTGCCGCACCAGGATCAGCCCGACCAGGATCACGAACGGCAGTGCCAGAATCGAGACGCCGTAGGCCAGGTACACCAGGTTCGACTGTGTCGGCGTGAGCACCCCGACGATCTCGGAGATGGACTGCTCCAGCGCGCTCCACTCGTAGCGGGTGATGAACGAACTGGTCACCACCACCGCCAGCAGGACCGTCGCCAACGCCAGACGCAGGATGTCGTTGGTGCGACGAGTCAGCGGCAGCAGCAGGCTGCCCGATACGGCGATCTCCCGCCCGTCGACGCGCATACTCAAACCGCGGCGCCGACCCCCAGGCGTCCCAGCGCCCGGCGGAGGAGACTGGTCCGCGCCGGTCCGGTCGGTGGGCGGCGGACGGCGTACGGCCACGGGTGATTGCGCTCCGGAATCGATTCGGTCCTCAGGTGTTTGAGTTCGCGGCGCAGATGCGCGCGCAGCTCGTCGAGATCGGGGTCGGTCCACCGGTTGACGGCTTCGGTCGGGTCGTCGGTGAGATCGTAGAGCTCCCACTGGTCGTCGAGCGGGCTGGACCGGTACGCCTCACCGCCGACCCCGTTGGCGGCGAGGTGGCGCACCCCGGGTTCGGTCCACGTGGCCGGATCGTCGAAGCTGCGCACCAGCTTCCACAGACGCCCGTCCACCCGCGTCACCAGACCCTCGAAGTTCGACGCGACGTGGGCGGGCACCCGGATCCGCAGCGGCCCCGGCGGATTCACGGTGCGCTTGAGCATGCGCGCGAGACCCGAGGCGCCGGTGTCGCCGTCGAGCACGTTGTCGCGGGTCATCAGGTACACCGCGCGGTTCGCGTCGGGTTCGGCGCCGTCGACGACGGGCATCAGGTCACGGCCGGGCAGCGGATGCACCTCGGTGAACGACTCGGCGAGGCCGGCCGCCGCCGCCGCGACGTCGACGCCCGCCGCGGCGAGCAGTGTGGGCACCAGGTCGACGTGCGAGGTCGGGGCGTCCACGGTGCGCGGTGGCGTGGTCCGCGCACCGATGCGGGCGATGACGAACGGGACGCGGGTGGCCTCGTCGTAGAGGTTGAACCACTTCTGGTGCAGGCCGCCGTGCGCGCCGAGCAGGTCGCCGTGGTCGGCCGTGCGCACCAGCACCGCCTCGCCGGATCCTTCGGTCACCGCGCGGCGCACCCGGTCGAGCGGGCCGTCGACCTCCGCGTGCAGGCGGTAGTACAGGTCCCGGTACCGCTGGGCGTTGCGGCGGTAGGTGCGCTCCATCACCGCGGCGGGTCCGTAACCGGAGTAGTACGCCTCGCGGAACGCGATCTGCGCGGCCGGTTTGGACGACAGGTCCTCGTCGGCGGTGGGCGCCGGGGGCACGTGCGGCGGGTCCAGCGGTGAGGGATCGACCGGGCTGCGGCGCACCCACTGCGGGAACAGCACGATGTCGTGCGGGTTGACGAAGCTGGCCACCAGCAGGAACGGCCGCAACGCGTCGGCATCGCCGGCGCGGCGGCGCGCGTACCGATCCGAAAGCCAGGCCACTACCCGGTCGGCGATCAGCGGGTCACGTCGAATCCCGCTGTTGGACAACGCCGCGCCGTGCGGTTCGGGTCCGACCCAGCCGGAGAACCCGTACGGCGCCAGCGGGTCGGCGTCGAGGTAGCGCCGCACCGCGTCGGGGTCGACCACGCCGGCGTCGTCGTTGGTGGCCAGCGGCTGTCCGGTGGCCGGATCGGTGAGGTCGGCGTGGGAGATGTGCCATTTGCCGTCGTAGTGGGTGTCGTATCCGGCGGCGCGGAACCAGTTCCCGAGCGTCGGTACCTCACCCACCCGCAGCCACCGCATCCTGGAGTCGTCGGCGCTCTTGCCGATACCGTCGGTCTGGGTCACGCCGTGCAGATCGGGATACTGCCCGGTGAAGATGGTCGGGCGGCTCGGCACACACGCCAGCGACCCGGTGTAGTGGCGGGTGAAGCGGACGCCGTGCTCGTCGAACCACGCGCGGCCGGGCAGGGCGCGGGCCCGCCACGCCAGCACCTCGGGTGACTCGTAGGGCGGGACGGCGCGCTCCTCGTCGGTCATGAGGATGACGATGTCGGGCCGGACGTCAGGCATGGGCGGTCTCCGATCGGGCGGCCAGGCCGGCGAGCATGGTGTCGGACGACAATCTCCCCAGCAGCAGGCAGAGGACGCGGGCGGCCAGTGTGCGCAGCCGGCCGGGCCCGAGGTCGACAGTGCTTGTGACGGTGACGGTGGTGGCGCCGGGGCCTGCGGACTGCAGCGTCCACCGGTTGTCGAAGTGGCGCAGCCAGCGGGGCAGGCCGGCGATGTCGTAGGCCAGTGCGGCCGGCGCGTCGAATTCGGTGATCGTCTCGACGAGTGTCATGCGGCCCATCTGCACCCGGCGCGCGGTGCCGACCGGTCCGTCGGCGGCGGTGGCGAGCACGCAGGAGTGGTCGACGCCGGGCAGCCAGTCGTGGATCGAGCCGAAGTCGGCGAGGACGTCCCACACCGTCTGCCGGTCGGCGCGCATGGTCCGACGTCGACTGATCTGGGCCGCCACAGGGCCACCCTACGGTGCCCGGTCGGCGGCGGTCAGCGATAGCGGGCGAGTCGGTCGGTGAGTTCGCGGGCGTAGGCGAGTTGGCGGGCGAGGTCGGCGCAGGCCTGCTGCGCGCGGGTGTGGCAGTCGGCGAGGTAGGCGGCGGCCTCATCGCGCTGGGCGGCCGCGGCGTCGGATCCGGCGAGCGTGTCGAGTGCCGCCAGCAGATCCCGCATCTCGTCGAGCGTGAAGCCCAGCGGTTTCATCCGGCGGATGGTGAGCAGCCGCTCCACGTCGTCGGCGGTGTAGAGGCGGAACCCGCCCGCCGAACGCGCCGACGGGGTGACCAGACCCACGTCGTCGTAATGGCGGATCGTCTTGATGGACAGTTCGGTGCGGGCCGACACCTCGCCGATCTGCAGGCGTTCGCTCATCTACTCGGAGCCGGCCAGCTGGCCGCTGAGGCGGCGGTGGCGTTCGGCGCTGTTGTCGTCGAGGCCGACGATCGTGGCCTTCTTGCCCTTGGCCTCGTACTTGGTGGTGATCGCGTCGAGCGTCGCGACGGTCGAGGCGTCCCAGATGTGGGCGCCGGACATGTCGATGACGACGTTGTCGGGATCGCCCGCGTAGTCGAACTGGTAGACCATGTCGTTGCTCGAGGCGAAGAACAGCTGGCCGCTGACGGCGTACACCTGGGTGTTCTCGTCGGGCTGGGCCACCTTGACGACGTCGGTGAGATGCGCGACCCGCCGGGCGAACAGCACCATGGCGGTGAGTGTGCCGACGGCCACACCGTAGGCGAGGTTGTCGGTGGCCACGGTGACCGCGACGGTGGCGAGCATCACCGTCGTCTCACTCTTGGGCATGCGCCGCAACGTCTTCGGCGCGATGCTGTGCCAGTCGAAGGTGCCGACCGACACCATGACCATCACGGCGACCAGCGCCGCCATCGGGATCTGCCCGACGATGTCGCCGAGGCCGACGACGAGCGCCAGCAGGAAGGCGCCGGCCAGGAACGTCGAGATGCGGGTGCGTGCTCCGCAGGCTTTGACGTTGATCATCGTCTGGCCGATCATCGCGCAGCCACCCATGCCGCCGAAGAAGCCGGTGACGATGTTGGCGGTGCCCTGGCCGAGCGATTCGCGGGTCTTGCTCGAGTGGGTGTCGGTGATGTCGTCGACGAGTTTCGCCGTCATCAGCGACTCCATCAGGCCGACGATGGCCATGGTCAGCGCGTAGGGCGCGATCGTCGTGAGCGTGTCGAGCGTGAAGGGCACGTCGGGCAGCAGCAGCGACGGCAGGGTGGAGGGCAGTTCGCCCTCGTCGCCGACGGTGGGCACCGACCAGCCGAACACCAGGCAGGCGCCGGTGATCAGCACGATCGCGACCAGCGGTGCGGGAACGACGGTGGTCAGCTTCGGCAGCAGCACGATCAGCGCGATGCCGACCACCACCAGCGGATAGACCAGCCAGGGGACCCCGATCAGGTGGGGGAGCTGGGCGACGAAGATGAGGATGGCCAGCGCGTTGACGAAGCCCACCATGACGCTGCGCGGGACGAATCGCATGAGCCGCGCGACGCCGAGCGCACCGAGCACCAGCTGCAGGACGCCGGCGAGGATCACGGCCGCGATCAGATAGTCGAGCCCGTGGCTCTGCACCAGCGGGGCGACGACGAGCGCGACCGCGCCCGTGGCCGCGGAGATCATGGCGGGGCGCCCGCCGACGATCGCGATCGTGACCGCCATCGTGAACGAGGCGAACAGGCCGACGCGGGGGTCGACACCGGCGATGATCGAGAACGAGATCGCCTCGGGGATGAGTGCGAGCGCGACGACGAGTCCGGCGAGGACCTCGGTGCGAAGCCGTCTCGGTGAGCGCAGCGTGGCGAGTACCGATTGTTCTTCCTGCGGTGTGGTGCGCAAAGCCGCCCACTCCCTTCTCCGTGGGATGTTGGCGCAACGCTGCGCGACCGGCGGAACTCTACCCCTACTGGAGGGTTGCGCTCCAATTCGCCAGGTCGAGGCGGATCGGGCGGATTCGCTGACTCACGCCTGATCTCGGCGCGAGCCGGCGAGCCGCGCACCCAGACCCGAGGCCCGCACGACGCGTCGTTCGATCGCGGCGCGCACCGCGGCCTCCGATCCGACCACCCGCACCGTCTGCTTCGCCCGGGTCACCGCGGTGTAGAACAGCTCGCGGGTCAGCAGCCGTGACTCCTCGTCCGGCAGCAGCACCGTCACCTCCTGCGCCTGGCTGCCCTGGCTCTTGTGGATCGTCATCGCGTGCACGGTCTCCACGTCGGCCAACCGGCTCGTCGAGAACTCGACCGGCCCTGACCCCGCGCCCACCACCGCCGCCAGCCCGTCGTCGCGCACTACGGTCACCCCGGTGTCCCCGTTGTACAGCTGCAGCCCGTAGTCGTTCGCCGTCACCAGCAGCGGCCGCCCCGCGTACCACTCCGACCAGATCGGCTCCCCGGTCGCATCGGTCAGCCAGCGCTCCACCTGCCGGTTCCAGTGCCGCACCCCGTAGGGCCCGCGCCGATGCGCGCACAGCAGCCGGTGCTCGTCGAGAGTCGCCAACGCCGCCTGGGCATCCCCGAGGATCGCCGCCTCCCGCAACCGCAGGGCGTGCGGCACAAGCACTCTGCGCAACCGCTCACCAGGGTTGTCGGTGTCCACCCATTCGATCCCTGGGCCGCCGTCGCGCAGCAGGCCGATCACGCGATCGGTCTGCCCGTCGCGGATCGCCGATGCCAGCGCCCCGATCGGCGCGCCGAACCGGTGCGACGTGACCAGCCGGGCGATCCGAACGTCGTCGCGCGCACCCAGCCCGTCGACGAGGTCCGCCAGGACCGCACCGGCCTCCACCGACGCCAACTGGTCGGCGTCGCCCACCAGAACCAGCCGGCTGTCGGGCCGAACGGCCTCCAGCAGCCGGGCCATCAGCGTCAGCGACACCATCGACGTCTCGTCGACGACGATCACGTCGTGCGGTAGCCGGTTCTCCCTGTGGTGCCGGAACCGCGACGAACTACCCCGGCGCCGCTGCAGCAACCGGTGCAGCGTCGACGCCGTCAACTCGGGCAGCCGGTCGCGGTCCACCGGGTCCAGTTCAGCGATCTGCAGGTGCACCGCCTCGAGTAGCCGCGCCGCGGCCTTACCGGTCGGCGCCGCCAGCGCGATCCGCAGCGGCGGCCGGTTCTGCAGCGCCGCCTGTTCGGCCAGCAGCGCCAGCAGCCGCGCCACCGTCGTCGTCTTGCCGGTGCCCGGTCCGCCGGTCAACACCGTGAGCGACTGCGACAGCGCGATTCCGGCGGCGACGCGCTGCTCGGGGAAGTCCTCGGCGGGAAACAGGCGGTCGAGACCGGGTACCTCACCGGCCGACGCCGACTTCAGCAGCGCGAGCACGTCGTCGCACACCTGCTGCTCTTCTCGCCAGTACCGGTCGAGGTACAACGCATCGCCGTAGAACCTCAACACCGGCGGTGTGCCCGTCAGCGCACTGGCCCGCACCGCCGCCAGCCACGTCGACGGTTCCGGCCACGGCAGCTCCGGCATACCGACCTGGGACGCGAGCGATCGCAGGTCCACACACACCGATCCGTTGCGTAACGCGCGCACCGCGAATGCGACGGCGAGGGCAACGGATTCGTCGTCCTCGCCGGCCAGTGCGGTGAGCCGCCGCGCCACGTGGACGTCGGCGGGTTCGAACACCTCCGCGTCGGCGAACGCGATCATGAGTCGCCGGGGCCCCGCAGCCGCACCATCCGCGTGGTCGAGCTCTCGTCGAGCTCGACGAGGTCCTGGCGTGAGCGCAGAAAGTCGCTGAACGATTTGAAGCCGAGCGATTTCTCGGAGAACGACGGATCCATCCGCTTCATCTGCGCTTTGACCGCCGAGTTGTGCAGCCAGTCGGCGTCGTCCTTCTCCAGGCCGATCTGCAGCGCCCGGGTCAGCAGTGCGGTGGCGCCCGCCTGCGGATCCGGTTCGTCGTCGTCGGTGGCGCGGCGCCGTCCGCGCTTCTTCGGGGTCGCCTCGGCCGGTGGCGGATCGGGCTGGGGAACCGGCACACCGGGCAGCGCGTCATAGGTGACGAACTCGTCGCACGCGGCGGCCAGCGAGCGGCTCGACGCGCCGGCCACCCCGATGCCCACCACGTAGCGGCCGAGCCGTTTACAGCGTTGCGCCAGCGCGATGTAGTCCGAGTCGCCGCCGACGATCACCACATGCGTGAGGTCGGGCAGCCGGAACATGTCCTCGACCGCGTCGACCGCCAGGCGGATGTCGGCGCCGTTCTTGCCGTACGCGGCGGCCGGGAACAGCTGCACCAGGTCGACGGCGCGCGCGACCAGTTGGCCCTGGTAGTTCGCGTTGACGTCCGACGACCAGTCCGCGTACGCCCGGGTCAGCACCAGCGTGCCGAAGGACGAGGCGAAGTCGATGACCGCGCCGACGTCGACCGTGGCACGCTGCAGCTTCTCCGCGAACTCCTCGGCGGCCTTCGTCTTGTCCCGCTGGAACGAGTTCCGGCCGTTGACCTGGTCGTACCGCGAGATCACGATGTTGTCGAAGTCGAGGTACACCGCGACGCGTGTGGCTCCCGGTTCCGTCACCGCTCCAGTGTGGCCCATCGGCCGCCAGGAGTCAGGAAGCCAGCGGCAATGTGAGGTGCGGGTCGCAGACGTCGAGCACCCGGCGCACGGTCGGGTTGCTCACCAGCGTCCAGTCGACGTTGGCGCGCACGCACCGCTCGCTGATCACGCACAGTACGGAGAACCCCGCGGTGGACAGGAAGTCCACACCGGTCATGTCGAGGGTCAGGCGGCGCGAGTTCGCACCGCGGCGCAGCACGTATTCCTCGAGGGTGGCGGCGTTCGCGGCGTCGACGGATCCGGCGACGGTGATGCGGACCTCGTAGGGGGCGAGCCATTCGGTGGAGAAGGTCAGGTGATCGATGGAAGGCATGTGATCTAACTCCGAAACTGCGCCGGTGGCGCGGAGAGCAAAAGTGCGGGCGGCGTCAGCATCCTGGGTTCCAGTGGCCCGATGTGTGCGACATGCCGCGGCTGGTTGATCAACCTCCGCCAACCCTACGCGGGTGACCCCCCATTCCCGCAACTCCCATGGGGTTTCTCACCAATTCGCCACTGTTCGTTCACCGGACGGATGCGTCGAGCAGGTCGGACAGCGCGACGATCAGTGCCGACGGCGGCCGCCAACTGAACACCCCGGCCGGATGTCCGTCGACCACCGGCGTCGACGCACCGCACATGCCGCGGACGAACAGGTACAGCACCCCGCCGAGGTGCTCGTCCGGGGTGTATCCGGGCTGCCGCCACCGCAGGAACCGGTGCAGCACCACGCAATACAGCAGTGCCTGCAGGGGATAGTCCGAGTGCAGCATCGCCTCCGTCATGCGGGGCCTGCCGTAATCGGCTGCGGTGAGCGGCATTTCCGGTTCGCCGAGCCAGTTCGTCTTGTAGTCGACCACCAGGTACCGGCCGTCGACCCGCAGGACCGCGTCGAGCGATCCGGTCAGGTACCCCTTGAGCGACTGCGCTCCCAGCGCCCGGTCGGTGAGCCGCGCGACGTACGGCGTCAGCACGTCGTCGGCGGGCAGGTGTTCGCCGAGCAGGCGGCCGACGTCGGCGAGGGTGACCGTAGGGCCGCCGCGTACATCGCCGCCGGCCAGCGGGAACTCGAAGTCCATCTCCCGCAGGCGGTCCCGCAACCCGATCCGGCGGAGTGTCATGCCCGGCGCCAGCGGTCCGAGCGGTGTGTCGTGCATCGGCAACAGCGCCTCGGCCAGCACGTCCGGCGCGACGTCGACCGGCCACCACACCGCGTGTTCGCGGCTGCGCTCCTGCAGTTCGGCCGCGAGGTCGACGGCGAACGGGTCGGCGTGTTCGAGCACGGCGTGCACCAGCGAGCCGAACTTCGCACCCGTCGGCAGGTCCGCCATCGGGGACGGGACGTCCGCGCCGACGGTCGGGGCCTGCGAGACCGGCACGTCGGCGACCTCGTCGTCGAGTTCGGCGACCTCGGGTTCGCTGGTCACGCCGCTGGCCCCGGCGTCCTCGGCGGCCCGCAGCAGACCCGAGTACGAGGTGCGTCGCCACGTGGTGTCGATCCCGCGGTGGAAGTGGCGCACGGCCAGACCCGTCGGCCGCTGCTGGGGTGCGGGGCCGGCGGGCCCGGCGATGACGGACTCCTCGAGCACCGGGCCGCCCAGGTCCGCCCAGGCGCGCAGCGCCGCCATCGCGTCGGCGTCGTCGAGTTTCGGCGGGTCGCAGCGATCGGGCACTGCCGTCTCACCGGGTCGCCTGCCGCGCAGCAGCCGGGACAGCCCGCCGTTGGGCTCGTCCCACGACGGCGCCCACCAGGCCACCACCTGCGACTGCGCGCGGGTCAGTGCGACGTAGGTGAGGCGGACGTCGTCGCTCGCGGCCTCGGTGCGCCCGAGCCGCTCGACGGCAGGGAAGTCGGGACTGGTGTCGCCGCCGATGTGCAGGCAGCGTTGGCGCTCGTCGTGGAACAGCACACAGTCGCGGGTCTGGATGTTGCGGTTGAACGCGAACGGCAGGTACACCACCGGGTACTGCAGGCCCTTGCTCACCCACACCGTCATGATCTGCACGGCCGCGGCGTCGCTGTCGAGGCGGCGGTTGCGTTCGACCGCGCCGCTACGCTCCTCCCGCTGCGTCCGCAGCCAATCCCGCAGGGCGGGCAGGCCGAAATGCTCACGGTGCGCGGTGTCGTGCAGGACCTGCGTCAGGTGCGCGAGGTCGGTCATGTGGCGTTCGCCGTCGTGCCACGACAGCACCCGCCGCCCCATCCCGGTCAGATTCGCGGCCTCGAACACCGCGGCGACGCCGCGTTCGCGGGCGTGATCGGCCCACTCACGCAGTTTGTCGGCGATCTCGTCGGTCAGCGAATCACCCCTGGCCGCAAGCTCTTCGGCGGTGCGGCCGAAGAACATCGTGGTCGCCGCAGCGCGCACCAGACCGGAGCGGTGCGGCTGGTCGAACGCCTCGAGCAGGCACAGCCAGTCGTCGCCGGCGGGGGAGTTGAACACGTCGGAGTCGCCGGTGTAGACCGCGGGGATACCGGCGTCGGACAGCGCGTCGAAGCACGCGCGGGCGTCTTTGTGGGTCTCCACGATCACCGCGACGTCCTTGGCCTCGATCGGCCGATCGCAGAACGTCGCGCCGCTGGCCAGCAGCCGGCCGATGTCGGCGGCGAGGTCCTTGCCGATGTGTGCGCGCAGCCGGTCCATCGGGATCACGCGGTCGGCGCGGGTGCCGAAGGTCTCGCGGGTGACGACGCGCAGGCGGAACGGATCGTTGTGCGGTGCGCCCTGGAGGCGGTGGCCTTTGTGGTGTGCCTCGACGGGCCGGACCACGATCTCGGGGTCGCCGAGTTCGGCGTCGCGCAGCACCACCTGCAACCGGTCGACCAGGTCGCCGTCGCTGCGCCAGTTGGTGCCGAGGGTCTGACGGTCGCCGGCGGTGCTCGCCGCGTGCAGGTAGGTGACGATGTCGCCGCCGCGGAACGCGTAGATCGCCTGCTTCGGGTCCCCGATGAGGATCAGCGTCGAGCGGCCGGTGAACGCGCGGTCGATGACCTGCCACTGCACCGGGTCGGTGTCCTGGAACTCGTCGACCATCACGATCGACCAGCGCCGGTGCATGCGCGCACGCGCCGGGGAGTGCTCGTCGGTCAGCGCGTTCGCCAGTCGCGACAGCAGATCGTCGTAGTGCAGGATGCCGAGCCGGCGTTTGCGGCGTTCGAGTTCGGCGCACACCGCCGTCGCGAAGTCGACGCGCACCGCGGCCTCGCTGCCCGGCGGCGGGTGCAGGGGGCGCAGTTCGGTGCCGGCGTTGCGGACCACTTCGCGGGCCAGCTCCAGCGCCTGCCCGCGGGTGAGCACCGGATCGTCGCGCTGCTGGCCGAAGTGCGCGAGGTACAGGTCGTCGACGATCTCGGCGGTCAGGTCGTCGACGCTCTCCACCAGTTGCACTCCGGTGTCCGTATCACCGGCCACGCCAAGCGATTTCAGCACCAGCTGGCAGAACTGGTGCGTGGTCGCGATGGTCGCGGCGTCGAATCCGGCCAGCGCGTCCCGCAGTCGCTGCGCGCGCAGGTGCCGTTCCTCGTCGGAAGCGTCGATGAGGTGCGCGACGAGCTGGTTGTCGCCGACCGTCGACGGATCGCCGAACGCGACCAGCGCGTCGAGCATCTGGCAGCGCACCCGTTCACGCAGTTCCTGACTGGCCGCCCGGCCGAACGTCACCAGCAGCATCTGGTCGAGCGTCGCCACCCCTTCGGCGATGTAGCGGGTCACCAGCCCGGCCAGCGCGAAGGTCTTGCCCGTGCCGGCGCTGGCCTCGAGCACCGTCGTGGTGCGCGCGGCGGGCAACGGGCCGAGCAGATCGAAATCCAGTGACGTGCCGGCCATCAGTCGGGGTCCCTCTCGGCGGCGAGCATCGGCAGCCACAGCCGGGTGGCGTACCCGTCGAGCCCGGCAGCGACGAGGTCCTCGAGGGGTGCGTGCGGACCCCACACCCGGGCGTTGGCGGGTTCGGCGTCCTCACCGGGGTAGCGGCCCGACTTCCACCGGAAGGCCGCCTCCCGCCGGGGTTCACCGCGGTGGTGCGTCGCCTCCGCCCACGCGTACGACGTCTTGGGGGGCAGGGGAATCGGCTCACGGCGGCCCGCGTCGTACATGCTCACCAGATCCCGCAGCACCTCGACCGCGTCGGCCGGTGCGCCGAGCAGCCGTTCCCGTGTGCCGCCGCGTTTGGCGCGGCCGATGCAGACCGCGGCCCAGTCCGGGTTCGGGCGCGCAGCGGTCAACGCGGCCAACTGGATCCACGAGGCGAGCAGGTGACGCCCGTCGAGTTTGGAGTAGGTGACGGTGACCGTGCGGTCGCCGTACACCCTCGGCACGGTGCCGGTGACGCGGCGGCCGTCGCCGATGGGGATGTCGACGTCGTAGGCCTGCGGCGGTTGCTTGCGGTGGCGGTGGGCGGCGGTGGCCAGCGCGGCGGCCTGGTCGCGCAGTTCCTGGGCCTTGCGCCAGCCGAGCCGGCCGGGTGGCAGCGAGCCGCGACGCCACTCCGCCTGCTGGGCCTGTTCGGGGTTCAGTCCGCGCAGCATGTCGTCGAGCATCCGTTCGCCGACCTGCCATTCGGCCAGCGCGTCGATCTCCACCGGCATGGCGTCCTCGACGGCGTCGACGTCCCAGGGCAGCGTGTAGTCGAGCGCGCGGAAGAAGCCCTTGACCGGATCCTTGAAGAAGCCGATCAGATCGTCGAGCGCGACGTCGTCCTGCGGCGGTGGCGGCAGCGGGTGGGTGAGGAGGCCCGGCCGCTCGGCGCGGTGACCGGTGGCGACGGTCGCGGCGGTCAGCGCGGTCGAATCGAACGTGAACGGCTCGCCCGGCACACCGAGCGCACCGGGGGTCACGTTGCGAACATCGAAGGGCTGCAAGGGATGTTCGACCACGATCTGGTCGCGGACCGGGGACTCGGTGGTGACGTCGAGCGCGTCGAGCAGTTCGACGAGCGGCACCGCGGGCGGTTTGCGCTGCCCGGAGTACTCGTTGGCGCCGGTGTAGGTGACGACGAGTCTCTCCGTCGCCGCGCCGATCGCGTCGAGGAGCAGTTGGCGGTCCTCGGAGCGGATGTCGCGTTCGCCGGTCATCGGGTCGCGGGCCAGCGCGTCGTCGCCGTCGACCACGCCGAGCCGTGGGAACACCCCGTCGTCGAGTCCGACCAGGCACACCACCCGGTGCGGGACCGAGCGCATCGGCACCATGGTGCAGACGGTCAGCGTGCCGGTGCGGAAGTTCGCGCGGGTGGGCCGGCCGGCGAGGTGGCGGCCCAGCAGCGCCTTGACGTCGGGCAGCCTCAGGGGCGTGTCGCGCCGCGGACCGGCCTGGACCAACACGTCGGCGAATTCGCGCTCCAATTGCGTTGTCTGCCAACTGTCGTCATCGGAGACGGTGGTCAACTCGGCGATGCCGGAGCGCAGCGCTTCCAGCCATTCGTCGAGTGGCTTCGTCCCGCTGAGGTTTTCGACGCAGCTCTGCAGCCGGTCGACGTAGTCGGCGAGCCGGCCGGCGAGTTCGACGCGGTCGCTGCTGACGTCGTCGAGCGGAAGCGTGGTGTCGAGCCAGGCGTGCGAATCGTCGGACATCGCGACGCCGGCGAGCACCCGGTCCAGTCCGAATCGCCAGGTGTTCTGGACGAAGTCGACGCCGTAGGGCACCCGGTGTGCGCGGTCGAAACCCCACCGGATGTTGGCCTCGCGGACCCAGTCGCCGATCACGTCGAGGTCGTCGTCGCTGAACGTGAACCGGTCGCGGATCGACGGCGCCTCCGCGAGGTTGAGCACCTCCGAGGCGGTGGCGCGCCCGCCCGCCAGGTCGAGGAGTTGGCCGGCGACGCCGAGCAGCGGGTTGGTCTGGGTGAGCGCACGGTCGGCGAGTTTGACGCGCAGCCGGTGCGCGGGGTGGGCGCCGTGGACGACGTCGCCGAGCCCGAATCCGGCGACGATCAGCGCCGCGTAGTGCTCGATGTCCGGGCACATGACGAGGATGTCGCGCGGTTCGAGCGTGGGATCGTCGGCGAGCAGCCCGAGCAGCACCTCACGCAGCACGTCGATCTGACGGGCGGCGCCGTGGCAGCTGTGCACCTGCACCGAGCGGTCGCCGGGCTGCAGATGGCGACCTGTGGGACGCACGGCGTTGGCGGCGATGTCGGACTGCAGCCAGCCGAGCAGGGTGTCGGGATGGGCGGCGGGGCCGGCCGGTCGATGCAGGTATTCGTCGGTTCGGGGGTCGGCGGGCAGGCTGCGCTGCAGTTCGCGCAGGTCGCGGCCGAGGGTGGCGAGCAGCGGGTGGCCGACGTCGCGGTGGGTGGTGTCGTCGCGGCGCCGGACGGGTCCGCGGTGGGCGGTCAGCGACGTCCAGAGGTCGTCGCTGGGGTGCGGCAGCCACAGGTGCAGGTCGTGGTGGGTGGCCAGCGCCTCGAGCAGTTCGACCTCGGTGGCGGGCAGTCGGGTGTGGCCGAACAGCGACAGACGTTCGGGCAGGTCGCTGGGTGACTCACGAAGGCGCGCGACGACTTCGGCGTGCCGGATGTGCGGCGGGTCGGCGGGGATGCTGCCGACGAGCGCGCGCCACAGGTGGGGTTGCCACCGCAGATCGTCGTCGAGGTCGGCGGTGCCACCGGCCAGCCAGTCGACGAGCAGTTGCGGGCGTTGCCGCGCATAGGACGCGAACAGCCTGGCGAGGCGGCGGGCGACGGCGTAGCGGCGGCTCTGCCGGAGTTCTCTTTCCTCCCCGTGTTCGAAGTGGCCGAGGTGGGTGGCCAGGGTGGTGCACCACGGTTGGTCGAGGTTGTCGTCGATGACCTCGAGCAGGGGCCACACGAGCGCGTCGGGCGCCCACGGGTCGTCCTCGCCGGTGCCGGATGATCCGCCCATGATCTGAGCGATCAGCGAGCGCGGGTTGCGGAACGTGATGCCCGCACAGACGCCGTCGTCACCCGAACCGCGGCCGAGGACATGGGACAACCGCTGGCTCAGCCACCGCTCGACGCCCTTGGCCGGGACGATGACGAGCTCCTCGGCGAACGGGTCGGAAAGGGGAGTGGACAGCAGGGTGCCGAGTCCGTCGGCCAGGAGGTCGGTGCGTTCCGCCCGGTGCAGATGGAATGGCATCGCCCCAAACGATAGAGCGCGGACCGTGCGGTCAGCCCGGCAACGCTCCCGTCAACGCCGACGGCCGGCACATCACGGCGACGATCACCACCGCGAGCGCGGCCACCACGAACGCCACGTAGACGTTCACCGCGTCGGCGGCGCCGCCGAGTGCGGCCGCCGCGATCGGCCGAGAGCCGAGGAATCCGACCAGCCACAGCGCCATGATCCGGCCGCGCAGCTCCTCCGGTGCCCGCTCCTGCACGACGGTGCTCAGCCCCGTCATCGCCCACCCGAAACCGCAACCCGCCAGCCCGAAGCCCAGCAGCGCCACCGGCGTCACCGTCGCGACCGCCAGTACCGCGCACCCGGCGCCCAACAGCCACAGCCCGACCGACGACACCCATCCCGCCGCGATCCGCCCGCGCAGCAGCGCGAGCACCACCATGCTCAGCGCCGCGCCGATCCCGAACACCGCCGACAGCAGACCGACCAGCCGGGTGTCCCCGCCGAGCGCGTCGGCCATCGACGGCGTCAGCGTGATCGACGGGTCGGCCGCGAACCCGACCGTCGTCACCGCGAGCAGCGCCAGGAACAACGGCTTGTCCCGCCAGACGTACTTCAGCGCCGCCCGCACCCGGTAGTCGGCGCCGTCGCGGTGCGGCCGGGGCGCGGGGAAGCGCACCACCAGGAGGAAGAGCGCGAAGATCAGGTGCAGGACGGCGCTGACCGCGAACCCTTCGGCATAGCCGAGGTGCGCCGCCAGGTACGCGCCGATGACCGGTCCGATCATCCGGCCGATCGTCATCGGAATGCTGTTGAGCGCCATGGCCGTCGACAGCTCGCCGTCGCGGATGAGGTTGGGCACGATCGACTGCATCGCCGGACCGCCCACCACGAACCCGATCCCGACCAGCAGCGTGCCGAGCAGCACGCCGGCCGCGGCCTCGCGTTCGGAGATGGCCAGCCACACCGCCACCAATCCCGATCCGGCGAGGCACAGCACCCGGCCGAGCAGGATCTGCCGCGCCGGATTGCCGGTGTCGGCCCATTTGCCGCTGGTGGGGCTGAGGATGAGCTGCGGTGCGAACTGGACGACGCCGACCAGTCCCACCATCAGCGCGGAGCCCGTCGCCTCGTACATGACGATCGCCGCGACGATGCCGTGTGTCCACACCGCGACGACCGAGAAGATCTTGCCCCAGAACAGCGCCCCGAACACCGGGTCGAACATGAGGCCGAGCGCGCCGCGCGGCGTGACCGGCGCCGTGGTCTGCGCGGTCATGCGCGCACCCCGCGTTCGAAGTCCGTGACGAGCCGGCCGAGCAGACCGACCAGCGCGTCGACGTCGCTTTGCGGCCAGTCGTGGACCACGTCGGCGACGATCTCGCGGCGGCGGTCGGTCACGGCGGCCAGCGCGTTGCGCCCGGCGTCGGTGAGCACCAGCACGCAGCGGCGCTGATCCTCGGCGGCCAGGCTCTTGCTCAACAGCCCGGCGGCGACGACGGATCCGACGGTCCGGCTGGCAGTGGAATGTTCGACGGCCATGTAGTCGGCGACATCGCCGATGGATGCCCCGCGCCCGTTCAGCTCACACTGCTCGACGGCGCGCAGTACCCGCAGCGTCGAGACCGTCGCGCCCGGAGCGATCTGCGCGAGGAGTTGCCGCCACCATTCGGGCCGCTGCCGGGCGACGTGGATCCGGGTCAGCAGCTCGTCGAGGTGGTCGTAGCGCGACGGCGGCACGGTTATATGCATAGCACATGCATATAACCGGACAGCAAGTCCGGAGCAGCGAATAGGCGGCGTTCGATGGTGGTACTCCCCGCACGTGGCAACGTCGTCAGGGTTGATCGCGGTCGGCAGCGGTCCGGCCGGTCTCAGCGCGGCCGCGGCGTTTCGCGAGCGGCATCCGAACCTGCGCGTGCAGATCCTGACCGCCGACCCCGCGATGCCCTACGCCAAGCCGCCGCTGAGCAAGGACTTCCTGTGCGGCCGCGACCACCACGTCGACCTCCACACGCCGGGTTGGTTCGACCGCCGGCGCCTCGAACTCGTCCGCGGCATCACCGTCGACCACATCGACCTCGACGCCCGCGAGGTCGTCACCCGCGGCGGGCGCCGCTACCCGTACTGGAACCTCGTGCTCGCCCCCGGCGCCACCCCGGTCCCGCTCGACGTGCCCGGCGCCGGGAACGCGCTGCAACTGCGCTCCCTCGCCGACGCCGTCACCATCCGGATGACGGCCCTGCACGCCCGCACCGCCGTCGTGATCGGCGGCGGGCTGATCGGCTGCGAGGCCGCGGCCTGCCTGGCCGGCAACGGCATCGTCACGACGGTCGTCGCCGGTGAACCGGTGCCACTGCAGCGCCGGTTCGGCCTCGACGCCGGTGAGCGCATCGCGAAGCTGTTGTCCGACTGCGGGGTTCGCTTCCTCGGTCCGGCGCGTGTGGTGGAGGTGCGTGACGACGGGGTGACGCTGGACGACGGCGGCGCCCTCGACGCGGACCTCGTCGTCGCCGCCACCGGCGTGCGCCCGGATGCGCGGTTGGCCGAATCGGCGGGCATCCGCACCCACGGCGGCCGCATCGTCGTGAACGAACGCATGCACACGTCGGCGCCCAACGTCTACGCCGCGGGCGACGTCGCGCTGGCCTACAACGTGGCCGCGGGCAGGCCGATCCCGACTGAACACTGGCGCGACGCGGCCGACCAGGGCGAGATCGCCGGGACCTCGGCGGCGGGGCATCCGACGGCGTGGGCGAAGGTGCCGAGTTTCCAGTGCGCGATCGGCGAGGCGCGGCTCAAGTACCGAGGGTGGGGGCTGCCGTACGAGGGCGCCCGCCTCGTCGACCACCGGGACGGGTTCACCGTCTGGTACGAATCCGGCGGCGAGGTGGTCGGCGTGCTCAGTCTGAACGCCGATGAGGACTATCGCTCGGCAGCCGACCTCCTCGGCCACGGGTCCTGAGCGCTTCCCGGGCCTGAGCGAGCACCGAGCGGACAGGCCGGCGGGGATGCGCGCGAATGTGCACCCAGCCCAGCCGTTGTATCAGTTCCTCGGTTTTGAGCCGCTGTACCGCCGAATGGTCCTCGAGCGGCCCTGCGGGTTGAACGCTGACGCCGACTCTGGCCCACTCCCACCCCATGGCTATGCGGGTGGACCAGAACCTGTCCTCGATCCAGATGTCGGTGGTCGGCCTGGGCAAGCCCCAGTCGATGAGCGCGAGCCGAAGGGTGCTCTCCTCGGGTGATCGCGCACCTCCGTCCATCAGTTTGACGATCTGTCTGGCAGCCGGAAGTCCACGCGCCCGCGGATAGCGGCCGATGAGCGCCTCGACCTGCGCCACCGTCACCCCGGATTCAGCCGACAGAACATCGAGTAACGGCAGCGCCTCGGTGCGAGGGAGATGGCGGGCCAGGTCGAAAGCGGTGCGGGCGGCGGTGGTCATCAGCATTCCGCAGTGCGGGCTGATCTCGTCGGGTGCGATGCGTTCGTCACGAATCACCACTCCACGCACGGGTTTTCGGTGTTTGCCGATCAACTCGATCGGCGCGTCACCCACCGCCCAGGAGGCGCCATAGCGCCGGGCCGCCGCCCGCCCGGCGATGATCGCCCTGCGTCCCGCCCACAGCCACGCGGCACGTGTCCGCATGTCCGCGGTCCGCGCAGCGCCGTTGAGGTGGTAGACGTTCGGGTGAATGGCGGTGTAATTCCAGCGCAGTGCCGCGCGCGTCAGCCGTCCGGCGGCGATCTCTTCGGAGCCCACGATCGGGTACATACCGCGATCGTCTCGGGGCCGAGTGACAATTTCGTCCCTGTGCGCGTTTTTGTCCTCAGGGCTGTGGATGCGGGCGACGGCAGAGAATCAACAGCCCTGAGGTCGGGAATGCGCACAAGGCAGAGAAAATCACCCGACTTCCTAGAGCCAGTCGCGTCGTCTGAACATCACGTAGAGGACCGCGACCAGCAGCAGGATGATCACCGAGCTGGTGACGAAGCCCGCGACCGTCTCGATCCCGGGGTACAGCACGTTCTGCCCGTAGAAGCCGGTGATCGCGGTCGGCACCGCGATGATCGCCGCCCACCCCGTCAGCTTCTTCATCACCATGTTCAGACGCGCGTCCTGCAGCGACAGGTTCGTCTCGAACACCGTGGTGATCATGTCGCGCAGCGATTCCGTCCACTCCGACGCCCGCAACACGTGGTCGTAGAGGTCGGCGTACCTCGGATCGAGTTCGGGGGAGATCCTGGCGTCCTGCCGGCGGTGCTGGATGGAGTTGACGACCTCACGCATCGGCAACACCACCCGCCGCAGGTGCACGAGGTCCTTGCGCAGCTGAAACGTCTTGCGTTGCAATCCATTCGCGGGAAGCTGGTCGCCGAACAGCACGTCTTCGATCGCCTCGATGGCGTCGTCGAGGTACTGGACCGCGGTGAAATGGCTGTCGACCACCGTGTCGAGCAGGGCGTGGACGAGCGCACCCACCCCGAACTCCTGGCCGCCCAGCTCGTCGAACCGGTCGGATACGGCGTCGATGTCGAAGTCGGGCGAGAGCCGCACGGTGATCAGCCCCTGCGGCAGTACGAACCCCGAGATGCGGTGGATCGTCAGCGCCGAGTCGGTGTCGGACTCCGGCTCGCGGGTGTCGACGCTGTAGACGGTGAAGAACGTGTGCGTGGAGTAGACGGTGGCCTTCGTGCGTTCGGATTCGGCGACCGCGTCCTCGACGGCCCACTCGTTGAGGCCGAGTTCGTGGGCGAGCTCCTTGAGGATCGCGTGGTCGGACGCGTAGACGTCGGCCCACACGAGCGTGCCCGGGTCGGCGAGGCACTCCGAGATCTGCGAGAACTCGAAGCCGTCGCGTGGTTCGCCGTTGTGCCAGACCCGGCCCCGGACGTCGCTCACCGGCACATCTTGTCAGGCCGACCCACTGTGACGTACGTCACTTCAGGCGTAGCCTTGGGTGATCACTCGAGGAAAGAAGGATGCGATGAAGGGCGCGCATCACGATCCCATCGACCATTCGCGGACCTGTCAGCCACGCGCGGGCGAATCGTTCATCGACACCCTCTGGTTTCCCGGACTGGTGTTGATCGCGCTCGGCGTCATCGGGTTGGCGGCCATCGTGGCGTCCGCCGCGTATGGGCAGACCGATCTGGTGCTCCCGCTGGCACTGGTCACCGGCGCCGTGGTGACCGCGGGCGGCGGCCTGATCGCCCTCGAGCACCGGCGGGTGTTGCGCATCGAGAGGCTATGGCAGAGCGAACATCCGGACGCCACGCGCCACCACGCCGTCTGAACCGAGCGAGCCGCCGTAACTGCCGTTACAGTAATTCGCACCTCGCGGCGAGAGCTCGACTCATCACGATTTGAACCGTCTCGCGAACCCGTCGCGGACTGGGACACTGCCGTCCGCCCATAAGCGCGTTTACGTCGTGTCCCAGGAGGCTGCGTGTTCCAACCGTCCAACCTGTCGCCAGGTATCGGCTTCGCGCTGATGCTGGGGCTCGGCGCCTTCATGTTCGTCGTCGCGTTCACCGTCCGGACGATGGTGAAGAACACCCACGACTTCGTGATCGCCGACCGGCGGATCGGCTTCGGCTTCGGTGTCGGCTCGGTGATCGCGGTGTGGACGTGGTCGATGGCGGTGATGATGTCCTCGGCGCAGGCGTTCACCTTCGGCACGTCCGGGCTCATCTGGTTCGTCGTCCCGAACGGCCTCGCGGTGATGGTGATGGTGCCGTTCGCGCTGCGGCTGCGCCGCCAGATGCCAGCCGGCTACACGATCGTCGAGTTCATCCGCGCTCGCTTCCAGAACAAGCCGGCCACCACGGTCATGCTCGTCGCGATGCTGCTGGGCCTGCTCGCCGAGATCTTCATCAACCTGTTCGGCGTCGTCCTCGTCATGGGCGTGGTCTTCGAACTCAACCCGACCGTCGTCCTGA
This sequence comes from Mycolicibacterium litorale, assembly GCF_014218295.1. Next base: position 986,730 of record NZ_AP023287.1, read on the forward strand.
TCGTCACGCTCGCCACGGTGACGGTGTACTCCTACTTCGGCGGGCTGTGGACCTCGGCGATCACCGCCACCTTCAACACCCTGCTGATCACCGTCCCGGCGGCGCTGGTGGTGCTCTACGTCCTGCACAAGGTCGGCGGACCCGAGCTGGTGTTCCAGCGCGTCGACGCGGCGGGCCCGAACACGCTCAACGCCTTCGACGGTTCGGCCGCAGCGGGATTCGGCATCTCACTGGCGCTCGGCCTGCTCGCCTCCACGATGGCCGATCAGACGTTCTGGCAGAAGGCGTGGGCGCTCAAACCCGCGTCGATGGGCCGCACCTTCGTGTGGGCGGGGATGTGGTTCTACCCGATCCCGATCGTGCTGGGCCTGCTCGGCCTGGTGGGGCTCGCCTTCGACGTGAACCCGGCCGACCTCGGCGACGCCGGACCCGGCGGCATCGGCCCGTATGTGGTCAGCCACCTCGGCCTGCCGATCGTGCTGGTCGCGCTCTACGTGCTGATCATCCTCAACGCCTGCTACTCGTCGATCGACGGCGCGTTCTCGGCGCTGTCGTCGGTGGTGGCCGTCGACGTCCTCAAACGCGCGAAGCCCGACATCGCGCCGAAGTCGCTGTTCCGCTACACGAAAGCGTCGATCCTGGTGGCCGGCGTGATCGGCGGCGTGGTGGTCAGCTCCGGGATCGACTACGTTCAGCTGGTCAACACCGTCTTCTTTCTCAAGGCCGCGTTGATCATTCCGCTCGCGCTGGCCATCTTCTGGAAACGCATGACGTCGACGGCGTTCGTCACCAGCCTGGTGCTGGCCATCGCGATCGGCTACCCGGTGCGCGAAACCGTCGGCGAACTACAGGGAATCATCACCTTGGAGGCGATCTCACTCGTGGCAGCCGTAGGCATCAGCCTGTTGTCCAGACAGTCCTTCGACTTCGCGACGCTGCGCAACCGCAGTGACGCGTTGACCGACGAGCGCCCCGTCGACACGGCGGACATCGCGGATCCGGATCCGGTCCGATGATCGCGTTCTGGCTGGCCCTCGTCGCGGGCGTGGTGATCGCCGTCGTGTACTTCACGCTGGGTGTGCAGTCGTTCCTGCGGGTGCGCACAGAGGTGCTCGCGCTCGCCGCCGCGGGGGAGACCTCGGAGCTCGACGTCGAGGGCCTCGACAGCGAGGAGGCCGACACCTTCACCTGGAAGGCGCTCGGGGCAGTGATAGCGTCGACGACCGTCATCGTTCTGCTGGGCGTGAATTCGCTGTTCTGGTACGTCCCGGCCATTCTCGCCATCGGCTCAGCGGTTGCGGTGATCGCCGCCTTCCTCATCGACCGTAGGAGCACCACGTGACCAAGAAGAAGATGCACCTGCTGGGCTTCGTCCAGCACGGCGTCATGAACCACGCGTCGACGATGTGGGCGCATCCGCGTGACAAGGTGGGCTACCACTGGTCGCGTCCGGAGTTCTGGCGTGACCTCGGCCGGACGATGGAACGCGGGCTGTTCGACGCGATGTTCATCGCCGACGAACTCGCGCCGTACACCACCTACAAGGGCAGTTCGGATCCGGTGGTGAAGTACGCCGGTCAGTGTCCGGTGCACGAGCCGGCGACGCTGGTGCCCATCGTCGGGGCGTTCACCAAGCACCTCGGCATCGGGATCACGCTGTCGACTTCCTTTGTGCCGCCGTACATGATGGCGCGCCACCTGTCGACGCTGGATCACCTGACCGGCGGCCGCGTCGGCTGGAACATCGTCACCTCGTACTCGAAGAGCGAGTTCCAGGCGATGGGCAAGGAAAACCTCACCCCGCGCGACAAGCGTTACGAGGTGGTCGAGGAATACATGCAGCTGCTGTACCAGCTGTGGGACTCCTGGGACGACGACGCGATCCTCTACGACCGGGAGAACGGCGTGTTCGCCGACCCGGCCAAGGTGCGTGAGGTCGACTTCCAGGGTGAGTTCTTCCAGTCCAAGGGCCGCCACTTCGTCGCACCGTCGCCGCAGCGCCGGCCGGTGCTGTGGCAGGCCGGCTCGTCGGAGCAGGGTCGCGAGTTCGCTTCCAAGCACGCCGAATCGGTGTTCGGGATCTTCCCGACGCCCAAGAGCATGCGGGCCTACGCCGACGACATCCGCACCCGTGCCGACAACCACGGCCGCGACCCGGAGTCGGTGAAGCTGATCTACGGGTTGCAGACGATCATCGATCGCGACAAGTCGCGGGCCAACGACCGCTACGCCGAGTTCGTCGAGAACGTGCAGATCGAGAGTGCACTCGGAATCCTCTCGGGTCACACGGGTTTCGACTTTTCGACGCTCGGGCTGGACGACAACGTCGTCGACGCCGACGTGCAGGGCATCCGTGGGTTGTTCGACGCGATCCTCGAGGCCAAGGACGGTGCGCCGGTCACCGTGCGCGAAGCCGCGCAGATCTACGGCGTCTCGATGGGTGCGCCGGTCGCGGTCGGCACGCCGTCGGATGTCGCCGATCAGATGGAGCAGTACATCGACGAGGGTGGCTGTAACGGCTTCATGATGCTGGCCACCGACACGCCGGGCTGCTTCAACGACATGACCGAGCTGTTGGTGCCGGAGTTGCAGCGGCGCGGCCGGTTCCGCACCCGCTACCCCGGGACGACGCTGCGCGAGAGCCTGCAGGAGTACTGAGCCCTAGCGATTTCGCCGAACGTGCAGCCACTGCGAGAATTCGCCGGATTTTTCGCAGTGGTTTCACGTTGGGCGGCCCAGTAGCCCGTGCTCGAGCGCGTAGAGGCTCGCCGCGACGCGGTTGGACACCCCGATCTTCGCGTACGTGCGCTCGACGTGATTGCGGGCGGTCTTCTCGCTGATCACCAGCTTCGTCGCGATCTCCCGGTTCGTCGCACCCTGGGCGACCAGGCACAGGACCTCGGCCTCGCGTGCGGTCAATCCGCCGGATCGTGGTGTGGGCCGCGACGATTGACCCGCGGCGTGCAGGACCGCCTCCGCGGCGACCGGATCGAGTCCGCCGTCCCGCACCCGCTCGCGTACCCGGCGCGCCGCGTCACCCGGCGTCATCGCCGCCCGGTACGGCCGCGGCTCACATGCGGCGTGATAGCTCACCGCCGCCGCCAGCACACGGTCGAGCATGGTGAGCTCCCGCGCGCCGAGACCACGCGGGTATCCGCTACCGTCCAGCCGTTCATGGTGATTCGCCGCGACGGACGCGACGTGCGCCAGTCCCGGGACTTGACGCAGGATCCGCTCGGTCAGGTACGGATGCAGCCGCATCCGCTCGAACTCCGCCATGCTCAGCGCCGACGGTTTCGACCACACCTGATTCGACACCCCGATCCGGCCGATGTCGTGCACATGACCGGCCCGCCGGGTCAGTGCCACCGCATCGGCATCCAGGCCCACCGCGGTCGCCGCCTCGGCGGCCAGTGTGGCCACCGCCCTCGAATGTCCGGTCGTGAACGGGCATTTCAGGTCGACGAAGTCGCCGAGCGCGATCAACAGCGCGTCGAGCCCGGACGCGTCGAGCCGGGTGTTGCGGTCCGGCGCCTGCCGCAGCGCCGTCGTCCACACGTCACCGGTCATCGGCACCGCCAGCACCGGCTCGGGGTCGGCGGCGAACGCGTCGACGATCGCCGGGTCGAACTGCCCGCCGCGGCGGCTGCGCGCCATCGCCACCGCACCCTCGACGCCGTATCCGCGTTGGTGCACCTCCACCATGTCGGCGAACTGTGCCACCCGCATCTCGAGCGGAATCGCCTCTCCGGCAGCACCGTCGGGCAGCCCGCCGCCGTCGAACCGCTCGAAGGTGAAGCCGAGCACCCTCTGCACGTCACCGTCCAGCCCGATCCGGCCGGCGAGCAGCGCGGCCGACGTGCAGTGTGAATGGATGAGCCGCGAGATGTGGCCGCGCGCATCGGCGTACAGCGCTGTGACGGTGCGCAGCCGCTGCAGCAGCGGTTCACCGTGCCGGACGTTGGTGAGCAGGAACCGTTGGTACGGCAGGCCGGACCAGTCGACGAGGTACGACGCGCGGCGCACCGCGATGTCGTCGCCGAACCACCGGGCGTACTCGTGGGAGTCGGCGTGGCAGCCGATCCACATGATCAGCGTGCAGTAGTAAACACAGTCGCGCTGGGCGCGTGTCAGCCCCAGCCGGTCGGCGAGCCGCGTCGCGATGAGCGCCGACCGCAGCATGTGCTCGGCGGGCTGGCCGAGGCCGAGGTCGATCGCCACCGACAGCGCCGCGAGGACCTCCGCACGGGTCGGAAGTCCCGCGGCCTGCGGGCGAGTGGTCACCAGCTGATTGTGCGCCGTCGTCACGACGGGGTCATCAGGTCAGCGAAAGCCGGTCGGCGTCGTGGTGCCGACGGGCGTCGAAGGGGTCGAACAGACCCTGTCCGACCACGCAGATGCCGCGCTGCGGCAGCCGGAAGTCGGCCAGCCGGGCCTGACGCGGCAGCGGTCCCGTCGGCCCGAGATCGCTGTCGTGCACGGTCGCGGAGGAGTCGGCGACCAGCCACACGCGCTTCGGTCCGATGCGGAACTGCTGGCCGTTGGAGGCGGTCCCCGTCAGCCGGATGCTGCCGGCCCCGAGGGCGGGGCCCACGATCCGGCCGAGCACCCCGAGGGTGAGGCGGTGCGTCCACGCCCACTCGGGCAGGCGGGTGCCGACGGCGGTGAGCATCCGGGTGACGGTGGTGGCGGCGATGTCGACCCGCCACTGCAGCACGCCGGGGATCGCGATGGTCAGCGTCCACGGTGTCGTCCACGTCGCGGTGATGTCGCAGACGACGGGGTCGACGGCGGTGGCGGAGCTGAAGTAGCGCGAACAACTCTGTGCGCCGGGCGTGGTCGCGTAGAACGTCCACACGCCGTCGGGTGTGCGATGCCACACCGACAGGTAGGCGGGGGAGAACGAGGTGGCGGGGAAATCGCGGAACGCGAGGTAGTGGCCGCTGGTGAAGGGCAGGCCCATCACGCCGAAGCCGACGACGCGTTCGTCGTCGCACTCGGGAAGGGGTTGGGTCGCGGTCGCCTGGGCGGCCGCCTGGGGAGTGGGTTGTGTGTTCATGCACCGATGCTGCGGCGCGGGTGGCCGCGGCAGCATGGGGCATTCGCCTCAAGTCACGCCGAAATCACGAGAAACCCGCGAGCACCGCATGCACGCCGAGCCGCCACCGCCGCTCGACTGACCGGGCCGTGGTGCCCAGCCAGCAGCCGGCCTCCTGGGCCGCCAGCCCCTTCGCCAGTGCCAGCAGCACATGCGCGATGTCCACCGCATCGCCGGTCAGCGCCCCCTCGTTGAGACACCGCTGGATGCGGTCGAGGAAGATGTCGCGCACCGCCTCACCGGCCGCCAATTCCTCGGGGCCCGGGTCGAAGTCGGCGAACGGCCGGGAGAACATCACCTGCGCGAGTTTCGGATGGTCCAGGCAGAAGCGGCGATACACCGGCACCAGCGCCTCGATGTCGGCGACCGGATCTTCGGTGACCGGCACCGCCGACAGGTCCTGGCCCAGCCGCCGGAAACCCTCGAAGAAGATCGCCCGCACCAGCCCGGCCTTGTCGTCGAACAGTTCGTAGACGGCGGGCACCGACGTGCCCGCCCGTTCGGCGACGCGGCGGGTGGTGAGCCGGGCGACGCCCTCCTCGTCGAGCGTCGCGACGGCGACCTCCAGCAGCCGGTCCCGCAGCTCAGGGGTGCGCTGTTTGGCCCTCGGCATCGACGCTCAGCCGCCGAACTCCGTTGCCAGACCGTGGATTCCGGCACGGATCGCCTGCAACGCGTGGTCGCGGGCCTTGAGCTTGCTGGCCAGGTGGGCGTGCAGGTGCAGCGTGGCGGCGGCCTCGGCGGCCACCTCCTGCGCGCGCCCGAGGACGGCGTCCTGCTCGACGACCTCGTCGAGCCAACCACCGGCGATCGCGGCGTCACCGGCGAACGTGGTGGCCATCGAGACGCCGCGGTGGAAGGCCGCCGGCGTCAACCGCATCCGCATCAGCTCGATCGCCGAGATCGGCAGCACCATGCCGATCGCGACCTCGTTGGCCTGGCAGCGGGTGCGTGGTGAGCCGATGCGGACGTCGCCGGACAGCAGCAGGAACGAGCCCATCGCGATGGCCGGTCCGGTCGCGGCCATGATGACCGGTTTCGGGAAGGTCAGGCAGCGCACGGCCAGTTCGAACCCACCGGTGAGCATGCCCAGCGAGGCCTGTGCGTCACCCGAGGCGAACACCGCGAGGTCGAAGCCGCCGCTGAACAGCTTGTGGTTGCCGGCGAGCACCACGGCTTTGGAGTCGTCCTTCTCGGCGCGGTCGAAGGCCTCGTTGAGGTTCGCCTGCATGGCCGGCGAGAGGACGTTGGCCTTGCCGTCGTCCATCGTGATGGTGGCCACGGATTCGGTGAGGTCGTAGGTCACGGTGTCGCTCATCGTTGCGACGTTACGTAACGATGTTACGAATTCCAAGAGGCTGGCAATATCCCGTCGCATATTGGCGATCTAGCCACTCGTGCACCGGTGCGCGCGTGCACCACAGTGGGGGGCATGACGACCCCGCAAGCGATTCAGCTGTCCGAGTGGAACGTGCCGGACACCGAGGTGTGTTCGGCCGCAACGCGATTGGTGTTCGACGTGTCGCCGCGTTACATAGCCAACCACACCGTCCGCAGTTACCTGTTCGCCCGCGAACTCGCCACGGCCAAGGGGCAGGACTACGACGACGAGCTCGTCTTCCTCACCTGCCTGCTGCACGACCTCGGTGTCACCGACTACGGCGACGGCGATCAGCGCTTCGAGGTCGACGGCGCCGACGCCGCCCTGCGTTTCCTGCGTGAGCACGACATCCCTGAGCAACGCGCCCGCACGGTGTGGGAAGGGATCGCGCTGCACACCAGCCTCGGCCTGGCGCACCGGTTCGGCGCCGAGCAGGCCGTCACCTTCTTCGGTATCTCACTCGACATCGACGGTTCGGAAAAGCACCTGCTCCCACAAGGGTTCGCCGATCGTGTGCATGCGGCGTTCCCACGCTACGACCTCGGCTACGCGATCGCCGACCTCATCGCGCGCGGGACCGCCGCCGATCCGCGCAAGGCCCCGCCGTTCACGTTCCCCGCGCACGTGCACGAGCTGATCAACGGCGGTGGGGTCACCTTCTTCGACGTCGTCGGCAACTGTGGCTGGGGTGACGAACTCGTCGAGAAGTGAGTCGGTTCAGGCGCCGCGGTGGTGTCGGCCCGCCGCGCGCGTCACGCCGCTGTACGTCTGGGCGCCGTTGTGCTCGATCGCACCTCGGGGCGGGTCTCCTTCGACGCGTACTGGAAAATAGGTCAGCACGGTGCGGAGCAACTCGAGCTTCTGCTTCTCCTGGCGCGCCAGATCGTGTGAGGTCATCAATTCGAGGCGCTGCACCGGCTGAAGCGTCGACCAGTCGAGGACCACCCGGTTGGTGTACTCCGTGCGGTGGCGCCAGGCGCGGCCCTCGCGGCGGGGCGGGCGCGGGCGGTCGTAATAGGTGACAGTGCCGTCGAAGCGCGAGCGGATGGACCCGGCGAGTTCGTTGCGGTCGATCGCCGAATCCCACACCGTGCGCCACTCCTGGCCGGGGGCGAGGACGGGCAGTTCGTTGGGTAGCTGCAGTTCGGCGATGTCGGGGATGCCGTCGGCGCGGTCCTCGTAGCGGGCCACCGTCGGCGGGTGCGTGAAGTCGAACCGGACGTCGTGGGCGGCGGACTGCCCGAAGTTGCGCACCACCAATTCGATGACGTGCCAGTCCGACGGGTGCGGTTCCATGAACATCACGACGTGCGGTTTGAGTCCGTAGGCGCGCAGATCGCGGGTCCGCCGCAGAGCCCGGGTGACGACGACCAGCGCCAGAACACCGAGGAGCAGCGCCCGCCCAGGCCGCGACCGCGAGCCAGCCCGCCGACCCGAGTGCGGTCAGGTCCCGCCAGCGATCCTCGATCCAGTCCACCGCGCCCCCAACGACTCGACGTGTGCTGGAGGCAGACTACCGTTCGCTGATCAAGCCGTAGCAACTCCGAACGGGGCGGTCACCGCGCGGCGGTGACCAGTTCACGCGCTGCCGAAAGAGTGATCGGCAACGGTGCGTGCGTGTGCACCAGCCGCTCGCCGCGGGCCAGCCATTCGGCGTCGGCCCACTCGACCCGGGCGGGCAGCCGCCGCCAGTACTGCGGATGGGCGCGCAGGTACAGCTCGACGCTGGCGTGCACGCGCGCATCCTCGGGCACCTTGCGCATCGACAGCGGGTGGCTGCTGCCGGCCAGCGCGTCGAACTCCGTCGGTGTGGGCAGGCGGCAGCCGCCGCGCAGACGCGCGCCCGCACGCACCGCCCCGTCGAGCACCCAGTCCAGCGGGATGTCGGCCAGCTGCCAGCAGGCGCCGCGCGTTCCGGCGACGTCGCAGTGCGCGCCGCGGAACCACACCTCCTCGACGGTGGTCGCGCCGACGCGCTCACCGAACCGGCCGCCGTCGATCGCGATGGCGTGCCGCCCGGCGGCGACGTTGGCCAGCTCATCGGTCGGGCGTGCGACGCCCGGCACCGTCACCGCGTCCCAGAGGCCGAGGTAGCGGACGGGCACCGCCGCCTCACGCCGTCCGGTCAACACCGCGGCCAGCCGGCCGACCCGCGCCCAGTCCGCGGCGGTGCGGTCCGTCCGCGGCAGCACGTAGGCGTCGAGCAGATAGTCCAGCAGGTGGTCGCGCCGGTCGTGCCAGACCCCGATCGCGCCGAGGAGGCGGGCCAGTTCACGCGCGCAGGAGGCGCCGCGACCGACTCCGAAGAGGTAGATCTCGTCGCCCGGCCTCCACACGTCGACCAGGAAGCGGTACGCGTCGACGATGCTCGCCCGCGCCGATTCCGCGGCGGTGTGCCGCCACCGCAACGCGTTGACACCGCGCCGCAAGGGCTGGGCGGGGCCACCCGCGTCGTACCAGGTGAGCTGTCGCGGTGAGCTCTCGACCAGGCCGAAGAGTGCGCCGGCATTGGTGGAGGCCCGTCGGCCCGGATGATCCTGTGCGCGGTCGAAGCACATCACGACGTTCTTCACAGCTACCCCCGGCTGCCAACGACTCTGTTGCTACAAGAGTTTGCCAGCTCGGCTGTGTCGTGTCACTACCTTTCGCCGGACTTTCTCCCGTTTCGCCACGATTTCTTGAGGGTGGGCGGGCTTCGGCGACGAATTCCGTGGCACCGGGTGCGGAAACGACGCGGAAAGGGTGTCAGTGGCCGGGGCGCGGAGCGCACGTCGGTGAGCCAGGCGAGTCGTTGCCGGGATCGCACGCAGTCGACACAAGCCACAGTGGACTCGGAGATGCCGGCGACGCGTGGGACGACGAAGCTCAGCCGCCCATCACCATGCGCCACTGGTCGAGGTCGCGGGCGCGGTAGACGTAGTTGGAGCGCTTGACGTTCGACAGCGCATCGCTCGGCTCGGCGGAGTACCAGTGACCCGGGAACACCGTCGGGTCGCCGGGCAGTTGGGCCAGCGCCTGCAGGCTGCGGAACATGTCGTCGACGTTGCCGCCCGGGAAGTCGGTGCGGCCGCAGCCCTCGAGGAACAGCGTGTCCCCGGCGACGAGCCGGCCGTCGAGCAGGAAGCACTGGCTGCCGGGCGTGTGGCCCGGGGTGTGCAACAACTCGATGTCGATCCCGCCGACGCTGACGATGTCGCCGTGGTCGTGGGCGGTCAGGTCGCTGCGGGAGATGCCGGTCACGCGCGACACCCAATCGGCCTCGTGGCTGTTGACGTGCACTGGCACGCTGACCCGCTCGAGCAGTTCGGCCAGGCCCTTGAGTTCGAAGCCCATCATCGAACCGCCGACGTGGTCGGGGTGGTGGTGGGTGGCCAGCACGCCGGACAGGTGCATGCCGTCGGCCTCGAGGGCGTCGACGAGGTCGCCCGCGGCGTATGCCGGATCGACGACGACGCAGTCGCCGGTCTCCCGGTCGCCGATGAGGTAGGCGAAGTTGCGCATCTGCGTGGCGATCATGTCGCCGGCGGCGAAGTCGCGTCCGGACAGCAGCTGGCGGAAGTAGAGGCGATCTGAATTCGACACGTCCCTCAGCCTAAAGCGGCTGGTGAAAAAACCGCACGTCGCGGGGTGTTTAACGGCACACCGGCAAAACTGGCATGCACTGTGCGCATTTACATAGCGTTCGAATCGTGCAACTCACCCGCTTCACCGACCTGGGCCTGCGGACCATGATGCTGCTGGCCGCTGGCGAGGCCGACGGGCAACGCGTCACCACACGCACGATCGCCGCGGGCGCCAACGCCTCGGAGCATCACGTCGCCAAGGCCGTGGCCCGGCTCGCCGACCTCGGGATGGTGCACGCACGACGCGGCCGCGTCGGCGGCCTGACCCTCACCGACGCCGGCAGGCAGGCCTCGGTCGGCTGGCTGGTGCGCCGGCTCGAAGGCGACCGCGAGGTCATCGAATGCGGCGGCGAGGACCCCTGCCCGCTGCTCGCGGCCTGCCGGCTCCGTCGGGCGCTGGCCGACGCGAAGGAAGCCTTCTACCGCGAACTCGACCGCCACACCGTCACCGAGATGGCGGGCCCCGCACTTCCCCTGGTGTTCCTCGGAGCACCGCTGAAGAACCCCACCGAGGAAAGGACCATCCGATGACCACCGCACCCGTCGCCGTCGGCGAAGAGCTCGCTCCGCAGCACGCGCAGATCATCGCCGCCACGCTGCCTCTCGTCGGCGCGCACATCGACGAGATCACCACGGTGTTCTACAGCCGGATGTTCGCCGCCCACCCGGAACTGCTGCGCAATCTGTTCAACCGCGGCAACCAGGCCCAGGGCGCGCAGCAGCGGGCGCTGGCGGCGTCGATCGCCACCTACGCCACCTGCCTGATCGACCCGAAGCTGCCGCATCCGGCCGAGCTGCTGTCGCGGATCGGCCACAAGCACGCCTCGCTCGGCATCACCGCCGACCAGTACGACATCGTGCACGAGCATCTGTTCGCCGCGATCGTCGAGGTGCTGGGCGCCGACACCGTCACCGACGAGGTGGCCGAGGCCTGGGACGCGGTCTACTGGATGATGGCGCGCACGCTGATCGAGCTGGAGCGCAACCTCTACGCCGAGGCCGGCGTCGACGCCGGCGACGTCTACCGCCGGGCCCGCGTCGTCGCCCGCGAGGACGATCCGTCGGGTGCGGTCCTGCTGACCGTCCGCTCGATGGGCCGGCCGTTCGCGGAGTTCCGGCCCGGCCAGTACGTCTCTGTCGGCGTCACGCTGCCCGACGGGGCGCGTCAGCTGCGGCAGTACAGCCTCATCAACACCGCGCGTGACGGCGACCTGACGTTCGCGGTGCGTCCGCTGGGGGAGGTGTCGACCTGGATCCGCGCCAACGTGCGGGTGGGCGACGTCCTCGACGTGACCGTGCCGTTCGGCGACCTGCCGGATCCGGAAGCCCACCACCGGCCGCTGGTGCTGGTGTCGGCGGGCATCGGGATCACGCCGATGATCGGCATCCTCGAACACCTCGCCGCCGTCGCGCCGGCGACGACCGTGCGGGTGTGGCACGCCGACCGCTCCGCCGCCACCCATCCGCTGAAGGACCGGCAGCGCGAGCTGGTGGCCGCGCTGCCCGACGCCACGCTGGAGGTCTGGTACGAGGACGGCGGACAGGCGCGCGAGGGTCTGCTCGACGTCAGTGCCGTGGAACTGCCCGACGACGCCGAGGTCTACCTGTGCGGTGGCAACGGTTTCGTGCAGGCGGTGCGGGCGCAGCTGCAGGAGCGCGGCGTGCCGGCCGAGCGGGTGCACTGCGAGCTGTTCTCCCCGAACGACTGGCTGCTCTCGTGAGGACCCAGGCCTACTGATCGAGGGGGTGCGGTCTGGCCCGCGAACGGCCGCTTTGACCAGCGGTTTGGCGCCTGAGCGGGCCAGACTGTACTCTCTTTAAGGCCCACGGCACGGCGTTCACGTCGTCGAGGGTCAGGCCCCCTTAGCTCAGTCGGCAGAGCGTTTCCATGGTAAGGAAAAGGTCAACGGTTCGATTCCGTTAGGGGGCTCGGTGGATCGCCCGAGCGGCGGCGCCGGGATGGCGGTGTAGCTCAGCTGGTTAGAGCGCACGACTCATAATCGTGAGGTCGGGGGATCGAGCCCCCCCACCGCTACCGAGCACGAGTAACACACGAGATTTGATGAAAGAGGGCAACTGACGTGGCCTCCAGTACCGACGTCCGGCCGAAGATCACCTTGGCCTGCGAGGTGTGCAAGCACCGCAACTACATCACCAAGAAGAACCGCCGCAACGATCCCGACCGGCTGGAGCTCAAGAAGTTCTGCCCGAACTGCGGTGTGCACCGTGCGCACAAGGAGTCGCGCTGATCAGTCAGCCCGTTTCGCATTCGCGAGGCTGACTAGATAGGTTCATCGTTCGTGTCGTTCTTGGACAACCACGTCGGGTCGCGGTACCGCTACCCCGACCACTACATCGTGGGACGGGAGAAGATCCGCGAGTACGCGGTCGCGGTGAAAAACGATGATCCCGCGTTCTTCGACGAGAAGGCCGCCGAGGCTCTCGGCTACGACAGGCTCCTCGCGCCGCTGACCTTCATCTCGGTGTTCGGATACCAGGCGCAGACGGCGATGTTCGCGGCGAACGGCATCGGCATCAAGGACGCCAAGATCGTCCAGGTCGACCAGACGCTCAAATTCGTCAAGCCGATCAAGGCGGGCGACAAGTTGTACGTCGACGTCTACATCGACTCGGTTCGCAAGGCGCACGGCACCGACATCATCGTCATCAAGAACATCGTCACCAACGACAGCGGTGACGTCGTACAGGAGTCCTACACCACCCTTGCGGGGCGTAGCGAAGAAGACGGAGAGAGTGGCTTCAGCGATGGCACTGCGTGAGTTCGATTCGGTCAAGGTCGGCGATCAGCTTCCCGAGAAGGTGATCCCCCTGACCCGTCAGGACCTGGTGAACTACGCCGGCGTGTCCGGCGACCTGAACCCGATCCACTGGGACGACGAGATCGCCAAGCAGGTCGGCCTCGACACCGCCATCGCCCACGGCATGCTCACGATGGGCCTCGGCGGCGGCTACGTCACCGAGTGGGTGGGGGACCCGGCCGCGGTCAAGGAGTACAACGTCCGCTTCACGGCGGTCGTGCCGGTGCCCAACGACGGTGTGGGCGCGGAGATCGTGTTCAGCGGTCGGGTGAAGTCGGTCGACGAGGACTCCAAGTCGGTGACGATCGCGCTGTCGGCGACCGCCGGTGGCAAGAAGATCTTCGGCCGCGCCCTGGCCGTGGCGACGCTGGCGTAAGGCGAGTCCGGACATGGCACTCAAGACCGACATCCGCGGAATGGTGTGGAAGTACCCGGAGACGTTCGTGGTGGGCCGCGAGCAGATCCGGCAGTACGCGGCCGCCGTGAAGGCCAAGGACCCGGCGAGCCACGACGTGGAGGCCGCGGCGAAGCTGGGGCACGAGGGACTCGTCGCGCCCCCGACGTTCATGTCGATCCTCGCGGTGATGACGCAGCGGCACTTCTTCCAGCATGTCGACGTGGGCTTCGAGACCATGCAGATCGTGCAGGTCGACCAGAAGTTCCTGTTCCACCGTCCGATCAAAGAGGGCGACCGGCTCAACGCCACGATGCACATCGAGACGGTCGACGAGCGGTTCGGCGCCGACATCGTCACCACGCGCAACGTGCTGACCGACGACGACGGCGACGTGGTCATGGAGGCGTTCACCACGCTGATGGGCCACGAAGGCGACAACTCCATCTCCGCGGGGTGGGATCCGGAGACCGGTCAGGTGGTCCGCAAGCCGGTCAAGCACGAAGCGGATTAGTAACTGGGACCGGCGGCGCGCTACACTCGGTCCTCGGGGTTTTCCCATTACAGCGCGCTTCCGACCGAACGGCGGGGAGCGCGCGAATTGTGTGAGCCCCGTGCCTGGTGACGACGGTGCCGCAGCGTAGGCAGGGTCGTTTCCGAAGGGGCGTAGCTCAACTGGCAGAGCAGCGGTCTCCAAAACCGCAGGTTGCAGGTTCAAGTCCTGTCGCCCCTGCAAACTGAATACTGGACAAGTGTGGACACTGGACAGTGATGACAACGAACAGTCCACAGGAACCTGAGACGAAAGGCATGCGGTGAGCGACGAGCGCGATAGTGCCGGCTCCGCAGGCACCGGTAACGACGCGGAGACCGACGGCGTCGAGGACACTCGCGGTCAGACCGCGGTGGTGACCCGGCCGCTGCGCCCCACCGGCAAGCGGACGCGGCGCGCGGCCGTCGACACCGATGCCGAATCGGATGCCGTCGAGCTCACCGAGAGCACGGGCACCGAGAACGGCTCAGGCAAGACCAAGAAGAAGACCGCGAAGAAGGAGCCGGGTCGCTACCCGAATCCCTTCCTCTTCGTCGTCAACTACATCAAGCAGGTCATCGCCGAGCTGCGCAAGGTCATCTGGCCGAACCGCAAGCAGATGGTCAGCTACACCACCGTTGTGCTGGTGTTCCTCGCCTTCATGGTGGCGCTGATCGCCGGGTTCGACTATGGCCTGGCCCGACTGGTCGGACTGGTGTTCGGCGAATAGCCGAGGATCGGCCAGTAACAAGAGAGGACTACAACCGTGACGAGCTTCGAGGGCGATACGCCTTCGGCCGAGAGCGTCGATCTGGTCGACACCGATGAGACCGACACGGCGACCGATACTGCGAACACCGACGCCGCGACCGAGGACGTCGACGTCGCGGGCGGCGAGGTGAGTGAAGAGGCCGCCACGACGGAAGACGCCGCCGGCGAGGCCGAGGCGCCCGCCGAGGCGGCTCCGGCTCCGGTGGAGGACGAAGATCCCGCCGTCGCGCTGAAGAAGGAACTGCGGCTCAAGCCGGGCGACTGGTACGTCATCCACTCGTACGCCGGTTACGAGAACAAGGTGAAGGCCAACCTCGAGACCCGCGTGCAGAACTTGGACGTGGGCGACTACATCTTCCAGGTCGAGGTGCCGACCGAAGAGGTCACCGAGATCAAGAACGGCCAGCGCAAGCAGGTCAACCGCAAGGTG
Organism: Mycolicibacterium litorale; assembly: GCF_014218295.1. Next base: position 1,001,778 of record NZ_AP023287.1, read on the forward strand.
CTGCCGGGTTACATCCTGGTCCGCATGGAGCTGAACGACGAGTCGTGGGGCGCGGTGCGCAACACACCGGGCGTCACCGGGTTCGTCGGCGCGACGTCGCGGCCGTCGCCGCTGAGCCTCGACGACGTGGTGAAGTTCCTGCTGCCGCCCGCCGCGGCGAAGAAGCCGGGCAAGGCCGCATCGACGGCTGCCGGTGCCGCGTCGACCGAGGCGACGCTGGAGCGTCCGGAGATCCTGGTCGACTTCGAGGTCGGCGAGTCGGTCACCGTCATGGACGGTCCGTTCGCGACGCTGCCGGCCTCGATCAGCGAGGTCAACGCCGAACAGCAGAAGCTCAAGGTGCTGGTGTCGATCTTCGGCCGTGAGACACCTGTCGAGCTGACCTTCAACCAGGTCTCCAAGATCTAACTCAAGCCCCAGAAGAGAAGGAACAAACAACAGCATGGCCCCGAAGAAGAAGGTCACCGGGCTGATCAAGCTGCAGATCCAGGCCGGGCAGGCCAACCCCGCCCCGCCCGTGGGTCCGGCGCTCGGCCAGCACGGCGTCAACATCATGGAGTTCTGCAAGGCGTACAACGCGGCGACGGAGTCGCAGCGCGGCAACGTCATCCCCGTGGAGATCACCGTCTACGAGGACCGCAGCTTCACCTTTGCGCTCAAGACGCCGCCGGCAGCCAAGCTGCTGCTGAAGGCCGCCGGGGTGCAGAAGGGTTCCGGTGAGCCGCACAAGACCAAGGTCGCCACGGTGACGTGGGATCAGGTGCGCGAGATCGCCGAGACCAAGAAGGCCGACCTGAACGCCAACGACATCGATCAGGCCGCCAAGATCATCGCCGGCACCGCCCGGTCGATGGGGATCACCGTCGAATAATTCGGCGCGTTCGTCGAGATTGCACTGAGGGTCGCGAATCTCCCGACTTCACAACCGTGAGCGCAATCTTGACGCCGTAAGCGTGGGAGGGCCAGCTCCGGCCCGCCAACCACAACTCTGAGTAGGAGAAGTCAATGAGCAAGAACAGCAAGGCATACCGCGAAGCCGCGGAGAAGGTCGACAAGACCAAGCTCTACACGCCGCTGGAGGCCGCGAAGCTGGCCAAGGAGACGTCGTCGAAGAAGCAGGACGCCACCGTCGAGGTCGCGATCCGGCTGGGCGTCGACCCGCGTAAGGCCGATCAGATGGTGCGCGGCACCGTGAACCTGCCGCACGGCACCGGTAAGACCGCGCGCGTCGCGGTGTTCGCCGTGGGGGACAAGGCCGAGCAGGCCGCGGCCGCGGGCGCGGACATCGTCGGCAGCGACGATCTGATCGAGCAGATCCAGGGCGGCATGCTGGACTTCGACGCGGCGATCGCGACGCCGGACCAGATGGCCAAGGTGGGGCGCATCGCGCGCATCCTGGGCCCGCGCGGCCTGATGCCCAACCCGAAGACCGGCACGGTGACCGCCGACGTGGCCAAGGCCGTGCAGGACATCAAGGGCGGCAAGATCAACTTCCGCGTGGACAAGCAGGCCAACCTGCACATCGTGATCGGCAAGGCCTCGTTCGACGAGAAGAAGCTGGCCGAGAACTACGGAGCCGCGCTCGATGAGATCCTGCGCGCCAAGCCGTCGGCATCGAAGGGCCGTTACCTGAAGAAGATCGTCGTGTCGACGACGACGGGCCCGGGCATCCCGGTCGACCCGCAGGTGACGCGCAACTTCGCCGAGGCGTAGCGCCAGCCGGAGCCGACCCGCGGCACCGAGGCCTGAGTCGCTCAAGTCCGAACGCCCCCGCCATCGGCGGGGGCGTTCGGCGTTCGACGGGCGACGCTGTCAGAACGCCTGCATCTGCCTGATGGCGGGCAGGCCGACAGCCTTGTGTTTGGTCACCTGGCAGTGCTCGATGACATCCAGGACGGCATTTCCGCGAAACCAGCGTCGTTTGCCTTTGTAACCACATTGGCACTGTGCCTGGTTATTGAGCCAGGAAGTGACCAGGTACGCCTGCGGACCATCCATGTCGCCAGAGTAGCTGTAGCAAATAGGTGCTGGATGAGAACGCGATCCCCGTAAGGTTTGATTAGAGGACTGGCCGAGGCCACGAGGCGCGACAATCGGTGTACGAACAGGCGCCAGTCGCCGGTCGAGACCTACGGGAAGGCCTTTGGGCTCCGCCTTCGCTCGCGGCTCGGACACGCAAGGCTGAAGTTCCCTGCGGCGGTCGGAGCATTGGGAACCCAAGCGAAAGTGCTGATGCGCGCCGGCGCCGGGGCAGCGCCTCACATGCCGTATTTGGCTCGACGGGCTCAGGCGCCGCACGGTTGCACAGCGACTTTTGTAGCGGCGCACCACCTCCGCGACTCGGTCCACGTGTACGGCCAACAACAGATCGATGCGTGCCTCGGCAGACGTCCGGTCCGCACGTACGCGGGCCGCGCTCTACAGTTGATGGCCGCGAGAGTCGGAGGCTCGGCGCGCAAGCGGCCCTCGAGGTCGCGCCACTATCGATGCCCCCGGCGTGGCGTTAGGCGATTCGTACCGAAATTGGTGCGGGGGCGGTTCACACCCTATTAACGGCGGGCTACTAGGTTTTAACGGGCGGTGCTGGCTATCGGTGTGATGCAGGAGTTCACCGACAGTGGTTTGCCCGCTTTTGAACATTCGCAGGACATCCTGGCAAACGATAACCATGTGAGCAGCCGAGGCTGATCGAACCCCCAGAGTGGGGAACTACGTGGAGAATCGTCCCGAAGTGCCTCTTCTTGAGGCTGCAATTCCTGCACCTACACGCGGTTTTCGCAACGTTGACCTGCCAAATCGTAGCTGTCCGCAGCCAACGGCGTTCAGTCATGGGGACGTTGTCGAAAGGTGGTGATTGGCGCTGCCGTGGCCTATAAATTCCGTGATACGGACCCTCGCGGAGCGCTGCGAGTTCCTGTTGACACGACCACTGCGGTCTGAGAAACTTTGCTCACTGAATGTCGATCTAAATACAAAAAGGGGGGGACATGTCGGCTATGGCGACACGTTTTCGTGGGGGAGTTACTCGACTGCAGGTAGGTACCGCAGCATGCGCGGTCGCTGCCGCTGCTGCCTTCCCGGCAGTGGTTGCCAATGCGGAGCCGGCTGTGCCGGCGCCCATCGCGCCGGTGACGCAGATTCTGATCGACGCGCCGTTGAGCCCGATCATGAACATCGCTGAGCAGCCGGGCACGCCTGCCTGGTTGGAGAACGGCCGTACGATCATCGACCGGTTCGGTGCGCTGATCTTCAGGGTTGCCGGAGCGATCATTGCGCCATTCGTCGCGGTGGCCCAGGAGATCATCACCGCCGTTCAGCGCTTCTTCCAGATCGGGCCGTACTCGACAGGCCGCGGCTAGGCATCTGCTCTCGGCGACACATCTGGTGCGGTTCGTAGCTGTACGAACCGCACCGGTGTTTGCAGCTATGCGAATTAACGCTTCATTTGAACGCGGGTCATCAATGACTCCACGTATTCGCGCGTTGGTAGTTTATGCGTGACTCAAAGAGTGACGACGACGCGAGAGACGGTTCTTCTAGACTTGACGAGGGAGAGGGGCGGCCGAAGATGCTGCGACATCTTCGGCGCCATCCTGTGGCTTTCGGTGGGCTCGTCGTCCTAGTTCTGTTGGTAGCTTTCGGCGGATGGCTAGCGATCCGCGCCTTCGAGGCGAAATCCAACCTGGAGGCAGCGCGGAACAACGCTCAACAGGCGAAGGACGCGCTACTCGATGGCGACACCCAAGGTGCCGCTGCGCATGCGGGTGACGCGCAATTGCACGCGCAGCAAGCACGCGACGCGACTCATTCGGTTCCGTGGAACATCGCTTCCGCAGTTCCATGGATAGGTGATCCATTCACCACGGGTCGGGAAATTTCCGACGTCGTACTTGGTCTCGCGACGGATGTACTGCAGCCTGCCGCGAAGGTCGGCGCCGTACTTTCGCCTGACCAGCTACTGCAAGGCAACCGTGTAAACGTTCAGGCGCTACGCGAGCGCGAGCCCGAGCTGAGAGCCCTGGCTGCCGCTGCCACCGAACTCAACGAAAACGCCCGCGGGATATCGGATCCGAACTACGTCTCAGTGTTGGCGGACGCGCGTTCGCAATTGCAGGAACAGACCGCCAACGTCGCTGGCTTGCTTGACAACACCGCAATGGCCGCACGTCTCGCGCCCTCAATGATGGGAGCAGACGGCACGCGGACGTATTTCATGGCTTTCCAGACCAATGCCGAGGCCCGAGGCACGGGGGGCTTACTCGGAGGGTTCGGCCTCTTGCGGTTCGATAACGGCACTGCAACCGTCGACACACTCGCTTCAAACCGAGATCTGAAGGGCGCCTCGGCCTCATTGGACCTCGGCCGCGAGTTCACCGAAATGTACGGGTTCACCAATCCCACTACGGATTTTCGTAACAGCAACTTGAGTTCTCACTTCCCCTACGCGGCACAGATCTGGAAGTCGATGTGGGCGGAGCAGACAGGGTTGAATGTCGACGGGGTGATCGCCCTGGACCCCGTGGCGCTGAGTTACGTGCTTGGCGCAGTAGGTTCGGTAAAGATGCCTGATGGTGAGGTGATCACCAAGGACAACGTTGTAGAGGGTTGCGTCCACCAAGGTGGTGTACGAGTCGGACCTGATCAGCGGTACCGGCGTGTCGCAGCCGAGTGATTGAAGGTCATCGCGTGATTCTTCGAGAGACCGACCAAAGTCACTCGAGCAAAGGAATCGACGCGATGACCACTGCCCACAATATCGACCTGCCTGCCGTGCTGGCCGAACGACTCACCACCGCCCATCCCGACGTGCTGCGCGAGCTGCTGGCCATGTTCATCCACACCTTGATGGGCGCCGAAGCTGATGCCCTGTGTGGGGCCGGCTACGGCGAGCGCAGCAGCGAGCGCACCAACTCGCGCAACGGGTATCGGCACCGCCAGTTCGACACCCGCGCCGGTTCGTTGGACCTGGCGATCCCGAAGTTGCGGCACGGTTCCTACTTCCCCGATTGGCTGTTGGAACGTCGAAAGCGCGCTGAACGGGCTCTGACCACCGTGGTGGCCACCTGCTATCTGCTCGGGGTGTCGACGCGGCGGATGGACAAACTGGTCGAGACGCTGGGCATCACGTCGCTATCGAAGTCCCAGGTCAGCGTGATGGCCAAGGAACTCGACGGCGCGGTCGAGGCGTTCCGCACCCGGCCGCTGGATGCCGGCCCTTACACGTTCGTGGCCGCCGACGCGCTGGTGCTCAAGGTCCGTGAAGGTGGGCGGGTGGTCAACGTGCACGCGCTGATCGCGGTCGGTGTGAACGCCGAGGGGCGCCGCGAGATCCTGGGCATCGATGTCACCACCGCCGAAGACGGGGCGGGCTGGCTGACGTTCTGGCGGTCACTGTCCGCTCGCGGCCTGTCCGGGGTACGGCTGGTCACCAGCGACGCTCACGCCGGGTTGGTGGCCGCGATCGGCGCGACGCTGCCTGGGGCGGCCTGGCAGCGCTGCAGAACGCACTACACGACGAACCTGATGGCCGTCACCCCGAAGTCGTCGTGGCCCTGGGTTCGCACGCTGTTGCACTCGGTGTTCGACCAGCCTGATGCTGAATCGGTTGCTGCTCAATATGATCGGATTACCGACGCGTTGGCCGACAAACTGCCCAAAGTCGCTGAGCACCTCGAAGCCGCCCGCGCGGACCTGCTGGCGTTCACCGCCTTCCCCAAACAGATCTGGCGCCAGATTTGGAGCAACAACCCGCAGGAGCGGCTCAACAAGGAAATCCGACGCCGCACCGACGTCGTCGGCATCTTCCCCGACCGCGACGCACTGATCCGCCTCGTCGGCGCGGTGCTCGCCGAACAACACGACGAATGGGCCGAATCCCGGCGCTACCTCGGCCTCGATGTGCTGAGCAAATCACGCGCCGTCAACGACACCCCAACCGAACAGGAGGACACCCCCGCAGTGCTAACCGCCTGAACCATCACCACGAAGAATCACACGACGACGTCGTACACCACGTCCCTGGACTTGACCTTGTAGAGCTCACTGAATCCACCGCGTACAGTCGTTTCCCCACAGATCAGACGGCACGCAAAAAGTATCTTCAGGACATCGCCAGCGAAGTGGTCCGAAAGGTCACCGGCCGAGTCGAATCGCCGCAGAAGCTCCTCGACGCCTTGGGGAAGGCGGCTGGCGAACGCCGGATCGCGGTGTGGAGTTCTACGCCAGCCGACCAGGAGTTGCTCGAACAGACACCGTTGGCTCACGTGGTTCCCGACGATCCCGCACCGTACGCCGGCGTCGTGATCAACAACCTCGGCGGGAACAAGCTCGACTACTACTTGAGAAGACAGATCGAGTATGTCGCGGACGGCTGTAGCGCTGACACTAGGAATTCCACCGTCACGATCCGGCTGTCGAACGAAGCGCCGAAGGAAGGGCTTCCGGATTACGTCGCCGCCGCACCTGGAATTCGTTCCGACATCCCCCTCGACGTGCCGAGGGGTGCGATGGTCACCTCCGTGCGTTTGTTGGCAACGAAGGGTGCGACGTTGACCAGCGCATTGGTCGACGGGCAACAGGTGCCTGTCTTCAGCGGGATAGAGCGAGGCCATCCCACCTTCGAGGTGCAGCTGGGCATACCGCCCGGACAATCCGGTGATTTGAGCTTCCGACTCTCGGAGCCAACGGCAGCCGGACCAGCGCGTGTCCCGGTGCAGCCGTTGATCGATACCGTCAAGCCGAAGGTATCGGTGCCTCAGTGCTCGGAGTAGGCCGAATTAGGCAGCGCGGACGGCACGGAAAGCCACTATGGCCATGCAATCAAGTGAATGCCCGCGACGTGTAGAGAAAAGTTGGGCGATTCCGGACGCGTGAGAAACCCGACGTTGCAGAACGGGGCTTTGGGGGGTTGCAGAATGAGGGAGTGGGGATGAATCTACTGGACGTCGTGAAGCTATTGCGATCCCGGTGGATCACTATATGCGTCACGATTGTGGTCTCGACCTTCGGGGCTGTTGTGGTCACGCTACTCACAACCCCTCTATATCAGGCATCGACACGGCTATTCGTCTCCACTTCGGCTGGCTCATCCGTATCGGAAATCTACCAAGGCAATAGGTTTTCCCAAGAACGCGTGATCTCATATGCCGAGTTGCTGATGGGGGACGCGTTAGCCCAGCGAACAATCGATAAACTCCAACTTGATATGCGCCCAGATGAATTGCGCGAGAACGTGACCGCGAGCGCGAAGCGAGACACAGTCTTGATAAACGTCAAAGTGCTCGACGAGTCGCCGGTACGGGCGCGCGATGTTGCTAACACGCTATCCGATGAATTCGTTCTCTTAGTGCGTGAATTAGAGACTCCAGAAAACGGGGTTAGCCCGGATGCTCGTGTCGTCGTCGAGCAGCGGGCCTCGATTCCCAATCATCCAGTAGTCCCAGAACCCGCGCGAAACATTGCTATCGGGCTAGCCGCGGGAGTTCTGCTTGGAATTGCACTCGCAGTCTTGCGCGATAGGCTCGACAACACCGTTAAGGATCGAGACGCTCTCGAAGAGCTCACTGGCACAGGTCTTGTCGGTACCATTCCACTCGACAAAGAACGCCGGAAGGAACCGGCGATCTCTTTCCGTAGTGACGACTCAACAATCGCTGAGTCTTTCCGAAAGCTACGGACAAATCTGCAATTTCTTTCGGTCGATAATCCGCCTCGAGTGATTATCATAACGAGTTCAGTGCCGAGTGAGGGAAAGTCGACGTCAGCGATAAACATTGCGCTCGCTTTGGCGGAGGCTGAGCATAACGTTCTGCTGGTTGATGGTGATATGCGACGTCCGACCCTGCACAAATACCTCAACTTGGTCGGCTCTGTTGGCTTCAGCACGGTACTCAGTGGCGGGACAACTCTGGCGGACGCTCTGCAGAAGTCAAGATTCCCGGGGCTGCACGTCCTCACGTCTGGACCTATCCCGCCCAACCCGAGCGAATTATTGGCTTCCCTGGCGACTAAGAAGCTGCTCAGTGAGATGCGCGCGCAGTTTGACTACGTCATCATCGACTCGACGCCGTTGCTTGCGGTTACAGACGCCGCAATCCTCGCAGCGAGTGGCGATGGGGTTCTAATAATCGCCCGGTTCGGGCAGACCAAGCGTGAGCAACTGTCACATGCCGTAGGTAGTCTCAAGGACGTTGGCGCCGCAGTACTCGGCGCAGTTTTCACGATGATCCCTGCGCGCGGTCCCGACTCGTACAGCTATAACTACAGTTACTACGGGCAGAGCGAGAGCAAGAGTGATAAGTCGCGGCGCGGATGACCCACCAATTCGGCTCGGTTTGCTTCGGTCGACCCGTTTGCGCCAGCTGACTGCCGTGAGTTCGGTGACTCGCAGGTTGTGAAATTCAGGCCGCGGCTGCGACTAGTGGTGTGGAGCAGTTCGAACTCTAACGGGGTAAGTTCGTGCTGAGTGCGCGTTGCCGGCAGCGCCGGTGGTAGGTCCGCTCGATCCAAGTGCCGATTGCCGGGCGTGATTCAGCTCGGATGAACGAACGTCGACGGTCGAGCACATTACGTTGCGTTGCAGAAGGCCAGAACGACGCCATGGCGGCGTTGTCTCCACACACACCGACACGGTCATCGACCCGCGTAACTCGTTGTACGACAGCGCATGGATAATCTTCCCTGACCTGAGCTGGCTGCCTCGATCGGAATGAACGATCGTCACGACTAGTGTGCGTTGGGCCACCGCGTGATCCAGGCCGGCCACTGCACGCGGCGACTTCATTTGTGGGTCGATCGAGTAGTCCACAATCGGGTTTGAGTACGTCCTTGATGGCGCAGAGGTGAAGCTTGCCCTCGTCGGTGCGATGTTCCGTGATGTGCGCGAGCCACACCCTGCTGGCTGGCCTGGCTGAACTGACGCTCGACGAGGTCGTCGTCAACCGGCAGCCCGGACCGACGGTCAGTCCTGGCTTCTTGACCGAGATAGACCAGATGCGCTTCTTGGAGCACACCGCGGCGACAAGGTTCTCGCCGGCCCTGAACCCGGGTCCGGGAAGTTCTTAGGCGATGAATCTATAGCCGCAGGCGGGTCGTCGGCATTGACCTCGCGGGCGCGTTGATCAGGTGCGCATTGTCCTAGTCTCGCTGCGTAAAACGGTGCTTTGCGTCATCTGCATAGAGCGTGTGTGGGAAACCCAGTGGCGAGTCCCCGATACTGAGTCCACCCGGTTCTAGAGTCGGGTTGGTTTGATCCGTTCTCAGTTGATGCTGCAGGCCACCGGGGTGTGGGTGCACCTGCAGGCGGCAGCGTACTCGACCGGGGTGCGGTAGCCCAGGGCTGAGTGGCGGTGTCGGTGATTGTGTTCGTGCTTGAAGTCGCCGATGACCACGCGGGCCTCGAAGAGGGTGTTCCAGTAGTTGCGGTTGAGGCACTCCTTGCGCAGGCGGTTGTTGAACGATTCGATGTAGCCGTTGTCCCATGGTTATCCGGCTAATCTGGGCCGAGTCGGCGGCGGGTCCGGGGGTTGTCTAGCTTTTCTGTTGTCGTAGGCGGCGGATTTCTTCTTCGTGGCGCCGGACGGTGGTGGCGAGGGCATCCATCGCAATGCGCAGGTGGGCGATCTCGGTTGTGAGTCCGGTCAGGGTGTGTGCTTCCTTGCCGCGGGCTCGATGCTCTTCGATGATCTGTCGTAGGTCACCGTTGCGGTAGAGGGTGGCTCGACCAAGTCCGGTGCGGGCCGCAACGTCATCGAAGGTCACCTGTCTGCCGGCGAGAATAATTACTGCGCAGGCATCTTCGACTTGCTGACGCCGTTGTTGGGGTGTCATCCGGTCTGTGTCTGACTGATGTGGGCGTCCAGGCGTGCGATGAGTCGACGGTGGCGTTCGGCTTCCTCGGTCCAGCCACGGGCTTCGGCGTCGCGAGCCAGCGTTTCGGTGTCAGCGCGCTGAGCGGCCAGGACGGGCAGATAGCCGGTGTCGGTGCGGAAGTTGGGACAGTGCTCGCAGATGTTGGCGTAGGCGCACGGGCCTTGGACTTGGGCACGGATGCAGAAACCCCCGGCCAGGCGGGCCTTAATGGCTGGTGCGTCTTTCCAGTCGCCGTCGACGATCGGCAGCGAGGTCTGGCCTTGTGGCGGATCAGTGGGCAGGGTTCCCAGATGGGCCTTCGCCGCGGTCAGCGCACGTTCGTATTCGGTGCGCACGGTCGCGTCGAAGAGACGTCCGTAGCGCAGACTCATCTCAGCCGAGACGTGCCCGAGCAGAGCCATCAGACTCTGCAGCGAGACACCAGCGTTGACCAAGGCAGTGGCGTAGGTGTGGCGCAGTTGGTGCGGGGTGATGTGCGGCAGGTTGGCGTCGGTGGTCACGCGGCCCAGCACGTCGCGGATGTGATCGACGGTCAGGCGCCGACCGTGGTGGGTGAACAAATAGTCGGTAGGGCGTGCTGTGCGTGGGTGCGGTAGCGGCCGCCCAAGCGAGCGGTGGGCCACGATCCGATCGATGAGGGCAACGGTGTCGTCGTCAAGGGGCACCATCCGTTCGGTATTGAGCTTTCCCAGTGGGATTTTCAGCCATGCGCCTTGGCCGGGGATTTCGTGGACGCTGTCGAGTTCGAGGTCGACGAGCTCACCGATACGCAATCCGGTTGCCCGTTGCAACAGCAGTGCGTCAGCCGGCAGCCGGTCTGGCCAGGCCTGCAGTGCCTGAGTCAGCCGCCGGTCCAGGTCCGGGGTGAGGTAGCGCGGTAGGGCTCGGGGAAGCTTGGGGATGTCGGAGCGGAATACCAGCCGCCGTGGTGGTGCCTCCGGCCAACCCCACTCAGCGATGTCGTTGAGAAGGCAGTGCACTGCCAAGACCCGACCGCGACGCTCTGAGGCTTGAATCGGTGCGCCCGTACGCGAATTGGTTGCCTCGGCGGTAGCGGTCAGGTAGGTCTCGATGTGGCGGCGTCGGTCCAAATTGGCCAGACTTGCCAATGTCGGATCAACCGCATACAGGTGGGCGGCGAAGTGGTTGAGCCGGGTTGCGGTGCCAGCGACCGTGCCGCGGCTATGGGTGGCGGTCAACCGATCGAGGTAGGCCACAAACGAGCCGCGCAGTGACGGACTCGCATCCCGCATCCGCTGGGCAAAGCTTTGCCGCAGCAGGCTGGTCGCGTTGACCGGCTGGTCGGTGAACACACCGAGGTGAAACATCACCTGCCGGGCGGTGTGGGCACCGCTGCTGTAGTGGCGGCTGGGTTTATCAGCGCCGCGGCGAGCCGCACTTGCAGCTAGTAGATCATCAAAGTCGTTGTTGGTCAGGGCATCCAGTCGTCTTCCTGTCTGAATGAGGAGCCTGCCGATGACCTGCGACGCGGATGCGCTGCGGGTGCGTTCGGTGAAGCCGAGTTCTTCGGCGGCGCCCAGGAACCGGGCAAGGTCCTGGGCAAGCAGCCCGGGCGGCAGGTGGCGCCAAAAGACGGACAGTTTGCGGCAGATCAGGTAGTCGTATCCGGGCCGCAGGTGCCCGGCCAGCATCAGGAACGTCACAAAGCAGCGGGTGGTATGCGACGCCGACAACTGTGTCTGTAGTGGTTCCCCGGCCCATTGTTGTGGATCGGGCCAGCATCGCAGGAACGTTCGTGCTGCCGACCGGAGGTTCCTACTGGTCAATCCCAGCCGGGTGCAATGCGCGTCGTAATCGGTGAGCAGGTCAGCATCAGGAGCGGGAACGTAAGCGAGCACGGGCGGCATCGAACTCCTCACGCAGAAACGTTGGGGCCAAATGGATGTAGGCGGCGGCGGAATCAGCATGGTCGTGGCCCATCAGTGCTTGGATCACCGACAGATCGACCCCGGCTTCAGCCAGCGCGGTGCCGAACGAATGCCGTAACGCATGTGGATGCCCGGCGCTGACGCCGGAGCGTTCACGGTGATAGCGAAATACCGTGCGCAGTCCCGCCGCGGTCAGCGGCTGTCCGCGATGAACGCCCTTGGCGACGACGAACAACGCCTCGGCATCTGTCTCGGGTCGCTCGACCAGTAGATAAGTTTGGATCGCGCCGGCAACGTCGGTGTCGATCGGTACGGACCGTTCCTTGCTTCCCTTGCCGAGCACCCGAACCCAGCGTCGGGCGATATCCACATCGGCAACGCGCACTGATAGGACTTCAGTTGACCGCAACCCCGACATCAGCATCAAGCCCCCGATGGACCGATCGCGCCAGCTCCGGAAGCTGCCTAGCAGCGCCGCAGACTCCTGTCGGGTCAACCCGCGCGGCAGCCGCCGCTGCTCACGGACCCTCAGCTGGGAACGTGACTTCGGCTTGGCGATATGGGCCAACAGGCCGGAACGTTCTCCACGCGAACGCAATCGGGCCGAACGACCCCCACTGACCGGGTTTCGCGCGTCGGGGTCGCGCATCTCCTGGAATGCGAACAAACTGGAGATCGCCGCCAGTCTCCGATTAATCGTTGCAGGTGCATAACCTTGATTGCGGCCATCGCGGATCGAATACACGTTGCCACCCGGTCGGCCCGGCAGCGTCGCCTCCCGACACGCAGTCAGGAACCGAAGCAGCACATCAACATTGACCTCTGCCAGGTCCACCTGCTCGTCAATCAGCCACCGCGTGAACGCCAGCAGGTCGTACGCGTAGGCCCGGCAGGTATGGACCGAGAAGTTGCGGTCAGCCAGATGTGCCAGAAAGTCGTTGACCAATCCGAACCGCTCGGCGGCCGGCCCACGCAACTGCCACACACCGCCATCGACGGCTGCAGACAGCTCTTTCGTCATGAGATGTGCATATCGCATCTCACTCCCGCTCGGGGCATAACCGCAGGAAAAGGGCCATTCCAGCCGTCGGACTCAGCAGCATTAGCCGGTTAAGTGTGGGCAGCCCGGCGGGATGTAGACCATTCCGGTCTTGTTCTCGCAGAACCGTTGCAGCGCTCGGGAAACCATTTCCGGACCGTTGTCGAGGCGTAGTACTTTCGGCGGGCCGCTGGCCGCGGCGAACACCTTGGTCAGTTCCTCGACCAGATGCTCGCCGGTGATGGAACGCTCCACCAGGTTCAGCAGGGACTCGCGGGTGTGTTCGTCGATCATCGAGGCGATCTTGATGGCCTTGCCATCGATGGTGGAGTCGAACTGGAAGTCGATTGCCCACACCACCTTCGGCGCATCGGCGATGACCGGCGGCACCGAGGAAACACCGGCCCGCTTCCGAGCCGAGACGACCTTGACCTGCAGGCCCTCTTCGCGCCACAGTCGGTGGATCTTCTTCTTGTTGACCTCACGGCGCTCGTCGTAACGCAGCGCCGCCCAGGCGCGCCGGAACCCATGGCAGGGGTGTTTGGTGGCGTAGGCGCGAAGCCAGGCCCTCATTTCGTCGTCCGGATCGGTCGGGGTCTGTGACAGTGGCAGGCGGCGGTAGGTGGAGCGGGCCAGCCCAACGGCTCTGCACGCTAACCGTTCCGACATACTCAGTGTCTCCTTGAGCATGTCGACGGCGCGGCGCTTGGCAGCTGGGCTCAGAATTTTCCCTTGGCGACCTCCCGCAGGGCGTCTTTCTCCAGCTCGGCGTCGGCCAGCAGCCGTTTGAGGCGGGCGTTCTGCTCACGCAGCTCCTTGAGTTCCTTGGCCGCGTCGGTGTCCATGCCGCCGTAGGTACGGCGCCAGTTGTATAGCGTCGCCGGCGAGACCTGCAGCTCGGCAGCGATCTGTTCGCCGGTCTTGCCCTCGGCGGCCAGTTCATCCGCCCGGCGCAGCTTGCGCACGATGTCCTCCGCGGAATTCCGCTTCCGACCAGCCATGTGTTCATCGTCCCTTCTGACCCGACATCGGGCCACAGGACTCTAAAACTCGTTGGACTCATTCACCGGGAACACGCCACCAGGACCCGGCTAGGTGACAGTGACACCGGGGACACCGTGAGCGGCGACGAGGAGGACCAGCGGGTACACCATTTGGGTCCTAATGGGAGCCGGAGCTAACGCTTTGTGCGGCGCCGGGTATGGCGAGCACGTACCAATCAGCGCAATGGCTATCGTCATCGTGAATTCGACACAACGGCAGGGACATTGGATCTTGCGATTCCGAAGCTTCGGCATGGCTCGTACTTCCCGGACTGGCTACTGGAGCGCCGCAAACGGGCCGAGCGGGCGCCGCCGTCGAGGCCTTCCGCCAATTCGTCGATGCTGATCTGTTCAATGCGGACTCAAACAACCTCGCCGACTGCCTAGAAGGGAAGCCGCGTCAAGTTGACTACATCAACACAATGAAGCCGGACGTTGTGATCATCTCCAACATATATGGGAACAATAGGAGTCTCGTCGGAGGTGGGATGCTGACACTCGAAGAATATAAAAACGCGCTGGCGCGGCAGATCGCCAAGTTCCAAGGCAACACGAAGAAAGTCGTGCTGTTATCCACTCCGCAAACCCACAGGAGTGCTTCGGCAATCGCTCAAGCGTGCCGGCTGACTGTCTTGGCCGAGTCACAGGAAACTGGGATATGCAGGCTCGCTCAGACCAAGCCGCCGCTTTATTGGTCAACGGTACATGGATTGATTCCCGACCCTGGTTCTGTAGCGCCAAATACCGGTGGTCTTGCCAGGCCTTCGTCGGATCAACCCCCGTCAAATGCGACACCTGCCATATGGGATTCGCCTACGCAAAGAAGATCCACCCGATGGTTTGGGAGTCATTCAAAGCCGCCGGGGTCTTTTGACCCGCTACCGGAGCTCCCGTCGAACTGTGGTTTCACAGATCTCATCCGGAATCGGCGGACGGCACAGGCACCAAAGTCTGCCCTTCCTCTGCCACCCACACGATGTTCGCGGCGAACCTCGCGCCAGCTGGACGGGGATCCGCTGGATCGAAGCCGTGCCGCCAAAAAGCCCGCTCGCTCAATAGATCCGATGTGCCTACCCTGCCGGTACGTACCCCGTTCGGCAGGGTCGCAGTAATTGACCCGTCCGCCGCATCCATTTCAAACCGATAATCGCGATCCAGATCGAGCGGCGGGTCGAACCTGCCTCTGACCACCCGCCAGAAATGACCATTCCGGCGTGTCGACACTTCCCACTCAGCGGGGTTCACGGCAAGCTGCACCAAGTCACTCGTGATCTTTTCGTTCGCCGATATTGCCATAAACAGGGTCTCTGCAGGCCCATCGCCTACCCGTGTCCAACTAGCCTCGGCGCCAATACGCCGAACCTTGCTGCGGAACTTGCGCACGGCGAAAACGTTGGTCATGCTCGCCGACGCATAGCGACCTGCCCTGATGAAGCCGTCAGTTGCCGACAGAGGTAGAGCACTGTTGTCAATGGACTCGCGCAGGTCCCAACCTTCGCCCAAGCCCAACTGGGTGTCCGGGCGGTCAAAAGTGTCGACGAACGAAGCCCCCGGCGGCAGCGGCGCCGGCGCGCCGAGCGGTGGCGGTGGTGGGGTGTAGCGAGACTCATAGGGAGGCGGTTCGTGCGTACAAGCAACCACTGCAGTCATCAGCAAAACAGCGGCAACAAGCCATTTCCACGCCACGATCACGCAGTCTAGCCACCGCGTCCTGGACCTGCCGAGGCGTAACTGACCGAGGCTCCGCAGCCCGCGTGCTTCGGCGTGTTGACGACGGTCCCCGGTCGAAACTAGGCCAGAAGCGACGGTGAAAAGTAGGCCACACGTAGTCGTGGTTATTGTGCCGTGTTGTCGGCTCTGGCGGAGGACAACAAGGTGGCGATTCCGGTGTCGCTGAGGGTCAAGTCCACGGAGGTGGTGTACGACGTCGTCGTGTGGTTCTTCGTCGTGATGGTTCAGGCGGTCGGTGCCGCGGGGTTGTCCTCCTGTTCTGTCGGGGTGTCCTTGGCGGTGCGTGATTGGCTCAACACGTCGAGGCCGAGGTAGCGCCGGAATCTGGCCCACTCATCGTGTCGTTCGGCCAACACGGCGCCAACCAGGCGGATCAGGCCCTTGGGGTCAACGATCTGCTCTGCTCACGCCTCCAGGAAGCCGATGGCTTTCCTACCTTTTCCGACAACGGGTTCAGGATCCGAGCCAAGAACGCGTACGAGGATTTCATGGTAAACGTCGCGGAAATCGGTGGTGACTTTCAGGTCGTCGTCGACAAGGTCTGTCAGGGTGGGCTCATCGCCATAGAAGCCGCCGCGAACGCATTCACCGGCGATGAAGACTGGCCCAGCAGTGCCGTGGTCCGTGCCATCCGACGCATTGGCCGCCACACGCCGACCAAATTCGGAGTACGCCATGATGACGACGTCCTTCGCGTGCTTTCCGCCAGAAATCTGTTTCGTGAACCGCGTCACGGCCGTGTCCAGAGTCTTGAGCAGATTCTGTTGAAGTTCGCGCGCGTCAGCGTGGGTATCGAACCCGCTCAACTCCACGCTGTATACCCGAGTAGGTACTTCGGCCGAAATGCATGCCGCAACGGCGTCGAGCTGTTGAGCGAGCTCATTGTCGTTAGATTTTGGCATGTCCGTCATGAGTCCGTCTTCAACGAGCACGGGCTCGAGCCCTTGGTTCACGTGTGCTGCTGAGCGGTACGAATCGCAGACCATGCGCATGGCTGGGCTGTCGCCGGGGTCCGATCGCGAAAGTGCGGCGATAAGCTCGATCGAGCTTTCGGACGGCCTGACGTCCCGCGAAAAGAGGGCGCCCACTGTCTTCTTTCCGACTAAGAGCGGCGGGATGACGCGGCCGAGGTGTAGCGCGCGGAGCGGGTCTGCGCCAGCGGAATCCAACCAGCGGCCCACCCACCCTGTATTCGCTGAGCTGTCAATGGAGGCTGACTGCCAGATATCCATCGAGCGGAAATGGCTGCGGTCCGGTTCGGGATAGCCCACTCCGCGCACAATGGCAAGTGAGCCGTTTGCGAACAAGTCGGCCATACCGGTCATGCCGGGGTTGAGCCCGTACGTTCCGTCGAGGTTAAGCACCTCGTCCGCCGAGTAGGCCAGTTCAGGACGCAGATCCTGATAGGTGCTTTCGTGAACAGGGATGACGGTATTAAGACCGTCGTTTCCGCCATACAACGTGATAAGAACAAGGATGCCAGTGCCGTCCAGAATCGGCTGATCTGCGGCGGCCAGCAATACGTCGGTCCACGTCATCGCCGGCAAGGAAGTAGCAGCCCCTGCCGCCGCCAATCCAATGCTGGCGGACAAGAAACCGCGTCGACTCATTTCCGGCATTATGGTCCCTCTAAGAAGTCAGGTATTCCGGCGTGTTTACTGCGGCCGCAACCAGCGTGGTTGGGTCCTTGCATAACGGCTTTAAGGCCATGGCGCTGCGCTCAGACCAAGCACCAACCCCGATCAGATACCCGGCGGCATCGAGGCGATCACTCACCGGGGTCTCGGCAACCAGACTGACGTCTCCGCGCTTGATGACTTCACCCGCCATTCGCAAGCGGATGTTCACTGCCGACGACGATAACCATGCTTGCCCGAACGGCCAACCACCCACATCGGGCGGGTTAAACGGTTGCTGCCCAAGTGACTTCAGCGTCGCAGCAACGACTTTGACCAGTTCATTGTTATCCATTGGTACCTGCACGGCTCTGAGTAGACCGATAAGCCAGTCGACGGGACCGGACACTACCGTGGCGGAACTGTCCAAAAAATCTGGATCGCTCAGGATTGCTTCCGTCAACCCCCTGAGGTCACGATCCGGGCCGTAAGCCTTCACCAACCGCCGCAGCGTGTTCTCGGAGGGCGGCGTGTCAGAAGCGAGCTGCCGCCATAATTTACTGGCGATGTAGATTGCAGACTCCGGCTGCGCCACCACAATGTCGCAAAACTCTTCAGAGCCGATGTTGCCCGAGGTGCCGAGCACTGTCTTCAGTGAATTGTCATGGCGCTTCGCTACCAATTCGGCATCAACATACTCTCGCACTGTCCAGCCGGTCAGAGCACGTGCGCCCTCACGGACGTCCCTCTCCGAGTATCCGTTCCCGTGCCCGAGTGCGAATAGCTCAAGGAATTCGCGCGCGAGGTTCTCATTGGGCGAACCCGACTTATTTTGCTGCCCGTCGAGCCAGATGACCATTGCAGCGTCTGTCAGCATGGCGTACGCGAGGGTCCGAAAATCGCCTAGACACAGTTTGCGGAGCTTCTGGTTCTGATTTGCCATGCTCTCGGCCGCGCCGACCTTCAGTGCAGACGTCGCAAAATGGTTGTGCCACAGAAACGTCAGCTTCTCGTTCGCCGGGTTAGAGGCTGCCGCCATTCGGCGAATCCACCAGTGCGTCAGCTCGCGCCGCTGTTCCCCGGCTTTCGCGAGGTACCTGCGCCGCCCCGGTACATCCGCTCCTTCAGGGCGTTCCGGGACATCTAACTCCGGTATCGGAGTAGCGACGACTCCCGGATCGTTCATGAAGTCAGCACCCACTATTTTGCTGACATAGGACGGTGCGGGCCCTAATTTGACCGCTGAGTCGACCTCTGACCCGCGCACTCCAAACCCGATGCGCCGGAGCACCCGCGCTGCCGTGATCCACTCAGCTGATTGCGTAGACACGCTCGGCAGCCCCCCCAAAAGTAATGTCGATAAGTGCACGTTTGGCCCGCCACTCGTTCCGATCGCCTCGCAGCTAACGTCAGCGTACGCGTCGAGCGATCCAGCCAATGTAGCCGACGACTTGCCGCGCTGCGAGGCGACAGGCCTGCATCCTTACCGTCTCTGGACGAAAGAGCCGGGCTGGGGAGCGCAAGAACTCATCTGGAATACGGGAGTCGACCGCCTCAACAGCAAAGGCTAATCGGGCTCTGTCAAAGGGAATGCAGGTAATGGTTCGGCGATACGGGCTAAGGGGTCGCGTCGGTGAGCTGAGACGGGCCCTGTCGGCAGATATGCAGGAGTCTACGCCGTATCGCCTACCGCCCAGAGAGCCGTGTGGCTGACTCTACGTCGTGCGCTACTGCTGTTGTCGCCACCACGATCGAGTCGAACTGAAGTCGGTCGCCCACACCACCTTCGGCGCATCGGCGACGATCGGCGGCACGGAGGCCCCGGCCCGCTTGCGCGGGCTGTGCACGCGAACGTGCAGGCCCTCTTCGCGCCACAGGCGGTGGAGCGTTTCTTTGAGCATGTCCACGGCGCGGCGCTTGGCGCAGCTGGGCTCAGAATTTTCCCTTCGCCACCTCCTGCAATGCGTCTTTTCGAGTTCGGCTTCGACCACCAGCCGCTTGAGGCGGGCGTTCTGCTCGCGCAGCTCTTTGAGTTCCTTGGCGGCGTCGGCGTACATGCCGCCGTAAGTGCGCCGCCAGTTGCAGAGCGTGGCTGGCGAAACCTGCAGCTCGGCGCGATCTCCTCGCCGGTCTCGCCCTCAGCGGCCAGCTCATCCGCCCGGCGCAGCTTTCGCACGATGTCCTCCGCGGAATTCCGCTTCCGATCAGCCATGTGTTCCATCGTCCCTTCTCGGCCCACATCGGGCCACAACAGGAAGTTGAGTCCCGCATAGTGGTGTAGCGCGGTTGCTGGGTTCGTCATCGTGTCGGTGATGGACGTAAAGCGGCCACCGCGTGATCCTTCGAGTCAACCTTCCACAGAATCCTCGAGGAGCATCACGATGACCGCACCCCATATTGTCGACCCTGCGGGCCTTCTTGGCGAGGCCCTGTCCGAAGCTTCACCGGATCTGATGCGCTCGCTGCTGCAGACGGTCATCAACGCTCTGCTGTCGGCGGATGCTGATGCCGTCGTGGGCGCCGAATGGGGCCAGCCCACACCGGGGCGCCGCGCCCAGCGCAACGGGTATCGCCACCGCGGCCTGGACACCCGGGTGGGCACCATCGATGTCGCAGTCCCGAAGTTGCGCAAGGGAACCTACTTTCCCGACTGGCTGCTCGAACGCCGCAAGCGGGCCGAATCCGCGCTGATCACCGTGGTGGCCGACTGCTACTTGGCCGGGGTCTCGACGCGGCGGATGGACAAGCTGGTCAAGACCCTGGGCATCGACTCGCTAAGCAAATCGCAGGTCAGCCGCATGGCCGCCGACCTCGATGAACACGTCGAGCAGTTCCGCCACCGCCCACTCGATGCTGCTGGCCCGTTCACCTTCGTCGCTGCTGATGCGTTGACGATGAAGGTCCGCGAAGGCGGCCGGGTCGTCAACGGGGTCGTGCTGGTGGCCACGGGAGTCAACGGTGACGGACACCGCGAAGTCCTGGGCATGCGAGTGGTCACCAGCGAGACCGGCCCGGCCTGGAACGAGTTCTTCGCCGACCTGGTCGCCCGCGGGCTGGCCGGCGTGCGACTGGTCACCAGCGACGCCCACGCCGGGCTACGCGAGGCGATCGCGGCCAACCTGCCCGGCGCGACCTGGCAGCGCTGTCGCACCCACTACGCGGCCAACCTGATGAGCATCTGCCCCAAGAGCATGTGGCCGGCGGTCAAAGCCATGCTGCACAGCGTCTACGACCAACCCGACGCCCCCGCAGTGGCCGCGCAATTCGACCGGCTCATCGACTACGTCACCGACAAACTGCCCGCCGTGGCCGAACACCTCAGTGCCGCACGCGAAGACATCCTGGCCTTCACCGCGTTCCCCAAAGATGTCTGGACCCAGATCTGGTCCAACAACCCCGCCGAACGCCTCAACAAAGAGATCCGCCGCCGCACCGACGCCGTCGGGATCTTCCCCAACCGCGACGCCATCGTCCGCCTCGTCGGCGCAGTCCTAGCCGAACAGAACGACGAATGGGCCGAAGGCCGCCGCTACCTCGGCCTCGACATCCTCGCCCGCTGCCGCCTAACCACCATCACCAACGACAACCCCGAGATAGGAGCCCACGACATGCCCGCACTCACCGCCTAACCCACCGGATCACGCAGCACTACACCACATCCCGGGACTTGACCCCACAGGACTCGAAAGCTGGTTAAACTCATTCACTGGTAACGCGCCCGAACCGCCTCGCGGTTGAACTCTGCTCGAGCTTCTACCAACGCCTGCTCGCCGCCTACGCCCACCCAACGAATCGCTGAACTCTGATTCCGGAAGAGCCGGCTAATCGGACGCGAGGTGGTCTACATGGCTGGCTTTGCGTGTGGCAGAATCGCTGCCCTTGCGGCTGAGTAATCGGGTGCCTCCGCCGGAGCCGTCACAGCCTATGTTTGGAAGGCGTTACGGCTTTGTAGAGTTCGGAGCGTTCTGACGATTTGTAGAAGAGCCACCGTGACCAGCGCCGCCGCAATGGCAGTCCGCGCAATCAGCGGAATATCATATAAATGGTTAACCACGGCCAGCCCGCAGCACAGAACTGCCGGCGCCAGCGCACGGTACAGCTTGAAGGGAGCGGGTTCGAGTCGAAGGCTAAGCCAGTAGCCGACGACGACGATAGCATTAATGGAGATGATCGTCATTGCCGCAGCGGCGAGAAAACCCCACTGGTGAACAGCGACAATGGTACCGGTGACGGCGATCGCACTCGTGGTGAAGGTAATGGAAGACAGGAGTGCGGTGCGCTTCAGGTAGAAATACGGCTTGACCGTCATGAAGTAAAGTGGTTGAAGCATTCCGGCGATAAGCAACAACGGGGCAACTTGGTCTGCCTGCTCGAACTTACTTCCGAAAAACGCTGATCGGACGTCTGCGAACAAAAGGATGCCGGTGCTAGCAAGGATGAAAATGATTGCATTCGTCACGCCCAATATGTCGCGCGTATTGGCACGCCAATCCACTTCGCGCTTTCGCCAGCGATAGTAGTAGGGCGCTACTGCGAAATCGAGGCTCCAACTCAGCATGGAGATTAGACTGAGCGCGGCAAAGGCAATAGAATACGCGCCCACCAGCGCGGCGTTAACGAAGTGACTCAGAATAATAAGCGTGCTTGAGTTGCGGATCCACCAAGAGAGGTCGTGGACGACCACAGGAGCGCCGTAACGGGTCATTCTTCTGGCATCAGCAAAGCGACTGGGGGGAGCATTCAGGCGTGGCTGACGCGAAATCCAGACCAAGCACCAACCGAATGCGACAGCTGCGGCAGTTACGTTCGCAGCCGTCAGACCGATTGCAGCGCCGATCAAGTCATGTGTACCCGCAAGTGCAAAAGACAGTCCAACGGTAAGAACACCTTGGCCGAGGCGCACGATGCCGAAGAGAAGAGTAACGTGACGCGCCCTTGAGAATGCGGTGACGCCCAAAATCACAGCTTCGGAAAGGCACGCGATCGTGAGAAGGGCAAGAAAGTTGCTGGGAGGCAGACTACCGCCGGTAAGGAGTGGCCAAGCCATCCATAATCCGAGCAGAACGGGCAGAATAAGGACCGCGAACATCGCAAGTCGGAGCCAGATGGCCCGTGCTAGGAACGCGGCGAGCGATGCTGCACTTTCGTCATTGTCAAAATAGAACCGCCCGACGGCCTTACTGAATCCAAAGTCAATTATCGCGGTCAGCATGGGAAGCAACGCTATGAAGATCATCCAGCGTCCATAGTCGGCAGCTGACAACAACCATCCGAGAATTGGTACTAGGAGTAAGAACGCGGCGCGCTGCGCAGCGCCGCCCAAGGCGTAGATCAAGACATCAAGCAGGATTGCGTAAGATTTTGCGGGCGCTCGATTCATGCGCGCGACAACTCGGCGGAATCGCCTTCTGTGCCAGTCCCGCTAAGCACTCGGACATTTCCACGAGCCTCCAAGCGAAGCGCATCGGCTCGAGATCTGATGCGCTCCCGCAAAGGCTGGCCCTGCTCCACATAATCAGTGACCGCTTCGACAATGACGTCAACACTAGACCCAAGATCAAGGGCGTCGAATGTCGTAACGTCCAGCCCTAACTGCTCCATCAGCCCAGTCGTCTTTCTTGTGTTTGCGGTAAGGCTGACTAACGGCGTTCCACCCGTTGCAGCGAGAATCCCGGGATGCCATCGGCCGCCGAGCAGGCAAGCGGCTCGAGCTAGGACCTGATGGGCGATCGGAAGCGGTGTACTCGGAGCAATGAGGGGGAGTTTCAACGAACGCGCGACGGG
Organism: Mycolicibacterium litorale; assembly: GCF_014218295.1. Next base: position 1,024,750 of record NZ_AP023287.1, read on the forward strand.
AGCGAGTAACTCGGAGTCCGTGGGATCGGGTGCTACGAGAACGATCGGTAAACCAGTCTTCTCCAAGCTTTGGCACAATTGAGTGAACTGTCGCACCGGCGCTTTGCGATCAGCCGATTCGGGTCTATTGATCGCTGAACTGCCGGTGACAGCAATGTAAGGCTGAGCAATGTCGAACCGATCGGCGTCATACGGCCAAATTGAGAAAAACCCCGGCCTTGCAGCCCAGTCGCGCAGTGCCTCGAAAGGAAGAGGAACGTGGGTGTACGCGGCGTCCGGAACGACGCCGGATTGAGCCTGCGGAGCGGCATATCCAGCTTCGCGCAGCGAAATTGGATCCCTGAAGCTGACGTCGTCGAGAAGGGGATAGACGGCCTCGGCAGCTCGGCGCATCTGCGGGTCAGCTAGATCCGCGGTGTGGTTGACAAAGGCCACTCGTTTCCCATGCCTGGCTTTGGCGTACCAAGCCCAGAAAAGCGAAATGAACCCCTTAAGCTGCCTCCCGTATATTGCGCCTTCGCCATTTACGATTACCGTGTGGGCGCGTCGAACAGCATCTCCTTCGTTGGGCCAGAGCTCGCCCTTTTCGATGGCGTGTGCGGCCCGTTCGAAATCGTCGAGCGAAGTGATAAAACCACGCGATGGACCTAGGAACTGCTCGCGCTGAGTCTTCAACTGGTGCGCTACCTGCAAACTACCCGGGACGTGCGTCAAGGCGTTCCGGACAAGTCTCTTAACACCGGGCCCGTTGCCGAAGTCGGTGTGCGGCGCATGGCCGACTGCGCCGACTACTTTCCCGCCGGAGGACTCGATCAAGCTAATCAGCGCTGTCGTCGTCGCCCGGCAGCCCCAGTTGTTTTGTGCGCGACTGTCATTAACAAGGAAAACCTCGTGCATCACGACCTCACTTCGGTGGCACTCGACGTGTGCGGTCGCACTGGCCGCTGACGATGTCGAGCGCTGCGGGCAAAGGCCAGCCAACCGATTATCAAGCCGACGAATAGGAGAAGTTTGTAGTCCAGGAAGGGTGCGAATGAACCTTGGGTGTAGCCGGTATAGGCCCAGAGGCATAGATACGAGCTGGGAAGAATCAACACGAAATGACCAGAAAGGATGATGTAGACGTAAGCGCCTGCGATCAAGCCGAGCAGTACCGCATAAATCGCCATTGGAATGAGGCCGAACCAATAGCCGAAGACGAAAATTGAATTTCCCGGTAGGGAACCGGCCAGATTTACCCCTTTATCGAGATATGCTTGTGCGAGTCCCGTCGGCATGTAGGCCTGCAATGTCGTCGCCATGTCTCCCAAAAGCAGCGCCGCAGAATGGCTTTCTCCTTCTCCGGTAAGGACGTCCGCAGCGAATGATACGTTTCCCTGTAGGGCGAAGACTCGGTAAAGCATGCCATCCCATGCACTGCCGGTCATCTCTGTAATGCCCCGGTCGGCGATCTCAAAATACCCGACGACCAGGAAAGCGGTGACGGCTACTGTCAGCCATAATCCCATGCGCTTTACGTACAACTTCCTGCCGAACGCCCACAGTACAATCCAATACGAACTGAGCCAGAATAGTAAGGCCATAAGCGGACCATGGAAGCGTGCGCCGGTCAGTATGAAGAAGACGCCGTAAACCAGCATTAGTGTGATGCTAAAGCGCCGGAAGTAGCGCTGATTCGTCACTGTGCCGTACGCTAAAGCGGCGCCGGCGATCGCCGGAACGAAGATGGCTAAGACTCCCACCATGTCGGCGATCGGCGCAAAGCGAATATTTGCCCAGAACTGTTGCCGGTTGATGTCACTTCCGGGAAGCGCGTAAGGGGGCGAGGCGAGCGCATTCATGACCTGCACGACGAGCAATGCCGAGCTGATAAGCAAAGCGAGTCGCAACTCTCCATTGTATGCCGCTGTGCCAAAGTTGGCTAATCGCGTGGCTATCGCTGGGCGTTGCCATGCAATTATCCAACGGATTATGGATATGGCAATGGCGAATATGAATAGGTTATAAAAAATTAGTCGGGGCGTCGCTCCTACCAAGTGTGAAACCATATCAACTTCGATTAGATACACTTCAGCTGATTCCAGATAGGCGACGCTTGCGGACTTACTGATCATGGAGTAAGCGACGATGCCCAAAACTAGGGCAGGGGGGAAATGTAAGCAGATTTTGATGTATAGACCGGCGCCCACAAAGAAAACGATGAGCGCGGGCGCGACTTCCCAAAAGGTCATAACTCTGCCTCTCCGGGTCTAATCGCAGAGCGTGTCGCCATCATCACCCTAGACTGACGTCGCGTCACGTGACATCTTTGCGAGAAGTACGAGATCGTCGCCACGGCGGGCGGCTGGATCCAACTTCCGGAGAAAGCGAATAGCTCGTCGCACAACAGCGTTGAAGATACCGCGCGGTACCATTTTGGTGTTGCGAAGCGGTACAGGCTGGTACTTCGCCGGGGAGTAGTAGTCGTCGGTGCAGTACATGGATGAGATGCGGAGCGCCTTGAGCGCGTGCCGCTCGGCGACCAGCATCAAGTTTTCCTGGTCGAAGGCCAAGACATGACGGGGCGGATCGCAGCACGCCCACGAGTCGCGCGCCAGCGAGACGATGTTTCGCAGCCTGTCAGTGATATTCCGGGATCCTATCCCCGAATAGTGCGCCAGGATCTCAGGCCGAACCCATAAATTACGTGACCGATTGTTCGGAGTGGTGATCACGAAGATCGTGTCCTGGTGCGCGGCCTCATGGAGTGTTGCGAAAAATAAGTCGAGGTCGGTGTAGTGTTCAATCACTTGGTTCGCAAAGACCAGATCGTACGTGCGGTTAAAATGCGGCACTTCGCCGGGCTCCGTGGTATGCAGCCCAAAACGTCCTGGAAACAGAGCGTGGGCGTGCTTCAGTGCCACGCGATCCAAATCAAACATGTCAACCGTCTCAAAGTGATCGGCAAATGCATTGGCGTAGTAGCCTAGGCCGCCCCCGAAATCAAGTGCGCTGTCAAAGCGACAGCCAACCGCGCGCACATCGTCGACAATTCGCGCGACGTTGGAGCCAATCAACTTTTGGTGTGCTGTCACCGCCTCCATCTGAGGCATACCGAAGGTAAATCCTTGGTAATAATTAGCAATCTCCTGCCCGGTTGGCATTGGATAGGCAAAAACGAGATTGCATCGCAAGCAGCGCCGGATCTCTCGGTTGCTGTCTAGAACGACCAGAGGCTTGGATTTGCCTTCCTCCGTGCATCCCGGACATTGCATGCGCGGCATCAGTTCGCCCCTTCTGTGAAAGGTACGCGTTCCACTCCCGCTGCCTCAAATAACGGCGTCGCGCCGATGCCCCCCTGGTAGACGATAGGAACGTAATAGTCCGCGCCGAAATCGATACAGCGCAGTTCTGGGCGCATCAGCTTTAGCGTGACGAGAGGAGTTGTGCCCGGCCCGACCACCACGCCGGCTGCTATGTCGCCGGCCATGTCTTCAATTGGTCGATCATCATTGATGACCTCATGAGGCGGCAGGAGAGACTCGAGCAGCGGGTCCTCGCTACGAGGGTGCGGCTTGGTATAGAGGCGCCTGAAATTCTGCGCGGAAATCCAATTGGCATAGCCCTCGGCGAAGACCCGATATTGCGCTTCTGACATGAAGCGCGCCAGCGCGGTGTGTACGACGAGCCCGACGTCGGGATCGGGTGGCAGGGATGGTGCGGCTTCGATGGGCCAGCGCCGCAGGACGACTTTCTCAGGCGGCGCGCGCAGACCGTCGCGCGAGAAACTCACGACGCGGCGCACAGCGGGATGGAATGCCCCCGACTGGTGTCCTACTGGTGTCACATAGCGAAGTCCCAGCAAGCGAGTGAGTACCGGCTTTATCTTTAGTCGCCAAGAATCTAGGTTATGGACGCCTGAATCTAGGAAGTTCATTAGACCTTCGACGACGACCGTGACTTCGCGACCGTCCCGTAGGGCGGTTTCCAGCAGATGGCTGGTGAGCAGATTGTCGTTATTGATAACGTAGAGATGCTGGAGCGCTGGGGAGGCGAGTTGTCGGTTAAGGATCCGCGTCGCGTGGCGATAGAAGCCTATGAAACGACGTTGCCCCAGCACTCCCATTTCATGCTTACCGGGATAGTCGAGCTTGCCGCCTAGATTGTCCGGCAGATCCATTTGGCGCGTGCCGATGATAAAGGTCTCATTCGGCGCTATGCCTCGCGCACCGAGATCGGCGAGCAGCATGTTGAGCGATATGTGGTTGTTAACCACCGCGAGCGCCCGAATCATCGGACAACCTCGGTCGAGCCGTGAGGCACGGAAACAGCAGCAGAGCTCAGCGACTTTGTGTGCCCCAACAGACCTTGCCTCGAAGGGTCAGTGGGGGACGCGTCGTCCGCGCACGCAACGCCGCACAAGAAGTTCACCTGAGCCCTCCGAGGATCATGTCCGCTAGTTCGCGAATTGCGCCCTTTCCTCCGTCGCAGCCGAGGATGACAGCTGCCGCGGAAAGTGCTTTTGGATGCCCGTCGGCGGGAGCAACGGCGCAGCCCACGGCAGCCATACATTCGAGGTCGTTCACGTCGTTGCCCACGTAGATCACGTGGCTGATATCCATGCCGCCGTCCCCAATCCAACTCTTCATTGCGCTGAGTTTGTCCTCTTCGGCTTGACGGTATTCCAGGCGCAATTTTCGGCACCGACGAGCGACCACGGGGTTGCTTTCCTTGGAAATAACAATCATCGGGATTCCGGCGTTACGCAACATTTCAATGCCCATTCCGTCCCGGCGAGAGCAACGCACGGCTTCAGTTCCATGCTCGTCAACCACTACGAGGTCGTCGGTGAAGACGCCGTCGAAATCGAAGACAATCCCCTCGACGCGAGATGGCAGCCCAGAGGGCGCCGGGTTCTCAACGCCGATACGTGCGGCGGCCAACACGAAGTCATCAGGATCGTCGATTTCCAGCACCCGTGAGGTCGGCATTTCGTGAAAGACGGTTCGGCCAAAGAAGCGATGCCGCGCGGTGCGGAATCCGTCGGCGACCATGGCGTAGACCGCGCCGGTCTCGAGGAACTCGGCGTCTCGGTCCTGTCGGCGCGGCCGCGAAGCTTTGTCGTGGTTCACACCCACCGCATTGCCTTGCGCGTCCTGTCGCCACACGAAGTAATGAAAGCGCGTTACAGCGAGGGCGGTGTCGGCATCAGCATCGATCAAAGCGCGCAGCACATTGTCAATATCTTCGGAAGCCGTAAGCGGGGAGGTGCATTGCAGGAAGCATAGAATGTCAGGCCGGTATCCGTCGTTTGTTGCGAGATGTTCAAGCGCATGGAGTAGCGCGGATTCGCTACTGGCTTCGTCGCTCGCCAACTCGATCGGGCGGTACACCACATCCGCGCCAAACTGCCGTGCGATTGTGGCAATTTCGGCGTCTTCGGTGGACACCGCGACGCGGGTTACCAGCGAAGCCGCCTGCGCCGCGCGAATTGTGTGGGCAATCAGTGGTATGCCGCGGAGGGGTAGCACATTCTTGCGAGGCAGCGATTTGGAACCGCCACGCGCGGGAATGAGAGCAAGGACCTCCAACACGTCAACCCGCCACATTCACGACTTGTAAAACCCAGCACTCGCTCTGCATGTCCAGCTTCCTTCCGATCACTGTGGACACATACGACTCAGGCGATCCAGTCAGGCGCAGCACCTTCCTTGAACCATCGCGTGGTCCGCTCCATACCGACTTCGAACGGCACGCTTTGAAGTGCCGTCAAACCATGCGTGGCCCCGAGCGGGAGGGCGTAGTCGGTTGACATCCGCATCACCCTCTCGCGATCGAGCGGGAAAGGAAATCCCAGGCGTTGCAGGAACGTTCCCGCCTCTCCGGCGCGTCGCAGCAGGCCGAGCGGAAAACGTCGGACCGGCTTGCCTCGCAATCCGACGGACATGGCGTCGAGGAATTTGGCGGAATCGATCGCCTCGTCCCCGCTGTAGAAGATGTCGCCGTCTGAAACAGCTTCTGAAAACGCGATACTGATAATTTGTCCCGCGCAGTTGTCGACGTAGCCGTATGTACGAACCGTCGGTTTGCGCGCGACCGGGTGAAGGTACCAGCCCTTTTCGAGATACCGCATGATCGAATTGGCGTAGCTTGGGTGATGCGGACCCCAGATGTTGGTTGGTCGGACATGAGCGGTGGCATAGGGCCGGCTGAAGTTTTGCAAGAATCGCTCGGCCTCTGCCTTCGCCTCACCGTAGGGGGTATAGGGATCGTAGGCTCGCAGATCTGTCGGCTGTGGCCCGGGCCGGATAACAAGCTGAGTCGAGATGTTGACAAAGCGCTCAGGTCCGCTGGCGCTAGCGAACGCTCTCGCAGCCACCTGCGTTCCATTCCAGATAGTCGAGAAATCGCTTCGGGATGTCGCCGTCACAGATGCGAAAGCAGCGAGGTGGATGAAGACCGAGGGATCGAAACTCTTACAGGCCTTACTCAATGCGTCGGCGTCTTCGATATCGCCAACAACGGAGCGAGGCCCTGAATCAGCACCCGGCCACGGGTTCAGGTCATAGTTGAGGACCTGGGCCCCGGCGCTCATTAAAAGTCGGCAAACGGCGCGCCCGATGAAACCGGAGCCGCCTGTAACCAAGACGCGCGCGCCTTCGATCCCCAGCGTTCCGTTCCCGTCCAGAGCATTCATACCTTTCCCCCCTTCGAACACGACGCCGGCAGCTTGACATCCGGCGAGGCCACGGGCTGACGAGCCGTCTCTGTCGACCGGCGCATCGCGCAAGAAGCTCGGCCACGTAGGCGACAAGCGCTCGGCATCCCCCAAAGGCATGCTGACGGAAATGTACTCTAAGCGTCGATTCTGCGTGCGATCAGCACGTCGACGAGGCCCTTACGGCAGCCGGAAGTGGGTCTGGGGCACTCACTATCGAGAGGTTGCGGGAAAGCGACCGGGCGGTTCGCGACATGAAAGCGGCAAATAGCGTGTGGCACTCGCAGAGCGTGAAGCGTGCAACACCTGCTTGCGCGAAGCTCAGAGCGCAACCGGCGGCGGGGGAACGGTCGATGCTGTGTCCTGTAGACAGTGTGTCCACGAGGCACCGGTTTGGTACGGCGGTCGAGCAAACAGTGTGACGAGCGGGCGGGTTGCAGCGGGTGCACGATCGTCATCCGATAGAGGACGGCAACCAAGCGCGCGCTGTTTACGGACCGCCCGGGAGCGATTCAGCGGGGAACATGAGAACCTTCGGAGACTCGGGCCTACACGCCAAGCTGGCGGGCGTGATTCGCGGTCTCAGCCTTTATGCCGAAGCGCCAAGCGGTCTAATCACTTCTTTCCATTGAGGTTTCTGTAAGGTCAGACGCCTCGCAGCTAACGTCTCAAGACGCTGTGCCGTTCCCAGAGAAGTCGATTCAGCCTTGTCGCGGTGTGCCAGCTATCGCACACTCTCGGGAGCCGGATGGGGACGAAAGCTTGCCGATGGCCGTACTCGCGGCGCGACGGCGGGCCCCGAACAAGCGAGCGCCAACGCTCGTGGAGAAGGCTTCAGCTGACAACTATGAGAACCTGGCATATATTTGCGTCACCAGATCGCGTAGCTGGATCGATGGGGGAATCGAGATCGATGGTGGGGAATCGAGCTAGTTCGTTGCAATGCTTCAGTCGCCGGGTAACACAGCGTGACCGTCCGAGCTGGGTACCTCGACACCGGGGGCTGATGCCGCGGGCTTTCGCGCCCTAACCTCATTCCTTTGCTTCGTACCCGCTCCCAATGCTTCAATGACTCGGTGCCGACCTGACGTTCCGAGCAGCGTTTCGTAGTCTGCTTTATCTATGCAAGGAGTTAAAATGGTCGATATTCCAAAGGTGGTAGCAGAGATAGGTTGCAACCACAAAGGCGATTTGGACACCGCCATGGAGTTGATCTCCACTGCGGCGATTTTCTGCAAGGCGGACTATGTCAAGTTCCAAAAACGTAATAATCGGGAGCTGTTGTCGAAGGAGCAGTACAACGCTCCGCATCCGAACCCGGCGAACAGCTTCGGCGCCACCTACGGCGAGCATCGCGAATTTCTTGAATTCACGGTTGACCAGCACCGTGAATTAAAAAACTACTGCGAGCAAATGGGTATCGGCTATTCCACCTCGGTGTGGGACGTGAGCTCGGCCCGCGAGATGGCTGCGCTGCAACCCGACTTCCTTAAGGTTCCGTCGGCATCCAACCTGCACTGGGAGATGCTCTCGGTGCTGTGTGACGAGTTTGGTGGGGGCATTCAACTCTCACTCGGCATGACGACGCACGCCGAGGAGGAGGAAATTGTGTCGTTTTTCGAGCGTAAAGGCCGCGCTGGGGACCTGTTGATATATGCATGCACCTCGGGCTATCCGGTGGCATTCGAAGACATTTGTCTCGCCGAGATAACCCGGCTCCAACAGAATTACGCGGCCCGGGTTCAGGGTATTGGCTTCTCAGGCCACCACCTCGGCATCGCCGCCGACATCGCCGCGATTACCCTCGGCGCCACCTGGGTGGAGCGGCATTTCACGCTGGATCGCACCTGGAAGGGCACGGATCATAGCGCCTCGCTTGAGCCCGATGGCATGCGCCGCTTGGTCCGCGACGTGCGTAACGTTGCGCGCGCGCTCAAATCGAAGGAAACCGAACTCCTGCCGGTTGAGGTGGAAACCCGCCGCAAGCTCAAGTGGGAACCGGCGACCCCGGTTAAGGCCCGCTAACATGGCTGCAATCCGCGAATTTAATAATGCCGACGTAGCGGAAAGCGCGCCAAGCATGCGCCAGGCGCTGGAAGAGGACGGCATCTTCGTCGTCCGCGATGCGCTGTCACGCGACGAGGTCGGGAAGCTGCGCGAAGTTATACGTGGCCATCTCGCTGAGGGTGGGCTCCGCCACAGCCTCGGCAAAACCCAGCCCAACGCAGCCGAGAACGTTCCCGATCTTGCGTTCATCTTCGCGCACCCGCAAATTCTGAAGGTCATCAGACAGGTACTCGGCGAGTCGAACGCGGTTTTCACGGGGCACTGCGATATCCACATGAACATGCTCTCCGGCTGGCACAAAGATAGCGGAGAGACCGTGCCCGGTGGCTATTTCAGCGGCCCATATATGACCGCACCAGATTGTCGCGTGTACAAGGTCGCGATCTACCTTCAGGATACCGGCCAGCGCGACGGGTTCACCGCACGCCTTGGCTCGCACCGCGATACTGACTTGAGCGTCGGAGAGCAGGTAACCGCACAAACCCGAATCGGCGACATCGTGGTGTTCGACGTGCGCATCACCCATACAGGACAACTGCCCGACCCAGTCGAGAAGGGCTTCAAAGCGATTAGTCGCGCACTCAATAAAGGGCTGCGGGATCGAGAGGACGCGGAATGGATCACGCGCGCCAAGGCCCGCTATTGGAGGCTGATCGGCCGACGCGACCGACTGTCGGTGTTCTTTACCTACGGCGCGCCCAACACCTTTACTTACGACTTCGCCGAAGCCAATATGAGCCGACAGGCGAGGCAGGGGGCTGTCACAGGTTCGACCGGCCTGCCCACGGAATTGAGGGAAGCGTTGGAGAAAGAGGGCGTTTCGCTGGTTGATGCTTCGCCGAAATGATTACCAGTAAACTTCGGTGATGATGATGTGACTCGCTGGGTCCTCGGGTTCGACGGGGGGTGACAACGAGATGGATGGAGCGGCGGCCCGTCACTGTGGGCAGGAGCCGATATCATGGAGTTCCCTAACACCGGGCGTCAGCCAGCGCAGTAATCGTACAAGACCTCTAACTTCCCCGGGAGTTGTCGGTGCCGGCCTTCGCCGTAGGGCGGGGTCCGCGCCGGCAAACGACTAGCACAATGGTGGTCAGAGGTCAGGCGATCCCAGGGCTATCGGCTCGTCGTCAGCCCAGAAGCGCCTTGCTGATTGGCCTCGCGCGAACTTGCACGATTCGAAGTGGTTTGGGCCCGTATCCCCGTGCTGATTTGAATGCTCGTCGGTGCGAAAACCCGGCACCACGGCTAGCGATGGTGTTCGAAGAATTGCATTACTGCACGAGCGCCAACATGTGGCTAACAGATCGCGTCGCTAGACCTGAGTTCGATGAAAGAGTACATCGACCTGTGTGGGCCCGTATTCTGCGGTCACAACCTGATTAAAGACGCCCATGATTCTGAAGCCCCGGCCGGAGAGGTATGAGGTAACGTCTTCGAAGATTGGCTGGCCAATGTAAAGCTCTATGAAGCTGAGCTCTACGTAAATGAAATCAATCTCATTGAGTTGATTAAAGCCTTCGAAAACTCCAAGTTCGCCACCCTGGACATCTACCTTCAGAAAGATGGGACGAGGGAGGTGGGCAATGTCGACGCAGGTGTCGAGCCGTTTGACCGGCACCTGAAGGGTACTTGTACTGCGCACACCGAATGCCCGCGCCTGTCCTTCCCCCGGCTCGAGAAGTGACGAGCTGTCCGCCCTATCTGCGACATAAAATTCCGCTTGTCCTTCCGCGTCTGCGAGCGCGACACGCTGCAGTCGGACCAGTTCGTCCCCTAGAAACAGTCTTTCAAAGATATCGGCCGCCTCAGGCAAAGGTTCGAAAGCGATAATACGGGCACCGGGCCGCAACGCGCGGAAAGCAAGGGAGAATTGCCCCTTATTTGCCCCTGCGTCAAGAAGAGTGTTAGGCGAGCAAACCTGAATCGCTGATAGATGTTCCGTCGCGGCAGCGACGCGGTTAACAATCATCGCTCGCGCAAAACCCCGACGTGTCAACAGGCCAGCTGCTTTACGAGCTTTTCGAATCGAGTCACGGATTCTAGATGTCAATTACCACCCCTTTAGCGAGCCAACCCCTGCGCAGCTCAGTGCAACGGACAAGACATACTAACCTGCGATGCGCCGCACAGTTGGATGGCGGCGTGCCGCTTTAGGCACAGACGTGTCGGCGACCCGGTTTGTGCATCCAGCGGGGTCTATCCGCCCTTTAAATCTAGGTTTGGCCCAGTTGAGTCCCGCATAGTGGTGTAGCGCGGTTGCTGGGTTCGTCATCGTGTCGGTGATGGACGTAAAGCGGCCACCGCGTGATCCTTCGAGTCAACCTTCCACAGAATCCTCGAGGAGCATCACGATGACCGCACCCCATATTGTCGACCCTGCGGGCCTTCTTGGCGAGGCCCTGTCCGAAGCTTCACCGGATCTGATGCGCTCGCTGCTGCAGACGGTCATCAACGCTCTGCTGTCGGCGGATGCTGATGCCGTCGTGGGCGCCGAATGGGGCCAGCCCACACCGGGGCGCCGCGCCCAGCGCAACGGGTATCGCCACCGCGGCCTGGACACCCGGGTGGGCACCATCGATGTCGCAGTCCCGAAGTTGCGCAAGGGAACCTACTTTCCCGACTGGCTGCTCGAACGCCGCAAGCGGGCCGAATCCGCGCTGATCACCGTGGTGGCCGACTGCTACTTGGCCGGGGTCTCGACGCGGCGGATGGACAAGCTGGTCAAGACCCTGGGCATCGACTCGCTAAGCAAATCGCAGGTCAGCCGCATGGCCGCCGACCTCGATGAACACGTCGAGCAGTTCCGCCACCGCCCACTCGATGCTGCTGGCCCGTTCACCTTCGTCGCTGCTGATGCGTTGACGATGAAGGTCCGCGAAGGCGGCCGGGTCGTCAACGGGGTCGTGCTGGTGGCCACGGGAGTCAACGGTGACGGACACCGCGAAGTCCTGGGCATGCGAGTGGTCACCAGCGAGACCGGCCCGGCCTGGAACGAGTTCTTCGCCGACCTGGTCGCCCGCGGGCTGGCCGGCGTGCGACTGGTCACCAGCGACGCCCACGCCGGGCTACGCGAGGCGATCGCGGCCAACCTGCCCGGCGCGACCTGGCAGCGCTGTCGCACCCACTACGCGGCCAACCTGATGAGCATCTGCCCCAAGAGCATGTGGCCGGCGGTCAAAGCCATGCTGCACAGCGTCTACGACCAACCCGACGCCCCCGCAGTGGCCGCGCAATTCGACCGGCTCATCGACTACGTCACCGACAAACTGCCCGCCGTGGCCGAACACCTCAGTGCCGCACGCGAAGACATCCTGGCCTTCACCGCGTTCCCCAAAGATGTCTGGACCCAGATCTGGTCCAACAACCCCGCCGAACGCCTCAACAAAGAGATCCGCCGCCGCACCGACGCCGTCGGGATCTTCCCCAACCGCGACGCCATCGTCCGCCTCGTCGGCGCAGTCCTAGCCGAACAGAACGACGAATGGGCCGAAGGCCGCCGCTACCTCGGCCTCGACATCCTCGCCCGCTGCCGCCTAACCCGGATTTTTCGTGGAATCTCCCCTGTGAGGGTGTGTAGATAAGCGAAAGTGCCTCTCCTGCAAGGGATAATTGGACTTCTCTACGGTTCAAATATTCCTACGGGAAGGCACTTCGCAGGTGAAGAATATCGCGGCGGCGCCACGGGTGAAAGTGTCGGCCGACGGCCATGGTGTCGTGTCGCATGCCGGGATGGGCCTACTGCGTGAGCTCGCCGACCGCACGGGCCTGTCGGCGCAGGTCACCGCCGCGTTGGCCGACACCTACCGCGGCCCGTGGGTGTATGCCCCCGGGGAGGTGTTCGCCGATCTGGCCGCCGCGGTCGCCGACGGCGCCGATTGCATCGACGGAGTCGGGCAGTTGTGTGGCGACCGTGAGCATGTGTTCGGTGCGAAGGCGTCGACGACCACGATGTGGCGGCTGGTCGATGAGCGCATCGATGCCGCGCATCTGCCGGCGGTGCGGGCAGCGCGGGCTGGGGCGCGGGCGGCGGCCTGGGAAGCCGGGGCCGCCCCTACTGGTGAGGCCTGGTTGCATATCGACATCGATGCCACCCTGGTGATCGATCACTCCGACAACAAAGCCGGTGCCACGCCGACCTGGAAGAAGACCTTCGGTCTTCATCCGCTGCTGGCGTTTCTGGACCGCCCGGAGATCGCCGGTGGGGAAGCCCTGGCCGGGATACTGCGCACCGGCAACGCCGGCTCCAACACCGCTTCCGACCACATCATCGTCCTGGAGCAGGCCCTGGCGTCGCTGCCGCCGCGGTGGCGGCCCGACCCACTGGATCCGGATGCGCGGCAGGTGTTGGTGCGCTGTGATACCGCCGGGGCCACCCACGGATTCGCCGACGCATGCCGCAGGGCTGGGGTGGGGTTCTCCTTCGGCTACCCCGTCGACGTCCGCGTGCAAGACGCCGTGGACACCCTCAACCTCGGCCAGTGCTGGTATCCGGCGATCGACACCGACGGCGGTATCCGCGACGGGGCCTGGGTCGCCGAGGCCACCAACCTGGTCAACCTCTCGACATGGCCGGCCGGGACTCGGCTGATCCTGCGTAAGGAACGCCCGCATCCGGGTGCGCAGTTGCGGTTCACCGACGCCGACGGGATGCGGGTCACCGCGTTCATCACCGACACCGCGCCCGGTGTCGTGCCCGGGCAGGTCGCCGGTCTGGAACTGCGTCACCGTCAGCACGCCCGCGTCGAGGACCGCATCCGCGAACTGAAGGCCACCGGCCTGCGCAACCTGCCGTGTCACTCATTCTGGGCCAACGCCGCCTGGCTGGAGATCGCGCTGGCCGCCGCCGATCTGGTCACCTGGTGCCGCCTGATCGGCTTCGGTAGCCATCCCGGACTGGCCCGCGCCGAGATCGACACCTTCCGCTACAAGGTCCTGCATGTGGCCGCCCGCATCACCCGAGGCGCCCGCCAACTACGCCTGCGCATCGACGCCACCTGGCGATGGGCCGCAATGATCGCGACCGCCTGGCAACGCATCCGCACCGCCTTCGATTGACCAACAGCCCATCAGACCGACCAACCACGAAAGACCCACTGGCCCTGGGAAAGCCCGCCCCACCCGGCGACACGGGACCATCCAACACGCGCTGAACACGAAAACCTTCCACAGACGCCCACCGAGCGGTCACACCCGACCATCCCCTACCCCGACGAAAAATCGAGGCTAACCACCATCACCAACGACAACCCCGAGATAGGAGCCCACGACATGCCCGCACTCACCGCCTAACCCACCGGATCACGCAGCACTACACCACATCCCGGGACTTGACCGTTGGCCCTAGGGATCAGGTTGACCACAGAAGTGGACTCACCATCTCTAGAACGCGCTTTGTACTCATTGGTCCGCAAGTGGCCGCGGCGCTGGATCAATGATGGATCCAGGTGTGGGTGCGGTAGCAGATACGGACGGGGGGAGCGTAAGGCTACCGCCTGTTGCGTTCCTTTTCCGCCCGCGGTGCGTCGTTAGGCACGACGTGGTGGAGGTGGAACCCGACCAGGTGGCCGCCCGCGAATGCGAGGCGTGCGGTTTGCGGATAGAAGGGGAGCGCCGAGTCACATTTGTAAGAATGTTAAGAGCGGACTTCGTATCGCTATCCCATACGCGACAGCAGTATCAGGCCCCTGCGCAGGTGGCCGGTGCGCAGTGAGTGGATTCCCAGAAATGCGCGCAGTCCGATTCTTGCCCGGTCGACCTTCACAATCATCAATTCCGGTCGCGGTGACGGCTCCGCGCCGCCAACCCGCAAGAGGTGATCGCTGCGCGGGCGCCGCCGGTCTGTCATGTGTAGGGTTGCATCGAGTCGCTGGTCTGCGCTACGCGCAATAAGCGCGTTGCGCCGGCTGCGGTACCCCGGGGCGATGAGAGATATGGGTAAGGGGCTGGGATGCGTGTGCTGGAAACTGTCACCGTAGGATTCGTCCACTCTTTGTTGAGGCCAGCGTGTATGCCCGAAGCCTCGAACAGATCAATGCGGGCCCCTTCAGGTACAGTCACCGAACTCAGGAGTCCTTTACGTTGAAGATGTCAACCTGCTTTCGACTTATTCTTTCAGGCGCCAGATTTGGATCAGGCATATTCGGACATAACCGCAACCGACGCATGTGGGCTCGGGTGCATGCGAAGATCGCGTTGGCGATGCAAGCAAACATCGGGTGGGCCACTTGACCGTAGGAGATTAGATGCACTCACACTCTGAAATCTGCTTTTTCGGGCTGAACTACCCCCCAGAACCCACTGGTATCGCGCCGTACACGGGTGCTCTAGCCGTCGAGTTGGCGAAAAAGGGTTACGGCGTGACTGCGCATGTGGCGCAACCGCATTACCCCGAATGGTCAATACGCGATGGATTCAAACAGTGGGTGCGTGTGGAGCGCCTCAGCGGTGTTGACGTTCGCCGACGACTGCACTACGTCCCGAAATCTCCCCGCGGTATTCGGCGCTTAATATCTGAATTGACCTTTGGTTTGCGCCTCGTATTAATAAGATGGGGTAACCCTGATGTCGCCATCGCGGTATCACCGTCGCTTTTCGCAACCGCCCTGGTGGCGTTGCGACTCCGGCTTAGCCCGCGGCCTCCGCGCCTGGTTGTCTGGGTACAAGACATTTACACACTTGGTCTCGCGGAGACGGGCGAAGGCAGCCGAGTCGCCCAACGGATAACGCGATGGATTGAAGGAGCAACGGTTCGAGCCGCAGATCAAGTGGTCGTAATCCACCAGCGCTTTGCGTCCTTCGTCGTCCAAGAACTTCGAGTTGACAAATCCCGAGTATCGGTGGTGCGCAACTGGACACACCTGGCCGAAACGGAACCGGTCGACGCCGCCGAAGCCAGGGCACTTCTTCGATGGCCCGAGAATGTCGTGCTCGCCGTGCACACGGGGAACATGGGCAGCAAACAGGGCCTCGAAAACATCGTTGAGGCTGCACGTTTGGCGGATGCGCGGGATCTTGCGGTGCATTTTTTGCTCGTCGGCGATGGAGGCGAACGAACCATGCTGGAGGAGCGTGCTCGCGGTATCTCAAGGATCACGTTTGTCGACCCGCTCGACGACGACGAATACCGCCTGGCTCTGGGAGCCGCAGATGTGCTCGTCGTCAATGAGAAACCGGGAGTATCGGCGATGGCAGTACCAAGCAAGCTCACGTCCTACTTTGACTCGGGCAGACCCGTGGTCGGAGCAACGGACCCAGGTGGCATCACTGCTGCCGAGGTCGAGGCCGCCGACGCCGGAGTAATCGTCCAGGCAGGGGAGCCCGAGGCGTTGTTGGACGCGATCGTTCAGCTTGCCGCCGATCCGGAAACCGCGGCCCGCTTCGGCTCGAACGGCCGACGTTACCGAACATCTGTGCTTGATCAAGACACGGCAATCGAGCGCTGGACAAGCGTAATCGAACACGTTTCGGCGTCGGCGGGAGCCCCATCCGATAGGAATCAAGCGACCGTGCGGGAGCGTATTATCTGAGGTTGCCAAGCATCCGCGGCACTTGGCTTCGCCTAGATGCGCGCCCGTGCTGCGGCATTACAGGAGACGAATGTCGGTCGGCCGCCTAGATTAGTCGTCGATGGACTGAAAACCAGTTGGCGGGGGGAAATGGAAGACGACAAGTTGTATGACGTCGGGATCGTTGGCCTAGGTTATGTGGGGCTCACGCTTGGGACGGTGCTCGCCGAGGCCGGAAATTCGGTTGTCGGCATCGAGAAGCGCGCCGACGTGGTTGATCTCACCAACCGAGGGATACCTCACTTTTCCGAGGCTGGCCTAAGTGATGCCCTCGCCAGAGTTACCACATCTGGCAGGCTGACCGCGGCGCAACAGTTCAACAGCAAGGCCGCTTGTAGGACCTACATCATCACCGTAGGAACGCCACTGTCGAGCGACGGCAAGGTCAGACTCGACATGATTGAAGCGGCGACCCGCCAAGTGGCTGAAAACATGGCTGACGGCGCGCTGGTCATACTTCGCTCCACAGTGCAGGTAGAGACTACTCGGAAGATAGTGGCTCCGATCCTGGCTGCAACGGGCAAGCGCTTTGACATAGCTATGTGCCCTGAGCGGACACTGGAAGGCCGTGCGCTGCAGGAACTTCGGGAGCTACCTCAGATCATTGGCGCAGAGGATACAGCGGGTTCTGACCGTGCCGCAGCTGTGTTTCAGAGGCTCACCAGCTCGATTGTGAAAGTCTCTAGCCCGGAGGCTGCCGAAATCGTCAAACTCGTCGACAACACGTTCCGCGACGTCCAGTTTGCATTCGCGAACGAAGTAGCGAGGCTTTGCGAGGCGTTCGGCGTTAATGCGCACGAGGTCATTTCTTCTGGAAAGCTTGGCTATCCCCGGACAAATGTTGCCCTTCCCGGACTTGTCGGAGGTCCTTGTCTCGAGAAAGACCCGCATATCTTGCTTCAGAGCGCACGGACGCGAGGACTCCACCTCGAGATTACAGCAGCAGGCCGTTTGGTTAACGAACGCCAGCCAAGCGAGACCGTCGACTTCATCACCGAGGAGATTGCTCGGCGCAGACTGCCCGCGCCACTCCGCGTGCGTGTAATTGGGATGGCTTTCAAAGGAGTTCCAGCAACCGACGACTTGCGCGGGTCGATGTCAATAAAGGTGCTGGACGCGTTGAAGAAGGCTCATCCTGAAGCGGAGATTGGGCTGTTTGACCCGGTAATTGCGTCCAGCGTGTTGGCTGACAGTTTTCCTGATGAAAAGATTTTTAGCAGATTTGGTGAAGCAGTGAGTGGCGCCTCCGTAGTGGTGATCGCAAATAACCACCCGGCTTTTGGGGCGATCTCACCGCGGACGATGAGTGAATTCATTGCGCCCGGTGGGTTCGTTTTCGACTATTGGAATCACTTCAGTCATTTGCCGACCTCCGAATTAGGAGATTCGTATTTTGCGGTCGGTCATACTGAGTCGGCCGTTAAGTGAGTACACGTGTGGTGGTGACCGGTGGCGGTGGCTTCATCGGCGCGTACCTTGTAAAACGTCTAGTCCGCGACGGTTGGGACGTCGCAGTGGTAGATACGATGGTTCGCGGCCATGCAAGCCGGTTTGCAGAGGTAGCTGACGACGTCCAGCTATTTACATGCGACGTGCGTGATGAGCAGGCGTTGGAGCAGGCTTTTGCGGGTGCCGACGTCGTCATGCATCTCGCCGCGATAAACGGGACGGAAAACTTTTACAAACGGCCCGAGTTGGTGCTCGATGTCGGGCTACGTGGTGCTTTAGCAGTTGTTAATGCGGGCAGGACCGCCGACGTTCCCGACTTAGTGGTCGCGTCAACTGCGGAGGTCTATCAAACACCGGCAGTGGTGCCGACACCGGAGACAGTCTCGCTGACGCTTCCTGACAGTCTCAACCCCCGCTATTCGTATGGCGGTTCAAAAATCGTCAGCGAACTAATTGCTTTTAACTACGCCCGCGAGCACTATAATCGAGTTCAGGTTTTCCGGCCGCATAACGTGTACGGCCCAGACATGGGCTGGAAGCATGTAATACCTCAGTTTATAACCCGGGCGGTCCTCGGCAAGGACCGCAAACTAACAGGGCCCACGCCTTTCGAAATCCAAGGCGATGGAAGCGAAACCCGGGCGTTCTGCTACGTCGATGACATCGTTGAGGGCATCCTTACCATGTACTCATCTGGAGGGCATCGCGAGATCTACCACATCGGTAATGATGAGGAAGTTTCGGTGCTTGACCTTGCGCGCCGAGTGGGTGAGGCTCTGAATCTGGAGCTTGATATTCAGTCAGGGCAGCCGGCAGTTGGAGGCACTCCACGGCGATGTCCCGACATCTCGAAGATGCGAGGTTTGGGGTACCGGCCAAAAGTCGACTTAAACGAAGGTCTTCGGCGGACTATCGATTGGTATGTTGAGCACAGCGGCGACACTGTGACCAACGAGCTTTTATGAGCATTGAAGCGGTATTTCGCATGAGTGTCAGGAGTGCTGGCTGTGGATAGAGATTCGCATATCTACGTCGCTGGTCACAGGGGTATGGTGGGCTCGGCGATTACCCGTCGGCTACGGGATGTCGGGTATAACAACGTCACTACACGGACCCATGCGGAGTTACCGCTCGACGACTCTTCAGCAGTAACGTCGTTCTTCTCGGAGACGCGGCCGGAGTTCGTGGTTCTGGCGGCCGCAAAAGTGGGTGGGATTGTAGCCAACGCGACCAAGGGTGCTGACTTTATACGCGAGAATCTTCAAATTCAAACGAATGTCATCGATGCGGCATACCGTTTCGGAGCTCGACGTCTCCTCTTCCTCGGGAGTAGTTGCATTTATCCAAAGTATGCCGAGCAACCAATTGTGGAGGAATCCCTGCTTACGGGGCCTCTCGAGGAGACGAACCTGCCGTACGCAGTGGCGAAGATTGCAGGGAAAACGATGTGTGATGCGTACGCCAAACAATATGGTTTCGACGCATTCACAGTGATGCCGTCCAATGTATTTGGCGTCGGAGACAACTTTGATCCTGAGCACTCCCACGTTGTCGCAGGTATGATGCGTAGGTTCCACGAGGCTAAAATGGATAACCTCGACAAGGTCGTCGTGTGGGGATCGGGAACACCCTCGCGGGAGCTTATCGATGCAGACGATCTCGCCGATGCCTGCGTATTCCTCTTGGAGAATTACTCCCGTGGTGGGATGATAAATGTCGGTTCAGGGGAGGAAATTACGATCCGTGAGCTTGCTCTACTGATGAAGTCTATAGTTGGGTTCGAAGGGGCCGTCGAATTTGATCACACACGACCCGACGGAACCCCACGGAAAATCATGGATAACTCGAAGCTTATGGCCTTAGGCTGGCACCCCAAGCTAACCATCGAATCGGGCCTGAAAAAAATGTACGCGTGGTTTGTAGAATCCGCGCAGTTGCGGACATAGGCCTGTGGACGGTGAAGCCGCTCGTGGGGCGCTGAGCTGAACCTATCTGGCGGCCCGATCGCAGGTCTGAGGCGCACCTACTGCGTTTGCGGCCAAAGGGCGCACGGGTCTCTTGGCGCAGGGCGAGATACCGCTCCGCACCGGCTACGCAGGGCTTTGGCGAGCGTTTGCGCCCGCGCAATAATGTACGTACGAGGGGTGAAGTTGCAGATCTTATTCGTTTGTACAGGGAACATCTGTCGGTCGCCTACGGCGGAGCGACTTGCTCTACTGCTAGGTGACCAGCTACAGATCCAAGACTTTTCGAGTTCCAGCGCAGGGACGCGTGCAATGATTGATCATCCAATCCATCCTGATGCGGCGACCGTCATCGAGGAGATGGGTGGAAGTGCTGCTAACTTCGCAGCC
This sequence comes from Mycolicibacterium litorale, assembly GCF_014218295.1. The sequence continues at coordinate 1,044,885 of NZ_AP023287.1, forward strand.
CGACAACTCACACGACGAATCGCCTCAAGCGCCGACCTTGTGCTGGCTATGACTTTAGAACACCGGGACGCTGTGCTTGACCGCGCTCCTCAAAAACTCAACCGAACCTTCACTATTGCGGAAGCGGCTCGACTCGCTTCGGAGTTTGGTGCCCAGACGGTCGCCGACCTAGCAGTGCTCCGCGGTCAGCTGAAGGCGTCGGAGCTGTTCGACGTCCCAGACCCCATTGGGCAACCTCGGGAGGTTTTTGCTTCGATTGGCACCCAAATCGCCGACTTGCTTCTACCGATATTGGAGCTTTGTCAGCGTTCCGGTTCCCTCGGCCGTTTAAGCTGATGCGCACACGTACCTTGGGCGGAGTTATATGGCGCGTTGTGGCCGGAGCCTTGCTGCGCCATCGCGGATCTCAGGTTGCAAGAGACGCCCGGGGTGCGGGCCGTGACCGCATTCCCCGGTTGTTACCCGCCCTTGATGGGCAACATTAACAAACCAGAGGTCTGAATCGCGGGGGCAACGTGGAAGAAGACGGCTGTCAGCTACCGTTACAACATACGAATACCGGAGGGACTATATGAAAGCTCGTATTGCCGTCGGTGCGGTCACATTCGTGGTTTCGGTCGGGCTCAGCGCTCCACCTGCATTGGCGCAGCCGACTCAATGGGTAATGCCGGATCTGCGCGGAATGAACCTAGCAGCTGCGCAAAAGGCCTTCTCGTCAGTGACCGAAGGCGGACCCACGTTGAGGTACGTCAACCTCTCCGGCCCGGGGGAGATAATCAACCTGACAAATTGGACCGTGTGTCGCCAGTCGCCGGCCCCGGGTGGCCGACTCGCAGCGAAGTCGGTGCCGAACGTGAGGGTCAACCGCCCGAATAACTGTTAATCGTTCGCCAGCAACGACAATTCCCGCCACTCAAAGTGGCAAGGTTTCCGTACAGAAGCAACCTCAGCGGTGTTGCCCGGCTTCAGGTAAGTCCCAGCCCTGAGTCGATGCGCTCGTCGACTAAAGAGTACTGGCGGGCGGTAACGTGCTTCATGTACCGGTTGCAATTCTCCTCGTCTGCCGCCTTGTTACGGCGTCTTTGTGCTCCTCAAGCTGGCTCGTCCGCATGCCCAGGATCTTGATGTAGTGGTTGCGCGGCGACAGCGCCTCCGGCACCACGAACCCGGCCTTCGCATCGTGGGCGACCATCATTCGTCGACGCGATGTGTTCCTCAGAAGACCTCGGTAACTATGAAACTCACGAATCGCGTCGCGAAGGCAAGGTTCTTACCGCGGGGCCGCGGAACGTCGGGGTGGAAGCCGGAGCTGCTCGGGTGAGGGCGCTCATTGAAAATCCCAGGGCGCTCGCCAAAATCCCTCACCTGTGAGCAGCGGTCAGTGTAGTTGTTGGCGGTTGCCGGTGGTGGTTCGACGCAGGGTTTCGGCTGCGGCGTGGTGGTCACGCAGGCGGTAGGACTCGGTGTCGAGGGTAGTGACTACCGAGCGGTGGAGCAGGCGGTCGAGCATGGCGGCTGCGACGGTGGTGTCTCCGAGGATTTCGCCCCAGGCGCCCACGCCACGGTTGGTGGTGATGACGACGCTGGTTTTCAGATAGCGTTGCGAGACAACCTGAACGACGCCGAGGCGACCTCTGCCGGTAATGGTAGATAGCCGAGTTCGTCGATCACCAGCAGTGTCGGGCCGGCGTAAAAGCGCATAGTGGTGGCCCACCTGCCTTTGATCGCGGCCGGGTGGCAGCGGGCGGCCAGATCCGCGGCGGTGGTGAAGTACGTGCGGTAACCGGCATAGGCGGCTGCTCGGGCCACCCCGACGCTGAGGTGGGTTTTCACCGGTGCCGGGTGGGCCGATGAGCAGAATGTTGGTCGCTGATTCGAGGCAGCGGCAGGTGCCCAGCTCATCGATGAGCTTGCGGTCGATCCCGGCGGCGGCATCGACGTCGAAATCATCGAGGGTGGCCGGGGTCGGCAGGCAGGCGAACCGCAGTCTCCCGGCGAGCCGGCGGGCGGTGCTGGCCTCGACTTCGACGGCCAGCAGCCTTTCCAGGGCGACGGTGAGCGAGAGCCCTTCGGCGCTGGCCTGGTCCAAGACGGCGGGTAGCGCTTCGGCGGCGGCAGCTAGTTTTAGTTCGGCCAGGTGTGAGCGCAGCTCTTGGTAGCGGCTCGCCGCTGCCGAGGGGGACTCTTCGGCGATGGTCGTGGTGGTGGTCTTCGGGGTGGGGCCGGTAGGGGTCATTGGATGGTCCTTTTCTGGGCGGCCCGCTCGTAGGCGGACAGATCAATGACGGTGGAATCGGTTGACCGAGTGCGGGATTGGTCGGTAGCCGCAGTGGTGTTGTGCTGTTGAATTTGTAGCGCTGCAGCGGCTTTAGTTGCCGGAACCGGGTGGAATGCGTTCCTTACGGCGGTGCGGGCGCCCGGTCGCGGCGGTGGCCATCGTGGCGCTGTCCAACGCGATGACATGGCCGCTGTCACGCACCATCACCCCAACCTGTCAGCGGCTATCCGATGCCGGGCGATCACGATCGCGCTCATGGTGGCGATATCGCAGAACTGGCCGCCGACCGGATGTGACACCACCACCTGCGCCGCGGTCAGTTCCGGGGAACCGAGTAGCGGTAGCCGCGGTAGGGCACCATAGCCTGACGCGACGCGGTGCGGGTCTCGGCGATGATCACGGGATACGGCACCGCCGGTACCGAAGCCAGCGGCTCCGTTGTGGCCATCACCGCGACCGAGGAACGGCCGTCGGCGGTGACCCGTCGCCGGGTGTCGCCGCGTACTTGAGCAAAGCGGTCCAGGCTGGCCTGAGCGGCCTTAACGGTCATGTCGTCGGCAGAGTGCGCTACAAGCGTTGGGCGGCGGTGTGGTTGACCTTCTCCACCACACCTTTGCGGTTGCCGCGCCGGGGCGGGCAGATGGCCACCGAGATCCCGTAGTGCTTGGCGACCCCGGCAAACGAGGCGGCAACCCGCCCCGATCCTGGATCGCAGACCGTGGCCATCCGGTCAAACCGCCATGTCCGCGTACACCCGCCTAGTCCATGGATCACGCGGTCGAGGCTGGCGACCAGGTTCGGCTGGTTCTGCGAGGGCTCAAGGGCCGCACGCCACTTGCCGGAATGAGCCAGTGAGCCCACCAGCAGATGGGCGGTTTCGCCCCACTCCCAGAACTCGGGCGGATCGAACAATTTCAGCCAATCCCACTGGGTTTCATCACCAGGCTTGTGCGGAATCACCGCATTCGGGCATCGGTGACCGTCCGGCACGCCTCGCAGACTGGGCGCAGGCTCCGAGCGCGGATGTTGCGGGTCAGGCTCTGATACGACAGGCCGAACCCGAGCGCCTCGAGCTCGTCGAGCAAGTGCGGGCCCATAGGTGCGGATCCTCGACCAGGCGGGCGGTGACGTAGCCGACGAACGGCTCGAACGGGTTAGACCGGAGCGGGCCCGGACACGGGGCTCAGCGTCACCGATGAGGTACTTACGGACCTTTTGCGATCAAAGCCTGTGGCGGGCGATCGCCGAGATCGACCAACCGCGTTTGCGTAGGGCATGTACTTCCACATCGTCCTCCCATGTGAGCATGAGAAAGCGGGCCTCCTTCAATGGGGCAACTGGCGTCAGACACCAGCAGCTTCGATGGAGGCCCGCCCCTCTCGCGGAGCCACACGAATGGGGAATATCGATGAGCGTCAGTGGGGAAGTCTAGTGAGCGCGGTCACGGGATCGCCATCCGGCCGTCGTCGGGCAGATGTCGAAGCACGCCCCGAGTAGTCGTCGTAGCGGTCGAAGCCGACGCGCTGAAAGGCCTCGATCGACACGATCCGATCGCCTCAATTAATCTGGCCCGCTTATTGGGTGCAGTATGTGATTGTTTGCGTATGCGTAAATCGGCCAGGACAGCCCTCCTCGTCATCACCTCAGTTCTCGCGTCGCTCGCCCTCTGCGTCGCATCAGCTTTCGCCGCGGCACTCGCTTTCGGGGCCGTCGCGCTGATCGTGCCCGGCACCGGCACCCACAACGTCACCACCGACACGCAGTACCGAGAGAACGCCGCCGACCGGTATATCTCCGCTTCCGGGCTGCCGTGTACGTCGACGAACGGTTGCGACCTCCTCGGCGTCGACTATCCCGCCAGCTTCTGGCCCATCCCACTGCCCGGCTGGTGCCCGGGCCTCAAATGCGACACCTGGAACGCCTCGGTCGGGGAGGGCGTCCACAACCTAGACCTCCAGCTGACTGAAGTAGTGCGCACCGCGCCCGCGAACGAGCAGATCATCATCTTCGGCTATTCCCAAGGCGGCGCGGTCGTTTCGCGCGCGATGTACGACATCCCCGAGGAACAGCGAAACCGCATCACCGTCGTCACCATCGGCAACATCAACAACCCCCAGGGCCTGTGGTCGCGCCTGAGCTTCCTGCGTTACATCCCCATCCTCAACGTCTCCTTCGGTCCGCAACTGCCCACCGACATCGGCGTCAAGAGCACCAATTACTCCTTCGAGTACGACCCCGTCGGCGACGCCCCGCGCTACTGGGGCAACCCGCTCGCCGTCCTCAACGCGCTGTTCGCCTTCGAGTACGTCCACGGCTACTACCTCGACCCCAACAGCAACGGGCCGACCGACTCGATGCCCTACGGCTACGACGACGCCAGCCTCGCGGCCGCGATCGCCGCCGCGCCGAAGCGCGTCCACGGCGACGCCACCTTCGTCCTGATCCCGCAGCGCGGCACCCTGCCGATCTTCCAGCCGCTCGTCGACCTCGGAAACGCGACTGGCACATCGGCTTTCGTCGAACCCCTGGTCCGTCTGCTGCAGCCGGTCACCAAACTGCTGATCGACCTGGGCTACGACCGCAACGCCGACCCGGGCGTGCCGCGGAACCTGTCGATCCTGCCGTTCAACCCGCTCACCTTCAATCCCGTCCGCTTCTCGGTGGAATTCGTCGAAGCCGTCATCCAGGGGATCGAGGACGCGTTCCGTGGCGGCAGCATGATCGCCGTTCCGGTGCCGAACCCGGCCAACACCGAATCGGACACCGAATCGGACACCGAATCCGACACCGAACTCACCGAGAGTGACTCCCTACGCCTCGTCGCCGACGAGAGCCAAGAGGCCCAGCCCGAGCAGGAGTCGGCGACGCCGGCCGAACCGGTCGCCGACACGACACCGGACGCGCTCGAGGAGACGACCACGGGTGGCGCCACCGTCACGCCGCTTCCGGTCGTCGACTCCGACGAGCCCGACCTCAACGCCGACACGAGCGGCGCCACGGACGACGAGGTCGCCAGGGAAGAGGACCTCGAGCAGGATGTCAGCGACGGCAACACCGAAACCACCGACGACATTGCCTCGGACGAAGAACCGTCCGAAGATCCCCAGCAAACCGACAACGCTCCGGTCGAGGACGCCGGCGCTGACGCCGACGACACCCCGCAGACCGACGGCGCCCAGCCGGCCGCTGAAAAGGCCGCTGCCTGAGCACCTTCGGTGACGGAGCACACCACGTATCAGAGACACGCGGAAACCGAGACCGAAGCGAGACCTCCGTCAGCTACGGTGTCGGAGGATCCTGGAGGGGAAATCGAATGAAAACACGCATGGCCGCCACCGCGGCGGCCCTCGCTCTGTCCGCAGTGCTCAGCGCTCCGCAGGCCATGGCGCAGCCGACCACGTGGACGATGCCGGACATCCGCGGGATGAACCTCGCCGCGGCGCAGAAGGCCTTCAACGAGGCCACCGAAGGCAGCGGCGTCAAGCTGACACCGGTCAACCTGTCGGGACCGGGCGAGGTCATCAACCTGACCAACTGGACCGTCTGCTCGCAGTCACCGCGGGCGGGAGGCACCATCAGGGCGAAGTCGCAGCCCGCGGTCGGCGTCAACCGGCCCAACAACTGCTGACCGGCTGACCAACGAATTCGCCCCGCCACTTTCGAAGTGGCGGGGCGAATTCGTCGAGCAGAAAACTCAGGCGGCGACAGCGCCCGGCTTCAGGTAGGTCACCAGGCTGACGTCGAGCGCCTCGTCGACGAAGTAGTACTGGCAACCGGTCAGGTACTTCATGTACCGGTTGTAGTTCTCCTCGTCGGTGGCGGCGATCGCCTCCTCCTTGTGGTTCTCCAGGCGCGCCGCCCAGATCCCGAGCGTCTTGATGTAGTGGTTGCGCAGCGACAGCGTCTCGGGCACCACGAAGCCGGCCTTCTCGCCGTGCTCCACCATCATCTCCGTGCTCGGCAGACGCCCGCCCGGGAAGATCTCGGTCATGATGAACTTCGCGAACCGCGCGAGTTCGAACGTCAGCTTCTTGCCGCGCGCCTGCAGGTTGTCCGGGTGGTACGCGCAGCTGCTCTGGATCGTCATGCGGCCGTCGTCGGGCATGATGTCGTAGCACGTCTTGAAGAAGTCGTCGTAGCGCTCGAAGCCGAAGTGCTCGAACGCCTCGATCGACACGATGCGGTCGACGGGGGAGTGGAACTGCTCCCAGCCCTCCAGGCGCACATCGAACGTCCGCTCGGTGTCGATCGCGCTCAGCAGCTGGTTGCAGTACGCCTGCTGGTTCTTGCTCAGCGTCAACCCGATGACGTTGACGTCGTACTTCTCCATCGCCCGCTTCATCGTCATACCCCAGCCGCAGCCCACCTCGAGCAGCGTCATCCCGGGCTTGAGGTCGAGCCGGTCGAGGTGCTGGTCGATGTTGGCGATCTGCGCCTCGGACAGCGTCGCGTTCGGGCCGGTGAAGTACGCGCAGCTGTACTTGCGCGTCGGATCCTGGAAGACACCGAAGAAATCGTCCGACAGGTCGTAGTGCGCTTGGATGTCCTCGAAGTGCGGCCGCAGCTCTTGAGTACCGGTTGAGTTGTCAGACATAGTCCGCTGTTGGCCTTCCTCGTGACAGGTCAAAATCGTCGTTACCGATTGGTTGGTAGCCCGCACCCTACCTGCCTCCAGGCGACCGCCCGCCCACCATTGGACGTGTTGGTCACCCCGGTCGCCAGCTGTTTGACGCCCGCGACATATCGGGTCTTTGCTGTGCGAGCGCAGCTACTTCACCAGCGTGAACTGATTCACGTCGGTGTAGCCCTTCCGGAAGGCGTCGGCGCAGCCCGTCAGGTAGTGCATGTAGCGGTCGTAGACCTCTTGGGACTGAATGGCGATGGCCTCGTCCTTGTGCGCCTCGAGCGCCGCCGCCCAGTGGTCCAGCGTCTTGGCGTAGTGCGGCTGCAGCGACTGCTCCCGCGTCAGCGTGAAGCCCGCCTTGCCCGCATGCTCGCCCACCAGCTCGATCGTCGGCAGGTAACCGCCGGGGAAGATCTCGGTGAGGATGAACTTGATGAACCGCGCGACCGAGAAGGTCAGCGGGATGCCGCGCTCGATCATCTGCGGGATCGTCAGCGCCGTGATGGTGTGCAGCAGCATCACCCCGTCGTCCGGCAGCACCCGGTACGCCATGGTGAAGAAGTCGTCCCAGCGGTCACGGCCGAAGTGCTCGAACGCGCCGATCGACACGATGCGGTCGACGGGCTGGTCGAAATCCTCCCAGCCCTGCAGCAGCACCTGCTTGCTGCGCGGGCTGTCCGACGCGGCGAACACATTCTCGACATGGGCGTGCTGGTTCTTGCTCAGCGTGAGGCCGATGACGTTGACGTCGTACTTCTCGATCGCCCGCATCATCGTGTAACCCCAGCCGCAGCCGACGTCGAGCAGCGTCATACCGGGCTGCAGGCCCAGCTTGCCGAGCGCGAGGTCGACCTTGGCCCGCTGGGCCTCCTCGAGCGTCATGTCGTCGCGCTCGAAGTACGCGCAGCTGTACATCTGCGAAGGGTCGAGGAACAGCCGGAAGAAGTCGTCGGACAGGTCGTAGTGCGCCCGGACGTCTTCGAAGTGCGGCTTCAGTTTGCCCGATCGGGCCATGGTGGTGCCTTTCCTGGCGAGTGAGGGCCGCGTCGGCGTCATCGGTCGACTGCCCACATCGGCCCACCTGCACTCGACTGGGGATGCTAGCCGATGTGGTGCCACCAGCCCAATTACGATATTTTTTTCCCTGGTCAGGGCCGTTCTGCGAACGTCGTCTTGAGTTCGCCGACGACCTCGTCCCACAGCGGCTCGGGCAACTCGTGACCCATCCCGTCGTACATCACCAGCCTCGCGTTCGGGATCGCCTTGGCGATCGCCTTCCCGCCCGACGGACGCATCAACTTGTCCGCCTTGCCGTGGATGACGACCGTCGGTGCCGTGGTCTGTTTGTTGTAGCGCAGCAGGCTGCCGCTGCCGGTGATCGCGTTGAACTGCCGGGCGATGCCCTGCGGGTAGTACGACCGCTCGTAGAACGCGACCGCGTCGGCGCGCAGCTTCTCGTCGGTCGACGGGTAGCCGGGGCTGCCGATGATCCTGCTGACGCGGATCGAGTTCTCGATGATCACGTCCCTCGGCGAGTTCGGCGACGGGCCCGTGATCACCGCCAGCAGCTGTCGCGGCCCGGGCGGCGGCAGGAACGCCTGGTTGTTCGACGAGAAGATCACCCCGAGCGTCTTCGTGCGCTCGGCATGGCGTGCCGCGACGATCTGCGCGATCATCCCGCCCATCGAACCGCCGACCACGTGCGCCCGGTCGATGCCGAGATGGTCGAGCACCGCGGCCGCATCGTCGGCCATGTCCTCGAGCGTGTACACCGCCGGGCTCCTGACACCGAGCACCGAACGGACCATGTTGCCGACCTGCGACCCCAAGGTGTGCTGCCCGTCGAGATGGCTGGACAGCCCGACGTCGCGGTTGTCGTAGCGGATCACCCGCAAGCCCTGGTCGACGAGCTTGCGGCAGAAGTCCTCGCGCCAGAACGTCAGCTGCGCTCCGAGGCCCATGATGAGCAGGACGGCCGGGTCACCCGGGTTGCCCATGTCCTCGTAGTGGATCTGCAGATCTCCCGACGGCGCCTTCCCTTCGCGGACCTGCAACTCAGACCTCCAGCTCTTCCTCTTTGTGCTCGCGACTGATGTCGACCATGAAGTTCGCGAAATACCCGGTCAGCTGCGGGTCACTCATCATCTGCCACTTCGGCGCCAACAACTTCATGTAACGCTCGACGTAAAGGAACTGCTTCCCGATGAGCACCAGCTCGCGGGGCAGCTTCACGTCGTAGGCGTCGGCCAGAGCCGACAGCTGCCTGCCGATCTCGGCGTAGCTCATCTCGCCCAGCGTCGACATGGTCAGCGGCGTGGCGAACTTCTCCAGGTCCCTGGCGGCCTCGGCCTCCGGCTTCACCGTGCCGACCGCGCCCATCATGACGACGATCTTGCCCGCGGCGGCGTGGTCCTTCTTCACCAGCAGCGCGTACACGAGTTCGCGCAGCAGCCAGCGGGTCCGCGGATCGATGCGGCCCATGATGCCGAAGTCGAAGAACACGATCTTGCCGTCGGCGTCGACGTAGAGGTTGCCCGCGTGCAGGTCGCCGTGGAACAGCCCATGCCGCAGCCCGCCCTCGAACAGGCTGAACAGCAGCGCCTTGACCAGTTCGGTGCCGTCGAAGCCGGCCTTGCGGATGGCGGCGGCGTCGTCGATGCGGATGCCCGACACCCGCTCCATCGTCAGGACCCGCTCGCTGGTCAGATCCCAGTACACCTGCGGCACCCGGATGTTGCGGCCCAGCGGCGAGGCGTGCATATGCGACACCCAGGCGTCCATGGACTGCGCCTCGAGCCGGAAGTCGAGCTCCTCGGCGAGGTTGTCGGCGAAATCGGCGACGACGTCCTGCGCGCTCAGCCGCTGACCGAGTTTGGCGAACTCGACGAGGCGGGCGCCGCGCTTGAGGATCTGCAGATCGGCCGCGACGCGGCGGCGGATGCCAGGCCGCTGGATCTTGACGACGACCTCCTCGCCGCTGTGCAGGGTCGCGTAGTGCACCTGCGCGATGGACGCCGACGCGAACGGCTTGTCATCGAAACTCTTGTAGAGGTTCTTCGGATCGTCGCCGAGTTCCTCGCGCAGCAACCTGGCCACCTCGTCGGGGTTGGCTGGCGGCACCCGGTCGAGCAGGCTGCGGAACTCCTTGGACAGCGATTCGCCGAACGCGCCCGGACTCGACGCGATGATCTGTCCGAATTTGACGTAGGTGGGTCCGAGATCGGCGAAGGTCTGCGGAACCTGCTTGATGATCTTCTGCGAGAGGTTGCCGCGTCCGCGGAGATTGGTCAGGACGCGCGCGCCGGTCCGGGTGATCTGCCACCCGGTCGCGCCGACGCGGGCCGCCTCGACCGGCAACGGCACCCGGTCCAGTCTGGCAACCTCTCGGTGCTGGGTCTTTCGCGTGGCACTCATAGCAGACAGTGTCTCAAAGTGCGCGGGGAGGGGAAAAAGCGTGTGCCTCGCGTCACAGTCCGGCGGGGACGGATTGCTGGACCGGCTCGTAGGCGTCCGGTCGGGCGGCGAACGCGCACAACCCGACCGCGACAAGGAAGCCGGAGACGACGAAGAAGATGTCGATGCCGACGGATCCGCCGGCCGGCCAGCCCCACAGATGGTGGGCGAACACCGCCAGCACCGCGACCATCCGCAGACCCTGGATGTCCAGCCGCTGATTCGCCCGTTCGGCCCGCCGACGCCGTCGCCGCGACGTCTCCCGGTACCGGTCCACCATTGTTGCCACGAAACTCCCAAGTTTGATTGCGCAAACTCACTGTGTTGCACTGCCAGCGCACGTGAGCAAGAGGAAGATCATCTCCGAATCAGCTCAGTTATGCGCGATGGAGATTCGAAGCGGTAACTGTTCACGCGCCGAACCGCCAGAATTCACCTCGCGGAGGTGGGAGTGCGGCGGCGTGCGGGGGTATACGACGCTCGACGCCTTCCCACTCTCGGAAAGACCAGGTGTTGACATGACCAAGCGCATATCAGGGCTCGTCGGAGCGGTGACAGTGCTGGCCGCGATCGGGCTCGCCGGCCCGGCGGCCGCGGCGGACTCGTGGGAGATGCCCGATGTCGAAGGGGCGATCCTGCAGGAAGCCCACGACACCATCCTGTCGACCACCGGGGGCGCCGTGGTGCCTCAGACGTCGACGGCCGACGGGACGCCCTACGAGCAGATCAACCTGACGAACTGGGTGGTGTGCTCGCAGTCGCCGTCGGCCGGCGGGACGATCACCGTGGACGAGCCGCCGCAGCTCGAGGTCGCGCGGTTCAACAGCTGCGGGTGAGCCGGCTTCGCGTCGGGCGTCAGCTCGGGGCGCCGACCGCGCGGCGCACGGAGATGTGGCCGGACCCGGTCCGGGCATGGACGACGAGCTTCTCCTCGCCGTCCGCCGGACCGCTCGACGGGTCGAGCGTGTTGGCGAGGGTGCCGGAGCGGGTGTGCACGTCCAACTTGGCCGCGGTGCCCTCCGGGATGCCGACACCGACGTCACCGCTGCTGGTCGTCACCGTGATGGCGCCGTTGACGGCCGTGGCGACCGACACGTCCCCCGACGCCGTCTGAGCGGTGACCGCTCCGTGCAGCGTCTCGATGGCCAGTGCGCCGCGGGCCGACTGGAATCTCAGGTCACCCTCGAGTGTGCCGATGTTCGCGTCACCCGACGCCGTCGCGAACGCGACGCTTCCGGTCACGCTGCGCGCGGCGACGTCACCGGACGCTGTGTCGGCCTTGATGTTCCCCTCGACGACGTCGAACCGCGCGGCACCGCTCACCGACGAGAACCGGCAGTCGCCGAGGACGCCGTCGCTGGACAGGTCGGCCGACGCCGACGACGCCTTGAGCCGCGAATTGCTCGGTAGCGCAATGTCTATCGACACGGCACCGCCTTTGCCGAGGGCGATGAACTTCGGCCCGGCCGACACCGTCAGCTTCCCGTGCCGGAAGTCGACCCGGGCATGTTCGGCGGCCCGGACGTCCGAGGGCCGGGCGGGGTCGCGGGGACGGACCTGCACGACGGTGTCGGTGCGGTCGTCGGCCGCGAGGTGCACCGAACCCGCGACCACCTCGACGATCGCGGTGATGGGCTCGGGGGTGTGGAATTCGGGCATGTGTGTCTCCCTTCGTCAGGTCAGCGGACCCAGCCGGTGAACGATCTGTCGGTGTGCGATCTCGGCCGCTGTGCGGACGCGGCGTCGCCGAAGGCCCCGGCCACGGCACGAACCAGCCAGGCGTTGACCGACACCCCGGCACTGCGGGCGGCCGATTCGACCGCGGGCCGCATGCTTTCGGGAAGTCGCAGCGTCACGCGCCACGTGCCGCCGGTCTCGTCACTGTCCGGCGGCGCCGCCACGGGCGGTTCCCGGTCCGGCTCGGGGGCCGTCGCCACGACGAACTCCGGATCCCGGCCGCGCAGTCGCACCTCCACCGAACCGGGAGCCAGCTGGCGCGTGAGGTCGTCGGCGGCGTCGGACAGCGCTTCGAGCAACGCCAGGCGAAGCGCCGAGTCCAGCGGCGCGGTCAGCCGCTCGGCGAGCGCCTCGGCGTCAGCCCCGCCCGCGGCGGCGGCGACACCGAGTTCGTGGCGGACGCGGTCGACATACGGCTGCAAGTCCATGACGCCATGATGACATCACTGTGACATCACATCAAGTGTCATTGTGACGTCGTCGGGTGACGGTCAGGCGAAGCTCTGCTCGATCTCGTCGCGGCTGCGCACCGGATCGGAACCCAGCACGTACGTCGGCACGGTGTGCGGCACGGTGGTGCCACCCCTGACCCGGGCCCGGGCCTGCTCGAACTCCGGCGCCGGCCCCGCCGCGGCATGCAGGCCGTTGATGACGCCCCACACCGCGGTGCGCCGGGCGGTGCGTTCGACGATGTTCGGATCACTGTGCTGGATGAGCTGTTTGGCCCACTTCGGCATGGTGTCGCGGATCGCCCAGTCGACGACGCTCTGCGGAAGCCCCACGTTGGGGCCGGTGGCCATCGCCGTTCCGTGGGTGACGGCCAGCCGGGGCAGGTAGGAGCGCAGACATTCGGCGGTGTCGGCCTTGGTGGTGGGCAGGTCGGTGCCGCCCAGCGCGTGCCCGATGCGGACGAACTCGCCGTAGTAACGGTCGATCTCCTTGCCGCGCAATGGATTCGGATGGTACAGCTCGTGCGCGGTGGCGATACCCCACACGACGGTGGCGTAGTTCCAGCGCAGCCAGTCCGGATCGTCGGCGTCGTAGCGCAGCCCGTCGGGGCGCACGCCCTTGATCGTGTGGTGCATGGAGCGCACCGTGGTGGCGAGCTTCTCGGCGGTCTCGGTCGACCCGTATGCGGTGCCGATGAAGAAGGCCACCGAGTGGCCGAGGCGGGCCATCGCGCCGGCGGGGTCGATCCGCCCGGTGGCCGTACCCTTGTCGTCGCGTTCGACCAGCCGGGAGTGGTGCATGCCCATCCAGAAGATGCTCGGGTCGAGCCGTTCCATGTAGGCCGCGCACTGCAGACCGAAGATCAGCGCCTCCATGTGCGAATGCACATGCCACACCGCGCTTTTCGGGCCGAACCACCCCGGGTCGCCGACCGGTGCGGCGAACTCCATGCCGCGGAAGTAATTGCGCCGCATGCCGCCGTAGTCGATGCGTCCGCGTACCCACTGGGTGAGGATCTCGTGCGGCATGTCCACGGCGGTGCCTCCTGATGCGGATCGGCGACGGGTGCGTCCACCGTACCGCTTTGGATACATCTGTGACCAGATGTCGGGGCAACACGTACGCTGAGCGGATGCCGACACCGACCCGATGGGCCGGCGTGCCGCTGACCGACCGGCGCGCCGAACGCCGCGCGCTGCTGATCGACGCCGCGCTGCGGCTGTTCGGATCCGGCGGGGAGGCGGCGCTGGCCGTGCGTTCGGTGTGCCGCGAATGCGGGCTCAACACCCGCTACTTCTACGAGAGCTTCGCCGACACCGACGAGCTGCTGGGCGCGGTCTACGACGAGGTCAGCGCCCAGCTGGCCGCCGATGTGGCCGCCGCGATGGCCGCGGCGGGGGAGTCCCTGCGGGCCCGCACCCGCGCCGGCATCGCCGCGGTGCTGGGTTTCAGCTCGGCCGATCCGCGGCGGGGCCGGGTTTTGTTCACCGACGCCAGGGCCAACCCGGTGCTCGCCGCGCGACGCGCCGCCACCCAGGACCTGCTGCGCGAAGCGGTGCTGGTCGAAGGGTGGCGGCTGCATCCCGACTCCGACCCGGTGGCCGCGCAGGTCGGCGCCGCCATGTACACCGGCGCGATGGCCGAACTGGCGCAGCAGTGGCTGGCCGGCACGCTCGGCGACGACCTGGACGCCGTCGTCGACTACGCGCTGCGGCTGGTGCTCGACCGCTGAGCGCGGCTCACGCCGGCTGCGTCGGACGCCAGCGGCGGATGAAGTCGGTCTCCGGCCACTCCTCGTGGGCGGCCATCAACTCGTACATCGTGGCCCGGTCGATCGACTCGCGGATGATGTCGGCGTGGCCGGCGTGGCGGGTCAACTCCTCGATCAGGTGCAGCGCCACCCAGCGCACCGACCAGTGGTCGACGTCCTTGGGGAACCACGGCACCTCGTGCGGTACCGGCACCGGCGTGGCGAGGTCGGCCTCCCGCAGCACCCGCAGCGTCTCGACGTTCTGCGCGCGCAGCGACTCCAGCAGCTCCTCGAGCGTCTCGTCCTCGCGCATGACGTACTGGTCCTGGTAGTCGCGCATCTGCTCCTCGACCGGCCGCGGATCCGGCGGCGGGAAGTCCGGTGCGCTCGCCATCCGCTGCGTCCATCCCTGCTGCACACCGGTGGCGTGCTTGATCAGGCCGCCGATCGACAGGGCGCTGACCGACGGCGTCGAGCGCGCCTGCTCGTCGGTCAACCCGTAGGCGACGGAGAAGAACGCGTTCTGGTTGAACGCGAGGAACTCGATCAGGCTCTGCCGTTCGTCGGCGGCGGGCAGGGGCAATCCGGGCATCAGCGATTCTCCTTTGTGGTGTGAACGTAAAGGTCTCGGATACAAGCGATTTCGGCACCGTGGTGAATCACCTCGCGGTTGATGTGCAACACCAGCGCGCTCATCGGGTAGTCGGCGTACGGACCCTCGGCCGGGCCGCACGGCCGCGCCAGTGCGGCGTCGTCGAGTGAGCGGACCCCGGTGATCCAGCGCGCGTACTCCTCGTCGAGCTGGCGCAGCGCGGTGGCGGCGTCGGTGGCGTAGGACCACGACTGGTAGTCGGCGGGCGGGCCGCCGAAATGCGAATGGCTGCGCATCGCCAGCACTCCGACGATCACGTGCGCCATCCGCCACGCGATCGTCGTGAACGGTTCGGGTTGCGGTGGCGGATACCTGAAGTCGATGCCGCCGTCGGGGTGCACGGTCCAGCAGCCCGGGACCGGCTCCCAGAAGTACTCGGTGTCGGTGAGCCCCTCCAACCGGGGCCGCAACGCCTGCGTCCAGTGGAAGTCCACCTGGTCGACCAACTGCGTGATGAGGTCCATGCACACAGCGTCGCACCGCTTTAGGACAGGTTCGGTCCTATGAGATCACCACTGCGGTGCACCGCTGAGGCGGCCGGCGGCGAAGTCGGCACCCTGCCTGGTCAGATCGCCGTCGTAGCTGCCCGGGGTGTGCATCGCGAAATTGAGGCCGTCGGAGCAGACCGGATCCTCGACGGCGCACAGCTTCATCGTCTTCGCCTCGTAGAGCGGCCCGATCTCCACCGGCGGCTCACCGAGGAAGTTCATGGCACGCACGTTCGGCAGGCCGAACAGGACGACGGCGGCCACGTGGTCGGCGACCTCGGGTTGCAGCGGTTTGGGCACCGTCGCCGGGTCCACGCCGCTTGGCACGGCCGCCGAGGTGACGAAGCCCGCCACCGCCGCGCCCTGCGAGTATCCGCCCAGCACCAACTGGGTGTCCGGACACGTCTCGACCATCGACAGCACGCGGGCGCCCGCATCCCTCACGCCGTCGACGCCGGTGGCCCACTGGTCGGTCGCCGGGTAATTGACCGGATACACGGCCAGCGAGCGGTCGCCGACCTGCGGCCGCAGGGCGTCGATGAAGGCCTGCCCCGTCGGACCCACGCCCGGCGGTTCATGGGTTCCGCGGGCGAAGATCACCTCGATGTCGGGGCACGGTGCGGCCGACGCGGTCGGTGCCACACCGGTCGACACCGTCGTCATCGCCAGAATCACCGCGCCGGGAAAACCCAGGACGTTCTTGAGACCCACGTTTCGCACCCCCATGCATTCCGGATGTCCTCGAACAACTCGGCCGTCGATGTCGCGCTCGACCCGTCCGACGCCACATCGCCGATGATGCAGCACTTCAGGGAGCAACGTCGCCGCTTCGCGATCACATTCCGGGTCAGTTACGCGTCCACGCCTCAGTCTGCGTGAGCCGCAGCAGGTAGGCGAGCGACGGCAACACGATGACCCCGGCCAGCGCCACCACGATCAGCAACCCGACGAGCGTGGCCTGCGCGCCCGCGGCGTCGTCGATCGTCACCTCGTCGACCAGCAGCCACGGGTACTGGCCGACGCCCCATCCGGTGATCACCGACGCGACCGCCACCGCGGCGGGCACCCGGCTGATCGCGTAGCGGCGGCGAAACACCAGCCACAGCGCGGCCACCCCGGCCAGCAGCGCGACCACCAGCAGCGGTGCGGCGTGGGTGCGCAACCCGGCGGCGAGCGTGGGCGCGTCGCGGGTGACCGGGTACAGCCCGGCGAAGACGACCAGTCCCGTGACGACGCCGACGCCGAGCGTGCGCCGGCGCAGGCCGTCGGCCAGGTCGGTGTCCCCGGCGCGGTCGGCGTCGGCGGTGAGGAACACCCCGGCCAGGAAGACACACGTCGCCACCGCAAGGCACCCGCCCACCAGCGACGTCGGGTTGAGCCAGGACCCGACCCGGTCGCCGTAGCCCTCCGCGGGCACGCGGCCCGAGGCGATCGCGCCCGCGACCGTGCCGAGGAAGAACGGGCTGATCAACGACGAGGCCGCGAAGATCGCGCCGAACAGCCGCGCCTGCGACACCGTCTCGGAGTACTTGCGGAACGCGAAACTGGCCCCGCGCAACACGATTCCGGCGAGCGCCAGGGCCAGCGGGATGAACAACGTCGTCGTCGCCGCGGCGAACGTCGCCGGGAACCCGGTCCACCAGATCACCAGGATGTAGATCAGCCACACGTGGTTGGCCTCCCACACCGGCCCGATGCTGTGGTCGACCAGGGTGCGGACCTTCGCGCCGCTGCGGGCGTCGCCCGCGGTGAGATCGTAGAACCCCGACCCGAAGTCGGCACCGCCGAACAGGGCGTAGACGACGACGCCGAGGAACATGGCCATCGCCACCAGCGTCGCCAGCGTCACGGCACCGACTCCGTGCGCGGCGGCCCGTACGGGCTGGGCAGATCGGTCTCGCCGGCCCGCCACCGCCGTGCCATCGACCGCAGGACGACGACGGCGCCGACCGTCATGCCCAGATAGATGACGAGCACTGCGATGTAGCTCCACCACAGCCCGCTGCTCTCGCTGGCGGCGTCGACGGTCCTCAGCACCCCGTACACCGTCCACGGCTGACGGCCCACTTCGGTTGCCACCCAACCAGATTCGAGGGCAACCACGGCCAGCGGCCCGACGGCGACGGCCAGCCACAGAAACCACCTGTTGCCCAACAAATCCCGCCCGCGCCACCGGGCCACCCAGTACACCGCCGCCACGACCACCAGCAGCGTGCCGATGCCGACCATCGCCTGGAACGCCAGATGCGTGATGTTGACCGGCGGCCACTGGTTGCGGGGAATCTCGTTCAACCCGGGCACCGGCGCGTCCCACGAGTTACGCGCGATGATCGACCCCAGCCTCGGGATGGTCAGCGCCCACTCCACCTTGCCGTCGATCAACACCCCGCCGAGCCGCAGCGGCGCCGGGCTCTCGGTGGTCTGCGCCAGTTCGAACGCCGCGAGCTTCGCGGGCTGACTGTCGTGGATCCGCATGCCCAGGACATGGCCGATGAACGGTTGGGCGACCGCGGCGACCGACGCGAACGCGAACGGCACGGTGAACCCCAACCGGTGGTGGGCGTCGGTCCGGCCGCGCAGCATCCCGAACGCGTACACCCCGGCCACCGTCATCCCGACGACGATGAACGCCCCGACCCACATGTGGGCGAACTGCAACCACACCGCGTCGTTGAACATCGCCCGCCACGGGTTGACGTCGACGACCTCGCCGTCGCGGATCGCGAACCCGGCCGGATTGTTCATCCACGCGTTCACCGACACCACGCAGAACGTGCCGACGACCCCGGACACGGCCATCGGGACCAGCATGAGCAGGTGCCGTCGCGGTGGCATGCGGCCCCAGCCGTACAGGTAGAGCCCGAGGAAGATCGCCTCGACGAAGAACGACAAGCCCTCGAACGCGAACGGCAACCCCAGCACGTCGCCGAACCGGCCCATCAGACCCGGCCACAGCAGACCCATCTCGAAACTCAGCACGGTCCCCGAGACGGCGCCGATCGCGAACAGCACGGCCGACACCTTGGCCCAGCGCTGCGCCAGGCCGAGGGCGACAGGGTCGTCGCGCACGATGCCGCGGCGGTGGACGACGAAGATGATCGTCGGGAACGCCACGCCGAAGCAGGCCAGCACGATGTGCCAGCCGAGTGAGAACGCCATCTGCTGACGGGCGGGCAGCAGACCGGGCGGCTCACCTTCGGCAGCGAACAGCAGCAGGGTGTCGGTCAACCCCATGACCGGGGGATGCCCCGGAATGCGCCGGCTAAAAGCGCGGATTGATCGATCGTGTGGCGGGTACCGCGACGGCATGGATCTGCGCCGACCGCCCACACCGCTGCCGGGTTTCCTGATGGGCCTGGGTTTCGGCGGCTTCGTCGACGGAATCGTGCTGCACGAGATACTGCAGTGGCACCACATGATCAGCGGGACCGAACCGACCGACACCGTCGCCGGCCTGGAACTCAACGTCGTCGCCGACGGCTTCTTCCACGTCGTCACGTGGCTGCTGGTGATGGCAGGGACCACGCTGACCGTGGTGTCGTGGCGGCAGGGGCGGCTGGCACCGAACTGGTCGTTCCACCTCGGCCTGCTCGTCATGGGCTGGGGCGTGTTCAACGTGGTCGAAGGGCTGATCGACCACCAGCTGCTGGGCGTGCATCACGTGCGCGACGACCTCGGCGCGCCGTTGTCGTGGGACATCGGGTTCCTGGTCTTCGGGGTGCTGCTGACCGCCGGCGGGTGGTGGCTCTACCGCCGTGGCGTCCGCACGCTCATCGTTCAGAGGACAGAATCCGTCCGGTGACTCTGGCACGCTGAGGTGCGTGTCCGAAACCACCGGCCGGGTGCTGCAGCTGCTGGGACTGCTGCAGTCACGGCGGGTGTGGACCGGGGAGGAGCTCGCTGAGCGGCTCGGCGTGACGACCCGCAGCGTGCGCCGCGACATCGACCGGCTGCGTGAGCTCGGCTACCCCGTCGCGGCCAGCAAAGGCCACGGCGGCGGCTACCAACTCGGCGCCGGCGCGGCCCTTCCGCCCCTGCTGCTCGACCCCGACGAGGCCGTCGCGATGGCCGTCTGCCTGCGGCTCGCCGCCGGCGGATCCGTCGCCGGGGTCGGGGAGTCGGCGCTGCGCGCGCTGAGCAAGCTCGACCAGGTGATGCCGTCGCGGCTGCGCTCGCAGGTCTCCGCGGTCCACGACGCCACCGTGACGATCACGTCCGCGACGTCGGAAGTCGTCGCCCCCGAGGTCCTCATGACGCTGGCGCGGGCGTGCCGCGACCACGAACACGTCACCGCCGGATACGTCGACCGGGCCGGCACCTCCACCCGGCGCCGCCTCGAGCCCTACCAGCTCGTGACCACCGGCAGGCGCTGGTACCTGCTCGGCTACGACCGCGACAAGCAGGACTGGCGCAGCCTGCGGCTGGACCGGATGGCCGACGTCACCGCGGCGGGCACCACCTTCGTCCCGCGCGAGGCGCCCGACGCCGCCGAGTACGTGCGCCGCTCGATCAGCGCCTCGCCCTACCGCTACGTCGCCCGCGTGCGCTACCAGGTGCCCGCCGACGTCATCGCCGCGCACTTCCCGCCGGCCTCGGCGCAGATCGACCCCGACGGCCCGCACGCGTGCATCGTCACCGCGGGCGCCGACGACCCCGAACGCATGGCGCTCTACTTCGCCGTCGCCGGTGCGGAATTCGAGGTGCTCGAACCGCCGGAAGTGATCGCCGCCGCGCGTACCGTGGCCGACCGGCTGCGCCGCGCCGTCAGTCCGTGATGCCGAGCCGGTTCGTCAACACCAGGAACGCCTCCGCGAACGGGTTCTCCGCGGTGTCGGCGCGCACCTGCTCCCAGTCCACCCGCTCACGCACGGCGCGCACCGCGGGCAGCAGCGCCGCATAGTCGCAATGGTGCTCGTTGAGCGAGTTGAGCTTCTCGGTGACGACGTGCGTCGGCGGCAGCACCCGCATCCGGATCGCCAGCACGTCGAGTTCCTCGGCGGCCGCCACATCCTGCGCCGTCACCGGTTTGCCGTTGAGGGCGTGCAGCACGTCGATCACGAAATCGTCGCCCACGCACGCCTTGAACAACCAGTCCTCCGGCGTGCGCTCGATGCGGAACCCGGCCTTCTCCAGCGTCAGCGCCGCCGACTCGGTGTCCTCCTCGGCCACGACGAAGTCGACGTCGTGCACCGGTTCGGGACCTCCGTAGGCCCACAGCGCGTAGCTGCCCGCCAGCGCGAAGTCCGGTCCGTGCGCGCGCAGCGCGGAGGCCGAGCGGCGCAACGCATCGCGCAGGGCGTCGTTTCGGGCAGACATCGGCCTACTTTCGTGGTGTCGGTCGGGTGTCGGTCAGACCCTGGGGCGGGTACCTAGTACCCCATGCGGGTGGCGACATTCAACATTCTGCACGGGCGCAGCGTGCACGACGGCGACGTCAACCTCGACCGGCTGCGCGAGGCCATCCGCGAACTCGACGCGGACATCGTCGCGCTGCAGGAGGTCGACCTCGACCAGCCCCGGTCCGGCAAAGCCGACCTCACCGCCGTCGCGGCCGAGGCCATGCGCGCGGTCAGCCACCGCTTCGTCGCGGCGATCGCCGGCACCCCGGGGGCGACGTGGATGGCCGCCACCGGACGCGAACAACCCGGGACCGCCGCCTACGGCATCGCGCTGCTGTCGCGTTTCCCGGCCGAGACCTGGCAGGTGGTGCGGCTGCCGCGGATCCCGGTGCGGTTCCCGATGTACCTGCCCGGCCCGAACCGGGTGCAGATCGTCAACGAGGAGCCCCGCGCCGCGATGGTCGGCACGTTCGACACCCCACTCGGGCCGCTCACGGTCGCCAACACGCACCTGTCGTTCGTGCCGGGGTGGAACCGCGTGCAGATGCGCCACCTGGTGCGGGACCTGCGCGGGTTCAAGGGTCCCCGCATGCTCGTCGGCGACCTCAACATGACGCCGCCGACACCGGCGCGGTGGACGAAGATGCGCCCACTCGGGGAGGCGCTGACCTTCCCGGCCGACGCCCCCGACCGTCAACTCGACCACGTCCTCACCGACGATCCGTCGCTGCGCGTCGAACACTGCGAGGCGGTGAGCCTGCCGCTGTCGGATCACCGCGCGCTGGTCGTCGACATCACCTGCGACTGAAAGCGGAAGGTTTAGCCCGCAAGGGGGAGCGGTACCCGTTGCGTGCCGGCCTCCGGACGGAGATCGGTGTGGCAGAAGGAAGATTCCGATGGAACTCGTCGCGGCTTCAGAGGTACTCGCCCGATCGTCGACGCTGACCAGCGTCGGCTGGATCGGCTACATCATCATCGGCGCACTCGCCGGATGGATCGCGGGGAAGATCGTCAAAGGGGGCGGTTCCGGCCTCCTGATGAACATCGTCATCGGCATCGTCGGTGCGCTGATCGGCGGGTTCCTGCTGAGCTTCTTCGTCGATACGGCTAGCGGCGGTTGGTGGTTCACGCTGTTCACCGCGATCCTGGGTGCGGTGATCCTGTTGTGGATCGTCGGGCTTTTCCAGCGCCGCCGCGTCGGCTGACAGCCGCACCGCCCTCCGAGCGGCATGACGGATCTGACACTGGCGCTCGACATCGGCGGCACGAAGATCGCCGCCGCGCTCGTCGACCCCTCCGGTGCGCTCGTCCACCGGGCGACACTGCCCACGCCGAGAACCGATGCCGAGGCGGTGTGGAGTGTCTGTGCGCAGCTCATCGCATCGGCTGTGGCGGCCGGGCGGGGTGAGGTGTCGCGGGTCGGGATCGGGTCGGCCGGTCCGATCGACCTGCCGGCCGGGACCGTGAGCCCGATCAATCTGACTGTGTGGCAACGGTTTCCGATCGTCTCGCGGGTGGCGACGCTGACCGGCCTGCCGGTGCGGCTCGGCGGCGACGGGCTGTGCATGGCGATGGGTGAGCGGTGGTGCGGGGCCGGGCGCGACGCGCGGTTTCTGCTCGGCATGGTCGTGTCGACCGGCGTCGGCGGCGGGCTCGTCCTCGACGGCGCCCCCTACGACGGGCGCACCGGCAATGCCGGCCACGTCGGCCACGTCGTCGTCGACCCCGGCGGTGCGCTGTGCTCGTGCGGCGGGCACGGCTGCGTCGAGACCGTCGCGGCGGGACCGCGGATGGTGCAGTGGGCGCGGTCGCAGGGATGGACCGCCCCGCCCGACGCCGACGCCAAGGAACTGGCGTCGGCGGCGGTCGCGGGCGATGCCGTCGCGCGGCAGGCCTACGAACGCGGCGCGCGGGCCGTCGCCGCGATGATCGCGTCCGTCGGCGCGGTGTGCGACCTCGATCTCGTGGTGATCGGCGGGGGAGTCGCCCGCGCCGGCGCCCTGCTGTTCGATCCGCTGCGTGCGGCGCTGGCCGACTACGCGGGACTGTCCTTCCTGCGCGATCTGCGGGTGCTGCCCGCGCAGCTCGGCGGCGACGCCGGACTCGTCGGCGCCGCGGCGCTCGCGATTGCCGGGTGAGCGGTTTGGGTACGCGACCGTCATGACCGCTCCGTCCGAACCCCAGCCCACGCAGACCCCCAACCCCGGCACGCCGAGCGAGACCCCCGAACGCCTGACCCCGGCCGAGACCCCGGAGCGCCTCACGCCCGCCGAATCCCCGGAGCGCCTCGCACCGGAGTAGCCCGCAGCGCGTTTTGGCTGATCGCGGCATCGTCCGCTATCCTCGTGTGGTTCCACCGAAGACCGTCGGTCACCGATGAACACCTGCGTGAATCGCAGGCGTCATCGGTCGAAGGTCCCGGATCCGTCCGGGCGGCCCACGCAGGAGGACGAGGCACGTTATCTGTTTGCGCCCCGACCTGTCTGCGTCGGGGCGTTCGTCGTTTCCGGCCCCTGGCCTCCGCTTCGGTGGTGCATCCGATACCCACCACAAGGAGGCATGCATGGCCAAGGCTGACAAGGCCACGGCGGTTGCCGACATTGCCGAGCAGTTCAAGGAGGCGACGGCCACCGTCGTCACCGAGTACCGCGGGCTGAAGGTGGCCGACCTCGCGCAGCTGCGTCGCTCGCTCGGGGACTCCGCCACCTACACCGTCGCAAAGAACACCCTGGTCAAGCGTGCGGCTTCCGAAGCCGGCATCGACGGCCTTGACGAACTGTTCGCCGGCCCGACGGCGATCGCGTTCGTCAAGGGCGAGCCGGTCGACGCCGCCAAGGCGATCAAGAACTTCGCCAGGGACCACAAGGCGCTCGTCATCAAGGGCGGCTACATGGAGGGCCGGGCGCTCAGCGTCGAAGAGGTCAACCGGATCGCCGACCTCGAGTCCCGCGAGGTGCTGCTGGCCAAGATGGCCGGCGCGATGAAGGGCAACCTGGCCAAGGCCGCCGGGCTGTTCAACGCTCCCGCATCGCAGGTGGCCCGCCTGGCCGCGGCGCTGCAGGAGAAGAAGTCCGGCGAAGACGCCGCTTGATCACCACCCCCACAAGACCGAAGTAAGTAAGGAAAGGACCACACCATGGCCAAGCTGTCCACCGAGGAACTGCTCGACGCGTTCAAGGAAATGACGCTGCTGGAGCTCTCCGAGTTCGTCAAGCAGTTCGAGGAGACCTTCGAGGTCACCGCCGCCGCTCCGGTCGCGGTCGCCGCTGCCGGCCCCGCCGGTGGCGCCCCCGCCGAGGCTGCCGAGGAGCAGTCGGAGTTCGACGTCATCCTCGAGAGCGCCGGCGAGAAGAAGATCGGCGTCATCAAGGTCGTCCGCGAGATCGTCTCGGGCCTGGGCCTCAAGGAGGCCAAGGACCTGGTCGACAGCGCTCCGAAGCCGATCCTGGAGAAGGCTGCCAAGGAGGCTGCCGACGACGCCAAGGCCAAGCTCGAGGCCGCAGGCGCGACGGTCACCGTCAAGTAGTTCACCACGACACGCGAACCGCCCGGGATCATCCGATCCCGGGCGGTTCCGTGTTTGCGAAGTTTGTCAGTCCCCGTCACGATGTTGCGGACACACGTGTTGCCACAATGGCCTGTGCGCTACAGTGACTCAAGCCACAGGCCAGGGAGACGTGGCTCGAAGCACTCTGGGAAGGATCGCGCGTGGGCATTGGCATTCAAGTTGAGGGGCTGACGAAGTCCTTCGGGCCCCAGCGAATCTGGGAAGACGTCACCATGGAGATCCCGGCCGGTGAGGTCAGCGTGCTCCTGGGTCCGTCCGGTACCGGTAAGTCGGTGTTCCTCAAGTCGCTGATCGGCCTGCTGCGGCCCGAGCGCGGCAAGATCATCGTCGACGGCACCAACATCATCGAGTGCTCGGCCAAAGAGCTCTACGAGATCCGCACCCTGTTCGGCGTCATGTTCCAGGACGGTGCGCTGTTCGGCTCGATGAGCCTCTACGACAACACGGCTTTCCCGCTTCGTGAGCACACGAAGAAGAAGGAAAGCGAGATCCGCAAGATCGTCATGGAGAAGCTCGAACTCGTCGGCCTCGGCGGCGACGAGAACAAGTTCCCCGGCGAGATCTCCGGCGGTATGCGCAAGCGTGCCGGCCTGGCCCGCTCCCTGGTGCTCGACCCGCAGATCATCCTCTGCGACGAGCCCGACTCCGGTCTGGACCCCGTCCGTACCGCCTACCTGTCGCAGCTGCTGATCGACATCAACGCGCAGATCGACTGCACGATCCTCATCGTCACGCACAACATCAACATCGCCCGTACGGTCCCCGACAACATGGGCATGCTGTTCCGCAAGCACCTGGTCATGTTCGGCCCGCGCGAGGTGCTGCTGACCAGTGACGAGCCGGTGGTCCGCCAGTTCCTCAACGGCCGCCGGATCGGGCCGATCGGCATGTCGGAGGAGAAGGACGAGTCGACGATGGCCGAAGAGCAGGCCATGGTCGACGCCGGTCACCACGACGGCGGTGTCGAGGAGATCGAGGGTGTGCCGCCCCAGATCCAGGCGACGCCCGGTATGCCGGAGCGCCGCGCGGTGGCCCGTCGTCAGGCCCGTGTGCGCGAGATCCTGCACACCCTGCCGCCCAAGGCGCAGCAGGCCATCCGTGAGGACCTCGACGGGACGAACAGCTTCCACACGCGCGACTTCCCGGACGAGCCGACCACGCGTCAGCACCACCACGTCGACGATTCGCCGACCGCCTCGATCCCGGTGGCCCGCGAAAGCTGACCCCTGCGTCACGTCAGCCCCAGCAGACTTCTGCTGGGGCTGACGTATTTCTGGGGCGCCTTCGCCGAACGTGCACTCAGTGCGAAATCTCGGCCGTTTTTTCGCAGTGAGTTCACGTTCGGTGGCGCGGCCCGACTCGTGAGTGATCAAGAGCCGCCCAGCGGGTTCCGGCAAACTCACGACGTCCGTCTTCTGCCGCCGCTACCGTTTGCTGCGACGGACGGGGGCGGTATGGCGAACCGGGTTCTGGCGTGGCTGGGCGTGGGTCTGTTGACGGGCTGGCTGGCGTCGGTGCTGGCCTTCGGGAGCGCCGTGGCGTGGGCCGACACCGGGACGGAGACCACCTCCGGCGAGACGTCGACGGCCGAACCGGCCGAGGACGAGCCCGCGCCGGCCGAGACGACGCCTCCCGAGGACGCCGACGAGCCCGAACAGCCGGAGGACGACGTCCCCGACGAGGAGCTACCGGAGGAGCTGCCCGCTGAGCTGCCCGAGGAGGAACCTCCGGCCGAGGACCCTCCGGCCGAGGAGCCGGCCGACGAACCCGTCGAAGAACCCGTCGAGACCGAGGTCGTCGAGACGCCGGAACCCGAGCCCCCCGCGGCCGAGGAGCACGAGTCGGCAACCCCCGAGCTCGGGGCGCCCGAGGAGACTCCCGTGGAGGAGGTGCCGGTCGAGGAGGTGCCGCCGCACGACGATCCGGCGGTCGAGGAGGCCGCGGCCCGGGTCGAAGACGTCGACGCAGAGGTGGCGACCGTGTTCGCCACCGATGACGCCACCGTCGAGGAACCCACGCACCGCGAGGAGACCCGCGCCGTCGCCGCGGCGGCACCGCTCACTCCGCAGGGCCCGACGCTGATCAACATCGTCGGCACGCTGTTCTTCAACGTCTTCGACGCGGTCGTGAAGTGGTTCGAGGGTCCGCCGGCCGTCCCGCCGAACACCGCCGTCCGGGTCGAGCGCCGACCGCTGGAGATCGACTGCGGCGACGGGTACACCGTCGACGCCGACTGGTACTTCCCGACCGAGACCGAACCCGACAAGATCATCTTCTTCGCTCACGGGGGCTTCGCCCGCGCCGGGCTGTACAACGTCACCGCCGCCGAACTCGCCGAGCGCAACAACGCCATCGTGGTGGCGCCCTCGGTCACGTCGAATCCCTTCGCCTGCGACGGCTGCGCACAAGGCCTCGATCCGATGCACGCGGCGGTCGCCAGGCTCTTCCTCGGCGACCGTGAGGCGCTGACCGCCAGTGCCCACGCCGCCGGCTGGGAAGGGGACCTGCCCGAGCGTTTCGTCATCGCCGGCCATTCCGGGGGCGGCCAACTGGCCGCGGGCGCGGCGGGTTACTACACGCAGTACGCATCGGACGCCGATGACCGCGACCTCGCCGGGGTGCTCCTGCTCGACACGTCGCCGGTCGGCGGAGCGCTGGAGCGCGCTCTCGGCAAAATCCCCGACGACATCGCGGTGTACACGATCTCGGCGGCGCCGGGGCCGCTGAACAGCTACGGCGGCGCCGACGAGGTGCTGGCCGCCGAGCGGGACGGATTCGTCGGTGTCCGGCTGATCGGCGGCACCCACACCGACTCGTGGCGGTGGACCAACACCGTCGCCCAGTTCTTCGTGGGACTGGGGACCGGGGGACCGGCGCCACCGCAGAACGTCGAGGCGGTCCAGGTGCTCGCGCAGGGGTGGATCACCGACTGGTTCCGCACCGATCCGGCGACGCCGAAGGTCGGCTACTACGGCGAGCGCGGCACGGTGATCGACATCCCGACCGCCGCCGGAACCGCCCAGGCCTACGTCGCGCCGGGGCCGGCCGCGCAGATGACGATCCTCGACCGGATCCTCGAAGCCGCGGTCGATTCGATGGCTCTGCTGCAGGCGTTCAGCGGCAACTGTGCCGTCGATCCCGGCACCTACCAGCCCTCCAACCAGCACCTCGCGGTGAAGAACTCCACAGACAAGATCGTGTCATCTCTTGACGGGAGACGGTTGACGGGCCAATCTGTTGGGCAGCATGTATGTACGGATTGAGGACGCCAGCCAGCGTTTGACCGGTCCTGTCATACGTCCGTGGTATGGCAGTTGAGGAATACGCCGTCCTGCGCTATCGTTGGACGTTGCGCTGGCTGCATCCTGCCCACCTCACCTGCACCCGACACCGTGGACCTAGCCTGAGCCTGGTTTTCGCTCAGTGACCTCGACGCGTGCCGCGTTTCGGGGGGCCCGGACAGGCCGCTATGCCAGCCGAACCGACGCAGATACGCGGCGCTAGGTCCGGTGCATTCCGGCCCGATGGTCGCTTGAGGTGCTGGAAGGACGCATCTTGGCAGTCTCTAGCCAGAGCAATGCAGCAAAAAGTATCACCAATAACTCCGTTCCCGGAGCACCGAATCGTATTTCCTTCGCCAAGCTTCGTGAGCCGCTCGAGGTTCCGGGGCTTCTCGACGTGCAGACGGAGTCCTTCGACTGGCTGATCGGTGCCAGCAGCTGGCGTGAGAGGGCCATCGCACGCGGCGATGTCAACCCGACCGGCGGCCTCGAAGAGGTCCTGACCGAGCTCTCGCCCATCGAGGACTTCTCGGGCTCGATGTCGCTGTCGTTCTCCGATCCGCGCTTCGACGAGGTCAAGGCTCCGGTCGACGAGTGCAAAGACAAGGACATGACGTACGCGGCCCCGCTGTTCGTCACGGCCGAGTTCATCAACAACAACACCGGTGAGATCAAGAGCCAGACGGTCTTCATGGGTGACTTCCCGATGATGACCGAGAAGGGCACCTTCATCATCAACGGCACCGAGCGTGTCGTGGTGAGCCAGCTCGTCCGCTCGCCGGGTGTCTACTTCGACGAGAGCATCGACAAGTCCACCGAGAAGACGCTGCACAGCGTCAAGGTCATCCCCGGCCGCGGTGCGTGGCTGGAGTTCGACGTCGACAAGCGCGACACCGTCGGTGTGCGCATCGACCGCAAGCGTCGTCAGCCGGTCACCGTGCTGCTCAAGGCCCTCGGCTGGACCAACGAGCAGATCACCGAGCGGTTCGGCTTCAGCGAGATCATGATGAGCACGCTGGAGAAGGACAACACCGCAGGCACCGACGAGGCGCTGCTCGACATCTACCGGAAGCTGCGTCCGGGTGAGCCGCCGACCAAGGAGTCCGCGCAGACCCTGCTGGAGAACCTGTTCTTCAAGGAGAAGCGCTACGACCTGGCCCGCGTCGGTCGCTACAAGGTCAACAAGAAGCTGGGCCTCAACACCGGCCAGCCGATCACCAGCTCGACGCTGACCGAAGAGGACGTCGTCGCCACCATCGAGTACCTGGTGCGCCTGCACCAGGGCGATACGACCATGACCGTGCCCGGCGGCACCGAGGTCCCGGTCGAGGTCGACGACATCGACCACTTCGGCAACCGTCGTCTGCGCACCGTGGGCGAGCTGATCCAGAACCAGATCCGCGTCGGCCTCTCGCGTATGGAACGCGTCGTGCGTGAGCGCATGACCACCCAGGACGTCGAGGCGATCACGCCGCAGACCCTGATCAACATCCGTCCCGTCGTGGCGGCGATCAAGGAGTTCTTCGGCACCAGCCAGCTGTCGCAGTTCATGGACCAGAACAACCCGCTGTCGGGTCTGACCCACAAGCGTCGTCTCTCGGCGCTGGGCCCCGGCGGTCTGTCCCGTGAGCGCGCCGGCCTCGAGGTCCGCGACGTGCACTCCAGCCACTACGGCCGCATGTGCCCGATCGAGACCCCTGAGGGTCCGAACATCGGTCTGATCGGCTCGCTGTCGGTGTACGCCCGGGTGAACCCGTTCGGCTTCATCGAGACGCCGTACCGCAAGGTCGAGAACGGTGTGGTCACCGACCAGATCGACTACCTCACCGCCGACGAGGAGGACCGCCACGTCGTGGCGCAGGCCAACTCGCCGATCGATGACAACGGCCGCTTCGTCGAGGAACGCATCCTGGTCCGCCGTAAGGGCGGCGAGGTCGAGTTCGTCTCCGCGAACGACGTGGACTACATGGACGTCTCGCCGCGCCAGATGGTGTCGGTCGCGACGGCGATGATCCCGTTCCTCGAGCACGACGACGCCAACCGTGCCCTCATGGGTGCCAACATGCAGCGCCAGGCGGTTCCGCTGGTGCGCAGCGAGGCCCCGCTGGTCGGCACCGGTATGGAGCTGCGCGCCGCGATCGACGCCGGCGACGTCGTCGTCAGCGAGAAGGCGGGCGTGGTCGAGGAGGTCTCGGCCGACTACATCACCGTGATGGCCGACGACGGCACCCGGCACACCTACCGGATGCGCAAGTTCGCCCGCTCCAACCACGGCACCTGCGCCAACCAGCGTCCGATCGTCGACGCCGGTCAGCGTGTCGAGGCGGGTCAGGTCATCGCCGACGGACCGTGCACCCAGAACGGTGAGATGGCCCTGGGCAAGAACCTGCTCGTGGCGATCATGCCGTGGGAGGGCCACAACTACGAGGACGCGATCATCCTCTCCAACCGCCTGGTTGAGGAGGACGTGCTCACCTCGATTCACATCGAGGAGCACGAGATCGACGCCCGCGACACCAAGCTGGGCGCCGAGGAGATCACCCGGGACATCCCGAACGTCTCCGACGAGGTGCTGGCCGATCTCGACGAGCGCGGCATCGTCCGCATCGGCGCCGAGGTCCGCGACGGCGACATCCTGGTCGGCAAGGTCACCCCGAAGGGTGAGACCGAGCTGACCCCGGAGGAGCGGCTGCTCCGCGCGATCTTCGGTGAGAAGGCGCGCGAGGTCCGCGACACGTCGCTGAAGGTGCCGCACGGTGAGTCCGGCAAGGTCATCGGCATCCGCGTGTTCAGCCGCGAGGACGACGACGAGCTGCCCGCCGGCGTCAACGAGCTGGTCCGCGTGTACGTCGCGCAGAAGCGCAAGATCTCCGACGGCGACAAGCTCGCCGGACGCCACGGCAACAAGGGCGTCATCGGCAAGATCCTGCCCGTCGAGGACATGCCGTTCCTGCCCGACGGCACGCCGGTGGACATCATCCTCAACACCCACGGTGTGCCGCGTCGTATGAACATCGGCCAGATCCTGGAAACCCACCTCGGGTGGGTCGCCAAGGCCGGATGGAACATCAACGTGGCCGGCGCCGAGGGCGTGCCGGACTGGGCCGAGAAGCTCCCCGAGGAGCTGTACTCGGCGCCGTCGGACAGCATCGTCGCCACCCCGGTGTTCGACGGTGCGCGTGAGAACGAGCTGCAGGGTCTGCTCGCCTCCACGCTGCCGAACCGCGACGGCGAGGTGATGGTCAACTCCGACGGCAAGGCTCAGCTGTTCGACGGCCGCAGTGGCGAACCGTTCCCGTACCCGGTGACGGTCGGCTACATGTACATCCTCAAGCTGCACCACCTGGTGGACGACAAGATCCACGCCCGCTCGACCGGTCCGTACTCGATGATCACCCAGCAGCCGCTCGGTGGTAAGGCGCAGTTCGGTGGTCAGCGGTTCGGCGAGATGGAGTGCTGGGCCATGCAGGCCTACGGCGCCGCCTACACGCTGCAGGAGCTGTTGACGATCAAGTCCGACGACACGGTCGGTCGCGTCAAGGTGTACGAGGCCATCGTCAAGGGCGAGAACATCCCCGAACCGGGCATCCCCGAGTCGTTCAAGGTGCTTCTCAAGGAGCTGCAGTCGCTCTGCCTGAATGTCGAGGTGCTGTCTTCCGACGGCGCGGCGATCGAGATGCGTGACGGTGATGACGAGGATCTGGAGCGCGCTGCGGCCAACCTCGGGATCAACCTGTCCCGCAACGAATCCGCATCCGTCGAAGACCTGGCCTAAATCAAGTTTCAACACCCGCAAGGGGAAAGGGAGTTTGCGTGCTAGACGTCAACTTCTTCGATGAACTCCGCATCGGTCTCGCGACCGCGGACGACATCCGTCAGTGGTCCTACGGCGAGGTCAAGAAGCCGGAGACCATCAACTACCGCACGCTCAAGCCCGAGAAGGACGGCCTGTTCTGCGAGAAGATCTTCGGACCGACTCGCGACTGGGAGTGCTACTGCGGTAAGTACAAGCGCGTCCGCTTCAAGGGCATCATCTGCGAGCGCTGCGGCGTCGAGGTGACCCGCGCCAAGGTGCGCCGTGAGCGGATGGGCCACATCGAGCTGGCCGCGCCCGTCACGCACATCTGGTACTTCAAGGGTGTGCCGTCGCGGTTGGGCTACCTGCTCGACCTGGCCCCGAAGGATCTCGAGAAGATCATCTACTTCGCGGCCTACGTCATCACCGACGTCAACGACGAGATGCGCCACAACGAGCTCTCCACCCTCGAGGCGGAGATGGCCGTCGAGCGCAAGGCCGTCGAGGATCAGCGCGACGCCGACCTGGAGGCCCGGGCCCAGAAGCTCGAGGCCGACCTGGCCGAGCTCGAGGCCGAAGGCGCCAAGAGCGACGTGCGCCGCAAGGTGCGCGACGGCGGCGAGCGGGAGATGCGTCAGCTCCGCGACCGGGCCCAGCGTGAGCTGGACCGGCTCGACGAGATCTGGACCACCTTCACCAAGCTGGCTCCCAAGCAGCTCATCGTCGACGAGGTGCTCTACCGCGAGCTCGTCGACCGCTACGGCGAGTACTTCACCGGTGCAATGGGCGCGGAGTCGATCAAGAAGCTCATCGAGAACTTCGACATCGACGCCGAGGCCGAGAGCCTGCGCGACACCATCAAGAACGGCAAGGGCCAGAAGAAGCTGCGGGCGCTCAAGCGACTGAAGGTCGTCGCGGCGTTCCAGACCAATCGCAACTCGCCGATGGGCATGGTGCTCGACGCCGTTCCGGTGATCCCGCCGGAGCTGCGCCCGATGGTTCAGCTCGACGGTGGCCGCTTCGCCACCTCCGACCTGAACGACCTGTACCGCCGCGTGATCAACCGCAACAACCGGTTGAAGCGACTGATCGACCTCGGCGCGCCCGAGATCATCGTCAACAACGAGAAGCGCATGCTTCAGGAGTCGGTGGACGCGCTGTTCGACAACGGCCGTCGCGGCCGGCCCGTCACCGGGCCCGGCAACCGTCCGCTCAAGTCGCTGTCCGATCTGCTCAAGGGCAAGCAGGGCCGGTTCCGCCAGAACCTGCTCGGCAAGCGCGTGGATTACTCCGGTCGCTCCGTTATTGTTGTCGGCCCGCAGCTCAAACTGCACCAGTGCGGTCTGCCGAAGCTGATGGCGCTCGAGCTGTTCAAGCCGTTCGTGATGAAGCGTCTGGTCGACCTGAACCACGCGCAGAACATCAAGAGCGCCAAGCGGATGGTGGAGCGTCAGCGTCCGCAGGTGTGGGATGTGCTCGAAGAGGTCATCGCCGAGCACCCGGTGCTGCTCAACCGCGCACCCACGCTGCACCGCCTGGGCATTCAGGCCTTCGAGCCGCAACTGGTCGAGGGCAAGGCCATCCAGCTGCACCCGCTGGTCTGTGAGGCGTTCAACGCCGACTTCGACGGCGACCAGATGGCCGTGCACCTTCCGCTGTCGGCGGAGGCGCAGGCCGAGGCCCGCATCCTGATGCTGTCCAGCAACAACATCCTGTCGCCCGCGTCGGGTAAGCCGCTGGCCATGCCGCGTCTGGACATGGTGACCGGGCTGTACTTCCTGACCACCATGATCGAGGGTGATCAGGGCGAGTACCGCGCCGCCACCGGTGACGAGCCGGAGCAGGGTGTGTACAGCTCGCCGGCCGAGGCCATCATGGCGATGGACCGCGGTGCGCTGTCGGTCCGCGCGAAGATCAAGGTGCGCCTCACCCAGCAGCGGCCGCCGGTCGCGCTGGAGGCCGAGCTGTTCGAGAACGGGTGGAAGCCGGGCGACGCCTGGACAGCCGAGACCACGCTGGGTCGCGTGCTGTTCAACGAGCTGCTGCCGATCTCGTATCCGTTCATCAACGAGCAGATGCACAAGAAGGTGCAGGCCCGGATCATCAACGATCTGGCCGAGCGCTTCCCGATGATCGTCGTGGCACAGACCGTCGACAAGCTCAAGGACGCCGGCTTCTACTGGGCCACCCGTTCGGGTGTCACCGTGTCGATGGCCGACGTGCTGGTGCCGCCGCAGAAGCAGGAGATCCTCGACCGGTACGAGAAGGAAGCCGACGGGATCGAGCGCAAGTACCAGCGTGGCGCCCTGAACCACAAGGAGCGCAACGACTCGCTGGTCAAGATCTGGCAGGACGCCACCGAAGAGGTCGGTAAGGCCTTGGAGGAGCACTACCCCGCGGACAACCCGATCATCACGATCGTGAAGTCCGGCGCCACGGGTAACTTCACGCAGACCAGAACGCTGGCCGGCATGAAGGGTCTGGTGACCAACCCGAAGGGTGAGTTCATCCCGCGGCCGATCAAGTCCTCGTTCCGTGAGGGCCTGACGGTGCTGGAGTACTTCATCAACACCCACGGCGCCCGAAAGGGTCTGGCGGACACCGCACTTCGTACCGCCGACTCGGGTTACCTGACCCGTCGTCTGGTCGACGTGAGCCAGGACGTCATCGTCCGCGAGCACGACTGCGAGACCGAGCGTGGCATCAACGTCACGCTGGCCGAGCGTCAGCCCGACGGTTCGCTGATCCGCGATCCGCACGTCGAGACCTCGGCGTTCGCCCGCACCCTGGCCACCGACGCGATCGACGCCGACGGCAACGTCGTCATCGAGCGTGGGCACGACCTGGGCGACCCGGCCATCGACAAGCTGCTGGCGGCCGGCATCGACCACGTCAAGGTGCGTTCGGTGCTGACCTGTGCGTCGGCCACCGGTGTGTGCGCCATGTGCTACGGCCGTTCGATGGCGACCGGCAAGCTGGTCGACATCGGCGAGGCCGTCGGCATCGTCGCCGCGCAGTCCATCGGTGAGCCCGGTACCCAGCTGACCATGCGCACCTTCCACCAGGGTGGTGTGGGTGAGGACATCACCGGCGGTCTGCCCCGCGTGCAGGAGCTGTTCGAGGCTCGTGTGCCGCGGAACAAGGCGCCGATCGCCGATGTGTCCGGCCGGGTGCAGCTCGAGGAGGGCGACCGCTTCTACAAGATCACCATCGTCCCGGACGACGGTGGCGAGGAAGTGGTCTACGACAAGCTCTCCAAGCGTCAGCGCCTGCGCGTGATCAAGCACGAGGACGGCTCCGAGGGTGTGCTCTCGGACGGCGACCACGTCGAGGTCGGCGACCAGCTGATGGAGGGTGCGGCCGATCCGCACGAGGTCCTGCGTGTGCAGGGTCCGCGTGAGGTGCAGATCCACCTGGTCCACGAGGTTCAGGAGGTCTACCGGGCCCAGGGCGTGTCGATCCACGACAAGCACATCGAGGTCATCGTCCGGCAGATGCTGCGTCGCGTCACGATCATCGATTCGGGTGCGACGGAGTTCCTGCCCGGCTCGCTGACCGAGCGTGCGGAGTTCGAGTCGGAGAACCGTCGCGTCGTCGCCGAAGGTGGCGAGCCCGCCGCCGGCCGTCCGGTGCTGATGGGTATCACGAAGGCGTCGCTGGCCACCGATTCGTGGCTGTCGGCGGCGTCGTTCCAGGAGACCACTCGCGTGTTGACCGATGCGGCGATCAACTGCCGCAGCGACAAGTTGCAGGGTCTGAAGGAGAACGTGATCATCGGCAAGCTGATCCCGGCCGGTACCGGGATCAACCGCTACCGCAACATCCAGGTGCAGCCCACCGAAGAGGCGCGGGCCGCTGCGTACACGATCCCGTCCTACGAGGATCAGTACTACAGCCCCGACTTCGGCCAGGCGACCGGTGCCGCGGTGCCGCTGGACGACTACGGGTACTCGGATTATCGGTAAGACCGACCGCTAGTCGAGCACGAGAATCGGCCCCCGGGACTTCTTGTCCCGGGGGCTTTTTCGTGCGCGTGGGTCGTGAGCGGCGAGTGTGCGGTTTCATACGCGAATCGCGGTGGCGGGCGTATCGACTCGCACACTCGGCGGGCGGCTAGGACCCGCCGGCCCAGTCGTCGTAGAACGGCGGCATATCGGCCGAGGCGCGCGTGGTGAAGTCGGGATCGCGCTTCTCGCGGAACGCCGCCACTCCCTCGGCGCCGTCGGCGATGCTCGTGTAGAACATCGCCAGCGAGTCCACCCGGTGGGCGTCGACCGGGTGATCGAGCGTCGCGTTCCGATACATCATCTGACGCGTGAGAGCGACCGCGACCGGTGACCGGCCCTTCGTCCACCGATCCGCGAGAGCCTTTGCCGCCGCGAGTAATTCGTCGCCGCTGTGGACGGAGCGAACCAGTCCCATGCGGTGAGCCGACTCGGCGTCGAGGATGTCCGCGGAGAACACGAGATCGAGCGCGACGTCCATCCCGACGATCCGCGGCAGGAACCATGTCGACGCTGCTTCCGGGGTGATTCCGAGCTTGCCGAACACGAAGCCGATTCGGCCGCGATCGCCGATCAGTCTCGCGTCCATCGCCAGTGTCATGGTCGCGCCGATGCCCACCGCGGGCCCGTTGATCGCGGCGATCACCGGTTTGCGGCAGGCGTGGATGGCCAGCGTGACCCGGCCACCGGTGTCGCGGACGCCGCGGAGCTTCGGGTCGGAGAGGTCATCCATGTCGGCGAGCGTCGGGCGTTGGCTTTCGTCGAGCCCGAAGGCGTTACCCGACGCGGCGAGATCCATGCCTGCGCAGAAGGCGCGCCCGGCACCCGTCACGATCACCGCACGGATGTCGTCGCGCTCGTTGACGTGGCCGAACGTCCATTCCAACTCTTCGGCCATGGCGACGGTGAAGGCGTTCAGTTGTTCGGGGCGGTCGAGCGTGACGACGAGCACGCCGTCTTCGACATCGTGTCTCAGGGTGGTCAGGTCCATGTCGGGCCTCCGTGATCTGTGGACGTCGTCAGGACGTTAGCAGTGCGTTCACCTCGGACTGCTCTATCCCGTGTCGCCTCGGTGTCCCGCCTCGTGGTCAGCGCTTCCTGGGGCGTCCAAGGCCTGCGCTAGGTTGTGCACAGCGACTGGCGGTCGGGTCGACGGGCCGGTGTGCCGGGCTCCGGCACACCGCCTGCGAGCGCCGTGAGTCGGCGGCAGAGAGGACCAACCGTGCGAACGACTTTGGTGCCCGCATCCGTCGGGACGACCGAGCTGCGCGCGCTGCGCACCGAGGTGCGGACCTTCCTGCGTGACTCCATCGCCAACGGCGATTTCGTGCCCAAAGCCGATGCATGGCAGTCGAGTATCGACGTCGACTTCAGCCGTCGACTTGCCGAGCGCGGCTGGATCGGTATGACCATCCCGGTCGAGTACGGCGGTCACGGGCGCACGCCACTGGAGCGGTTCGTGGTCACCGAGGAACTGCTCGCGCACGGTGCCCCGGTCGCCGCCCACTGGATCGCCGACCGGCAGATGGCGCCGTCGATCCTGGCCCACGGCACCGAAGAGCAGAAGCGCAAGTACCTCCCCGGTATCGCACGGGCCGAACGCTTCTTCGGCATCGGGATGAGCGAACCGGACTCGGGTTCCGATCTGGCCTCGGTGCGCACCCGCGCGACGCCCGACGGCGACCGCTGGCGCATGAGCGGCACCAAGCTGTGGACGACGTCGGCGCATGTCGCCACCAACATGATCGTGCTCGCCCGCACCGACGAGGGCGAACGCCACCAGGGGCTGTCACAGTTCGTGGTGGACCTGCCCAATCCCGGCATCGCGATCAACCCGATCATCACCATCGACGGCGAGCACCACTTCAACGAGGTGGTCTTCGACGACGCGGTCCTGGAGGCCGACGCGCTGCTTGGCACACGCGGGCAGGGGTGGCGGCAGGTGACGGGGGAACTCGCCAACGAGCGTTCCGGTCCCGAACGGCTGCTCAGCCCGTTCCCGCTGCTGGCGGCTTGGGGGCGCGAGGTCGACGCCGACGATGCCCCGGCCACGCTGGAACTCGGACGGCTGGTGTCGCGGCTGATCGTGTTGCGGCAGATGTCGCTGGGGGTGGCGCGCGAGCTCGCGGCGGGAAGGCAACCCGCTGTCGAGGCTGCCCTGGTCAAAGATCTCGGGACGACGTTCGAGGGCGATCTGGTCGAGACGGTGCGGCGGATGGCGATGACCGAACCGGGCAGCGCGGCAACGGAATTCGATGCGCTGCTGGCCGACGGGGTGCGGCACACTCCGGCGTTCACCCTCCGTGGTGGCACCAACGAAGTTCTCCGCTCGATCGTCGCGAAGGGACTGGCGTGACGATGCACATGACCGACACCCATGGACACCTCGACGATCTTCGCGCCACCGCGCGGGGGGTGTCCGCGACGCACCTGGCCGTCGACTCCCATCCGAATCCGGCGCTGGACCGGGAGCTGTGGGATGAGCTCGAGAAGCTGGGCTTCATCGGGCTGTGCGCACCGGAATCCGTCGGTGGCGCGGACGGCGATCTGCTGGACGCGGCGGCGGTCCTCGGCGAACTCACCACCGCCCGGATACCGTTCGCCGAGGCGGCGTTCATCGCCGCCCCCGCTCTCGGGACGGCGGGGCTGGCGCTGCCGAGTGGTCCCTTCACCGCGGCGCAGGGCGCGGTGGCGATGGAAGCCGGCACGGTCAGTGGTCAGGTCGACCGGGTGCCGTTCGCGCGCGACTGCGAGTCGCTGGTCCTGCTCGTGCCGGGGGCACAGCCGGTGCTGTGCGTGATCTCGCTGGGCGGCGACGGGGTCAGCGTCGAGGCCGGCCAGAACCTCGCTGGCGAACCCCGCGACACGGTGGCCCTGCGGCAGGTGACGCCCCTCGCGTCCGCCGAGGTGGCCGGAGATGATGTCACGGCGTGGCAGCTGCGGGGCGCGCTCGCCCGCGCCGTCGCCTCGGCGGGCGCCGCGGCGGCCATCGTGGACCAGACCGCGCGCTATGTCTCCGAGCGCGTCCAGTTCGGCCGCCCGCTGATGAAATTCCAGGTCGTGCAGCACGCCGTCGCCAGGATGGCGGCCGACGCGACGGCGATGCAGACCGCGGCGACCGCCGCGACGCTGGCGATGCTGGAGGGTTCCGACTCGACCGAGATGATGGTGGCCGCCGCGAAGGCCGAGACCGCGATCCTGTCCCGTCCTGTCACCGCCGCGGCTCATCAGGCCCACGGCGCGATCGGGTTCACCCAGGAGCACGTGCTGGGAGCGCTGACGACGCGGCTGTGGGCCTGGCGCGAAGAGTTCGGCAACGAACGGTACTGGCATCAGCGTCTTGGCGAGCTCGCTCGCGGGCGCGACCTGTGGCAACTCGTG
The DNA here is from genome assembly GCF_014218295.1 of Mycolicibacterium litorale. Next base: position 1,083,686 of record NZ_AP023287.1, read on the forward strand.
ACAGGGCAGCAGTAGCCGGCTCGGCTCGGGTCGGCAGAGGACGAGGAGTTCCGATGGTGAGTGACCAGGCGGTCGACGTCTCGGGCGGCAGGGGGTCCACCGCGTGGGCCCCGACGCCGACCGTACCCACCGCCGGGCGGTGACACCGGGCCCACTGGCCGGAGTCACGGTGCTGGACTTCTCCACCACCTTCTCCGGCCCGTTCTGCACACTGCAGCTGGCCGACCTCGGCGCTGACGTCGTCAAGATCGAAGCGCCGGGCGGTGACATCACGCGCGGCCTCGGCACGAGCCGCGAACCGGGGATGGGTTCGGTCTTCCTCGCATGCAATCGCGGCAAGTCCAGTGTCGTCCTCGACCTCAAGGACGAATCACACTGGGAAGTGCTGGATTCGCTGCTCGCCAACGCCGACGCCCTGGTTCACAACATGCGTCCGCCAGCCGCCGAGAAGCTGGGGATCGGACCGCAACGGGTGCTCGAGATCAACCCGCGGCTCGTGCATCTCGCCATCACCGGCTACGACACCCGTGGACCCTACGGCCCACGTCCCGCGTACGACGACACCGTGCAGGCGATGAGCGGGTTGGCGTGGCTGCAGGGTCTCAACAGCGGTGAGCCGACCTACGTCGCGAGCGCGGTCGTCGACAAGGTGACCGGGATGTCCGCGGCCATGGCGTTGATCGCCGCTCTCTACGCGGCGGAACGCAGCGGCGTCGGGCAGGCCGTCGAGGTGCCGATGTTCGAGACGATGGTGGGCTTCAACCTCACCGAGCAGTGGGGTGGCCGCGCCTTCGTCCCGGCCCTGGGTGACACCGGGTACGCGCGGATGCGCACGGAGTACCGACGCCCCTACCGGACCAGCGACGGCGTCATCTCGGTGCTGGTGTACCACGAGGGTCATTGGCGCCGCTTCCTCGGGGCGATCGGGAAAGGCCATCTGCTCGAGCGTGACGAATTTCGCACCACCGCAGCACGAAACGACAACATCGACGCGCTGTACCGAATGCTCGCCGAGGAACTCGTGACGCGGACGACAGCCGAGTGGCTCGAGTTCTTCGAGCGGATCGACGTGCCGGTGGCGCCGGTGAAGTCGCTCGACGAACTGTTCGACGACGAACACCTCGAAGCCGTCGAGTTCTTCCACGAGGTCGGTGACGGCACCGACCGCTACCTGATGGCGCGCCCCGCATTCCGGTTCAGCGGTACACCGGTGGCCGAACCGCGCGACATGCGGCTGCCGGGTCGCCTCGGGGGAGAGGGGTCGGGCTCCCGCGGGCGGCCGGCCGTGTCGTAGCGCCTCACTAGACTGAGTCCGTGCTCATCGGTTCGCATGTCCGCAACGACGATCCCCTGGCCGCCGCGCAGGATGACGGCGCCGACGTGGTGCAGTTCTTCCTCGGCGACCCGCAGAGCTGGAAGAAACCGAAACCTCGTGAGGACGCCGAGGCGCTCAAGGCGTCGAGCATCCCGCTCTACGTGCATGCCCCGTACCTGATCAACGTCGCCTCGGCCAACAACCGGGTGCGTATCCCGTCGCGCAAGATCCTGCAGGACACCTGCGATGCGGCCGCCGAGGTGGGCGCCACCGCCGTCATCGTGCACGGCGGCCACGCCGACGACAAGGACATGGAAGCCGGTTTCGAGCGGTGGGCCAAGGCGCTGGACCGGCTCGAGACGACGGTCCCCGTGTACCTGGAGAACACCGCGGGCGGCGACCACGCGATGGCCAGGTACTTCGACACCATCGGCCGGCTGTGGGACCACATCGGCGACTACGGCATCGGTTTCTGCCTCGACACCTGCCACGCGTGGGCGGCGGGGGAGGCGCTGATCGACGCGGTCTCCCGGATCAAGCGCATCACCGGCCGCATCGACCTGGTGCACTGCAACGACTCTCGCGATGCCGCCGGCTCGGGGGCTGATCGGCACGCCAACTTCGGCAACGGCCAGATCGACCCGCAGCTGCTCGTCGCGGTCGTGGAGGCCGCCGACGCACCCGTCATCTGTGAGACCTCCGACGACGGCCGCAAGGACGACATCGCCTTCCTGCGCGAGCACGTCGGCCGCACGTAGCGCCGCGGCCCGTGAAGGGGCGGCCGGTGTGACGCAGTCGAGGTCACACTTCGATTGCGAACCGACGTCGAACGACAGGTGGCGACGCGGTTAACTAGGCTTGTCGGGCCAGCACCGACTCCGAAAGGCCGATGTGTCCGCAATTGACCAGTCGTCGATTGCGCTGACGCCACCAGACGTCGCGTCGCGCAAGCGCGGCCTGACGATCGCCCGGTGGACGGCGATCGCCGTGTGGGCCGCCGTCGTGGTGTACCGCACGGCCACCGACGGGTTCGCGTTCAACCGGGAACTGGTGTTGCTCTACATCGCCACGGGCCTGCTCGCCGCCAGCATCGGGCAGGGCCGCCGGATGTTCTACGTCCTCCGCGACTGGCTGCCGTTCGCGCTGGTGCTGCTGGCCTACGACCTGAGCCGCGGCGCGGCGACCCTCGTCGGCCGGCCCACGCTGTGGCACTGGCAGGCCGACGCCGACCGGTGGCTCTTCTTCGGGTCCATGCCCACCGTGTGGCTACAGGAGCGCCTCAAGCTCCCGACGCCACCCTGGTGGGAGATCGGCATCAGCAGCGTCTACATGTCGTTCTTCATCCTCCCCTACGTGATCGCCGGGGTGCTGTGGCTGCGCAACCGCGAGGAGTGGAAAGCGTTCGTGCGGTTGTTCGTCGGCCTGAACGTCGCGGCGTTGACCGTCTACGCGCTGTTCCCCGCCGCCCCGCCCTGGGCGGCGGCGCGGTGTACGGCGGCCGACGTCCAGGGCGGCCCGTCGGATCCGCAGTGCATGTTCCGTTCGGCGCGGGGGGTGCCCGACGGCGGCGTGCTCGGTGCGATGCAGTTCAGCCAGGACGGCGCGAACCAGTGGGTGGAGCGGATCGTCGGGCGCGGCTGGGGCAAGTTGAACCTGCACTCGGCGACGGCGTTGCTCGACGCCGGCCAGGCAAGCGTGAACCTGGTGGCGGCGATCCCGTCGCTGCACGCCGGGATGACCGCGGCGATCGCGGCGTTCCTGTGGCATCGCGTGCACCGCGGGTGGCGGCCCGTGCTGGTCGCCTACGTGCTGATCATGGCGTTCACGCTGGTGTACACGGCCGAGCACTATGTCGTCGACATCCTGCTGGGGTGGGCGTTCGCGGCGGCGGCGGTCTTCGCGCTGAACCGCTACGACGCCTGGAAGCGGGCGCGGGCGTCAGCTCGAGGTGAGGTAGACCTTGCGGAGGGTCTCGGTGACCGTCCAGACCGTCTCGGCGCCGGCCGCCAGACGGACGACGTCGCCGGGGTGCAGGTCGAACGCCGGGCTGTCGTCGGCGAACTCGACTCGCGCTGACCCGCTCAGCACGACGAACACCTCGTCGGCCTCGACGTCGCGCATACCGCCGGTGCTCATCTCCCACACGCCGACCTGCAGACCGCTGAGTTCGGTGAGCGGTCGGACGCCCGTGGTGGGGGCGCCGGCGACGATCTGATCGGTCGGTACCGGTTCGTGGTCGAGGTCGAGGGCGGCGGCGTGGACGACGGAATTCGGCTGCACCGGGTCAGTATGACGGCAGCCGGTGAGCGTGACGCATTACAGGTCTTGTGCGACTGTCGCCGTAGGTGTAACACTGCCGGTATGCCCGACACGCACGTCGTCACCAACCAGGTCCCGCCGCTCGAGGACCACAACCCGGCCACCTCGCCGGTGCTCGTCGAGGCGCTGATTCGCGAAGGCGGGCAGTGGGGCCTCGACGAGGTCACCGCGCTGGGCGCGCTCTCGGGAAGCGCGCAGGCTCAGCGCTGGGGTGAGCTCGCCGACCGCAACCGCCCCGTGCTGCACACCCACGACCGCGTCGGTCACCGCGTCGACGAGGTCGAGTTCGACCCCGCCTACCACGAGCTGATGCGCACCGCGATCGCACACGGTCTGCACGCCGCGCCCTGGGCGGACGACCGTGCCGGCGCCCACGTCGTCCGCGCCGCCAAGACGTCGGTGTGGACACCGGAGCCGGGGCACATCTGCCCGATCTCGATGACCTACGCCGTCGTGCCCGCGCTGCGCTTCAATCCCGAACTCGCCGCCGTCTACGAACCGCTGCTGACCAGCCGCGTGTACGACCCCGAACTCAAGGTGCCCACCACCAAGGCCGGCATCACCGCGGGTATGTCGATGACCGAGAAACAGGGCGGCTCCGACGTGCGCGCCGGCACCACGCAGGCGGTGCCGAACGGTGACGGCACCTACACACTGACCGGGCACAAATGGTTCACCTCGGCGCCGATGTGCGACATCTTCCTCGTGCTCGCCCAGGCGCCCGGCCGGGGTGAGCGAAGCGACGGGGGATCAGGCGGTCTGTCGTGCTTCCTCCTGCCGCGCATCCTGCCCGACGGCACCCGCAACCGAATGCTGTTGCAGCGCCTTAAGGACAAGCTCGGCAACCACGCCAACGCCTCCAGCGAGGTCGAGTACGACGGCGCCACCGCGTGGCTGGTCGGCGAGGAGGGCCGCGGTGTGCCGACCATCATCGAGATGGTCAACCTCACCCGGCTCGACTGCACGTTGGGATCGGCGACGAGCATGCGTAGCGGCCTCACCAGGGCGGTCCACCACGCGCGGCACCGCAAGGCGTTCGGCGAGTATTTGATCGACCAGCCACTGATGCGCAACGTGCTCGCCGACCTCGCGGTCGAGGCCGAGGCCGCCACCATGGTCGCGATGCGGATGGCCGGCGCCACCGACCGCGCCGTGCGCGGCGACTCGCGGGAAGCGCTGCTGCGGCGGATCGGGCTGGCCGCCGCCAAGTACTGGGTGTGCAAACGCGCCACCCCGCACGCGGCCGAGGCGATGGAGTGCCTCGGCGGCAACGGTTACGTCGAGGATTCGGGCATGCCGCGGTTGTATCGCGAGGCGCCGCTGATGGGGATCTGGGAGGGCTCCGGCAACGTCAGCGCGCTGGATACGTTGCGTGCCATGGTGACTCGGCCCGACAGTGTCGAGGTGCTGTTCGACGAGCTCGCGCAGGTCTCCGGTGAGGACCCGCGCCTCGGCGTGCACGTCGACGGGCTGAAGCAGGCGCTCGGCGACGTCGAGACCATCCAGTACCGGGCCCGCAAGGTCGCCGAGGACATCTGCCTGGCGTTGCAGGGTGCGCTGCTCGTGCGACACGGGCATCCCGCGGTGGCGGAGGCGTTCCTGGCGACCCGATTGGACCGCCGGTGGGGCGGGGCGTTCGGCACCCTGCCGGTCGGACTGGACCTCGACCCGATCCTCGAGCGTGCGCTGGTGACGGCGTGACGGTGCCGGACGAGCGTGCGCAGATGCTGCTGCGACGGCGGCGTGTCGCGTGCAGACACGCACGGTCGCGGAGCGAGGTGACCCGATGACGCACGCGATCCGGCCCGTCGACTTCGACAACCTCAAGACCATGACCTACGAGGTGACCGGGCGCATCGCCCGGATCACCTTCAACCGGCCCGAGAAGGGCAACGCGATCGTCGCCGACACCCCGCTGGAGCTGTCGGCGCTGGTCGAACGCGCCGACCTCGACCCCAATGTGCACGTGATCCTGGTATCCGGCCGCGGCGAGGGCTTCTGCGCCGGCTTCGACCTGTCCGCGTACGCCGAAGGCTCGTCGAGCGCGGGCGGCGGAAGCCCCTACCGCGACACCGTGCTGTCCGGTAAGACCCAGGCCGTCAACCACCTGCCGGATCAGCCGTGGGACCCGATGATCGACTACCAGATGATGAGCCGCTTCGTGCGCGGCTTCTCCAGCCTGCTGCACTGCGACAAACCGACCGTGGTCAAGATCCACGGCTACTGCGTGGCCGGCGGCACCGACATCGCTCTGCACGCCGACCAGGTGATCGCCGCCGCGGACGCGAAGATCGGCTACCCGCCCACCCGCGTGTGGGGGGTGCCCGCGGCCGGGATGTGGGCCCACCGGCTCGGTGACCAGCGCGCGAAACGCCTTCTGCTGACCGGGGATTGCCTCACCGGCCGACAGGCCGCCGAATGGGGCCTCGCCGTCGAGGCGCCCGAACCGGAGGACTTGGATGACCGGGTCGAGCGCCTCCTTCAGCGCATCGCCGCGGTGCCGGTCAACCAGCTGATCATGGTCAAACTCGCGATGAACTCGGCGCTGCTGCAGCAGGGGGTGGCCACCAGCCGGATGGTCAGCACGGTGTTCGACGGCATCGCCCGCCACACACCCGAGGGCCACGCGTTCGTCGCGCAATCGCGCGAACACGGGTTCCGCGAGGCCGTCCGGCAGCGCGACGAACCGTTCGGCGACCACGGCCGCCGCGCATCCGGGGTGTAGCCATGCGGTTGACGGCGCGGTCGGTGGTGCTGTCGGTACTGCTGGGTGCACATCCGGCGTGGGCCACCGCGAGCCAACTGATCCGCCTCACCGCCGATTTCGGCATCCGCGAACCCACCGTGCGGGTGGCGTTGACGCGCATGGTCGGTGCCGGCGACCTGGTGCGCTCCGCGGACGGCTACCGGTTGTCCGACCGCCTGCTGGCGCGGCAGCGGCGCCAGGACGACGTCATCGACCCGCGGACGCGTCCGTGGGACGGCACCTGGACCACGCTGGTGATCACCAGCGTCGGCACCGACGCGCGCACCCGCGCGGCGTTGCGGAACACGCTGCAGGACAACCGCTTCGGAGAGCTCCGCGAGGGCGTCTGGCTGCGTCCGGACAACCTTGCCACCGCGCTGCCCGACGAGGTCACCGAACGGGTGCGGATCCTGCACGCCAGCGACGACGACCCGGCCGGCCTGGCCGGCCGGCTGTGGGACCTCTCGGCGTGGGCGGACAAAGGTCATCGGCTGCTCGACGACATGGCCGCGGCGCGCGACATCCCGGCCCGCTTCGTGACCGCCGCCGCGATCGTCCGCCACCTGCTCACCGATCCCGTGCTGCCCGCCGAGCTCCTACCCGACGGCTGGCCGGGAGCCGGATTACGCACGGCCTACACGGATTTCGCCGCCGAACTCGTCGAGCGGCGCGACGCCCGATTAGGCGATGCCCAACTGATGGAGGCGACATGACACAACCGGTGCGCGTCGAACGCGACAGTGCGGTGACCACGGTCATCATCGACCGGCCCGACGCCCGCAACGCCGTCAACCGGCCCACCGCCGAGGCGCTGTACGAAGCGTTCGACGACTTCGACCGTGACGACACCGCGTCGGTCGCCGTGCTGTGGGGCGACCACGGCACGTTCTGCGCGGGCGCCGACCTCAAGGCGTTCGGCACCCCAGACGCGAACGCCGTCCATCGAAGCGGGCCGGGGCCGATGGGACCGACGCGCATGGTGCTGTCCAAACCCGTCATCGCGGCGATCAGCGGCTACGCCGTCGCCGGGGGACTGGAGCTGGCGCTGTGGTGCGATCTGCGGGTCGTCGAGGAGGACGCGGTCCTCGGCGTGTTCTGCCGCCGCTGGGGGGTGCCGCTGATCGACGGCGGTACCGTGCGGCTGCCGCGGCTGATCGGCCAGAGCCGGGCGATGGACCTGATCCTCACCGGCCGCCCCGTCGACGCCGCCGAGGCTCACGCGATCGGGCTGGCCAACCGGGTGGTGCCGAAAGGTCAGGCGCGCAGGCAGGCCGAGGAGCTGGCCGCCGAGATCGCCCGCTTCCCGCAGCAGTGCATGCGCTCGGACCGGCTGTCGGCGCTGGGGCAGTGGGGGCTGCCGGAGGCCGACGCGATCGACCGGGAGTTCGCCAGTATCTCGCGGGTCAAAGACGAGGCCCTCGAGGGTGCGGGCCGCTTCGCCGCGGGCGCGGGACGCCACGGCGCGAAGGCCTGAGCGCGCGCCACCAACTCACGGCGGGCCGCGTCAGTCGCCGATAGGGACCAAAGTCAGGCTGGCCGGAGCGATCTGCACCGTCACCTTCGTCTCCGGTGCATGTGACACCGTGGGCTCGCATCGCGCCCGGATATCCTGATCGCCAACGCGAATGATGTGGTCGACGGCATCGCCGACGAAGCTGCGGGTGATTACGGCGCCGTGCAACTGGTTGGGCACGTCGCTGGACAGGTGCGGATCGTCGATGACAGTGACCGCCTCCGGGCGCACGGCCAGCACCACCGACTCACCGCTTCCCATCTGCACATCAGTCTCCACGAGCAATCGCCCCCGCTCCGTGTCGACCAAGAGGTGCCCGTTCTGCCGCCGGTCGACTGTGCCGGGAATGAAGTTCGACGTCCCGATGAATTCGGCGACGAAACGGTTGGCGGGCCGCTCGTAGATGTCGCGTGGGCTGCCCAGCTGCATCACTTTGCCGGCTTTCATGACCGCGATCCGGGAGGAAAGTGCCAACGCCTCGATTTGATCGTGCGTGACATAGACCGACGTGATGCCGAGCTCACGTTGCAGGCGCTTGAGTTCGAACCGCAGAGACTCCCGCAGCTTGGCGTCCAAGTTGGACAGCGGCTCGTCGAGCAACAGTAGCGGAGGCTCGGTGACCAGCGCCCGTGCCAGTGCCAGGCGTTGCTGCTGCCCGCCGGAGAGCTTGGTTGCCTGCCGGCCCGCCAAATGCGCCAGCTCCATCGTCTCCAGGACGGCGCCGACTTTCTGCTCGATCTGCTTCTTGCTGAGGCGTTTCTTGCGTGGGATGACCTGCAGTGGGAACGCTACATTGTCGAATACCTTCATGTGTGGCCAGATCGCATACGACTGGAACACCATGCCGAGGCCACGTTCGTTCGGGGGCATGTGAAATGCCTTGCCCTGTCCTGCGCTGAACAGGACTCGCTCACCGACCTTGATGGTGCCGGAGTCGGGCCGTTCGAGGCCGGCGACTGACCGCAGGGTTGTGGTCTTGCCGCAGCCTGAGGGGCCCAACAGGGTGAAGAGCTCGCCTTCCTCGACGGTGATGCTGACGTCGTCGATGGCGCGCACCGTGTTGTCCGCTTCGACTGCGCCCTTCGCAACCTTCTTACGGGATTCCTTCTCGCCCTGGTATGTCTTGATGAGGTTGGTGATTTCCAACATGTGGGTTCCTTGATCCGTTATCTGTCGGGAGTCATTCGCGCAAGCCGATATTGGCGCCGAGCTTGTAGGCGATCGTCACGAAGGCGACCAGTGTGCCGACCATGACGATGCCGAGCGCGGAGACTGCCGACATCTCGCCCTTCTCGTAGAACTGGAAGGTCACAATGGCCAGCACCTCGTTACCGGGGCTGTACAGCAGAATCGAGCTGGACAGCTCGCGGATCGACACGATCACGATGTAGATCCAGCCGGCGACGATGCCGGGCATCATCAACGGCAGGACCACCCGCCGCGTCGTCTGCCACCAACTGGCCCCGGATACAGCGGCAGATTCTTCCAACTCGCCGGAGATCTGGGTCAGAGACGAGGTGGCATAACGCATTCCGTAAGGCATGAAGCGAGTCACGTAGGCGATCATTAAGATCAACAGCGTGCCGTACACCGGAATCGGCAGTGGGTTGCGCAGGTAGACGAACGAGATCGCCACGCCCATGACCAAGCCGGGAACGATCAGCGGCAGGAACGTCAGCTGGTCGACGACCTGACGACCAGGTGTCTTGGTTCGCAGCACCAGCCACGATGCCAGTGCGGTCAGGATCATGACGATGGTGGCCGCACCGCAGGACAGGATGATCGAGTTGATCACCGAGCGGGTAAAGATCCGATTGTCGAACAGCGCAGCGTAATTGCTCAGCGAGAAGTCGGAGAACGATGCGAACGAGAAACCCTGATAGTAGGGCACCAACGAGTTGTAGAGCATGATCAGCACCGGCAGGGCGGTGGTCACACCGAAGTACAGGAGCACCAGTGTGCCGACCAGGCCGCGGGCACGGCCAAGGTCCAGCGGGCGAGGCCGGAAGCCTTTGCCGGTGACCGTCGCGTAGTCCTTGCCGCGTCCACTGAGCTTGTTGACCGACCAGACGCCGAGGATCGAGACCAGCACGAGGCCGATGGACAGGGCGCCGGCGGCGCCGTAGTCATACGGGTACTGGCGCAGCGTGTCGAAGATCTCGCTGACGAAGACGTTGATGCGGTCGGGCAGGCCCAGCAGGACCGGCACCTCGAAGCTGGTCAGTGCGTTCACACCGGTGACTAGCAGAGCGCCGGCGATCGCCGGGCGGCACAGCGGCAGTGTGACCCGGCGGATCATCGTCAATTTGCTTGCCCCGCATACCAGTGCGGATTCCTCAAGGGCGGGGTCCATGGACCGGAAGGCTGCGACCATGAACAGGAAGACCAGCGGCGCCGAATGTGTGCCCTCCACCCAGATCATGCCCGTCATGGAAAAGATGTCGAAGATCGGATGACCGATGAGCGCGTTGGACACCTGATTGAGGACGCCGACGCGTTCGCTGGAGAGCATGATCCACGAGATGGTGTAGAGGAGACCCGGGATGATCAGGGGCACCATGGCCGTGGCGACCAGCAGCGGTCGGAACGGCACATTGGTCCGGACGGTGACATAGGCCAGGAACGTGCCGGTGACGAACGACAGCAGCGTCGCGCCCACTGTGAAGATCAGTGAGTTCTGCACCAATGTCGGCAATTCCGGGCTGGTGTAGGCGCGCGAGAATCCGCCGAGGGAGAATACGCCCTTGTCGACGAATGTGCCGTACGCCAGGTAGAGCAGTGGCGTCAGCGTGAGATAGCCGATGACGATGACAACGGCGAGCAGCACAAATGATCGCGGCTGCCGTATGTTCTTGGCCAATCCCGCCAATCGATTCGGTGACGGCGGCGCCGCCGCAGCCGATCGGCCGACCGCGGCGTCACCTCCTTCGAGTGTGGACGTACTTGATGTGACAGTCATCGATCTCTCTCGGTTTCCGCCGGCTCACTTCTGGCCGAGCACAGCGTCGAATCGCTTGGTCCACTCTTCGCGACCGGTGGTGAACTTCTCCGGGTCGGTGGAGAACAGCTTGTCCTCGGGGATGCCGTCCAGCGGACCGCCCGGGAGCGGGACGGCGGTCGGGGTTCGATCGTCGTTCGCCAGGATCTCCTGACCTTCGGTCAGCAGGAAGTCGACGAACAACATGGCGGCGGCCGGATGCGGCGCGTTCTTCAAGATGGTCGCGCCCTGGGACTGGAAGATCAACGGCTCGATGAAGCTGCCGTCAGACTTCCGCCACGCCACAGGCGCATTGGGGTCCTTCTCCAGCAGTCGGTCGATGGACTGGGTGTACACCGACAACGACACCGGGAACTCACCAGCCAGCAGCAGCTGAGCTTGGACCGTGTGTCCGGCGTTGAAAGTCGAGTAGGAGGCGAGAGTGCTGATCATGTCGTCGACCTGCTCCTCGGTCCACCCCTTCTCGGTGGTGTAGTAGTCCATGACGCCCGTGTACCAAATCCAGTCACGCGGATCGATCGACAACTTGCCCTTCCACTTAGGGTCGGTGAAGCCGTCGAGGGTGTCGGGCAGCTCGTCCTCGTTGACGAGGTTGGTGTTCCAGCCTTGGGTGTACACGCTGAGCCGGGTGGCCGCGACGTTGGTCTCGGGGTCGTAGCCGGGGATTCTGTCGGTCAGCTCGGGGTTGATGTACTCATACGTCATGCCCTGATCGGAGATGCTGAACGACTCCGAATCGTCGAGCACGTCGGCCCCGTAGAACCCAGCGCCGTACTCCTGCAAGATCCGTTGCAACACGGTGTCGGACTGGCCGGAGTACATCTCCACCGAGATGTCGTACTTGTCCTCGAAGGCGGCGATCACCGGGTCCATTCCCGACGCCGCGGTGTAGAAGACAACGGTTCCTTCCGCCTCGGCCGCCTTGACCAGTGCGTCGGTGCGCTCCTGGCCGGTCATCGCGTTGAATTTGTCCAGCGTCTCGGCGGCGGTACCCGGCCCGGAGTCCGCGGCGCCCGATCCAGCGGTTCCGCTGTCGCCGCAGCTGGTGAGGACAAGGCTGGCCACAACACCCATTGCGGCGACCGCCTTGCCAAGACAGCGGCGGTTGAACTGTGTTGATGTGCTACCGACTGACTTCATCGTCTTCACTCCTCGAGCCGAAACGCCTGAAATGTGGTCTGGGTCTCAGTGAGCATTGCAGCAACGAATGTTGCAGTCAAGGAAAACGAGTCGATAATATGTACCATCGTAGTGATCGCTGTCACATAGACTAGTTGCCAACGGAACGAGAATCGTGCTGACGCTGTCTTTTGCCTCCGCCATCAACGAACGCACCCGCCCGATCATGGACGGCACCGTCCGGCCCGAGGGCATCACGTTGAATACTGTGGTGTCCGACCCCGCTGAAACCTTCTGCCGCATGCTGAAATTCGGCGACTTCGACGTTTCGGAGATGTCGATCTCCTCGTTGATGATGGCGGTGGAACGCGGCGCCGACCTCGTCGCCATCCCGGCGTTCCCGGCGCGGCGCTTCATGCACCTCGAGTTGAGCTGCCACCGCGACTCCGGAATCGACCACCCGTCCGACCTCTCCGGCAAACGCTTGGCAGTCGGCGACTACCAGCAGACCGCCGCGCTGTGGACCCGCGGCGTCCTCGAGCAAGATTTCGGCGTCTCGCAGTACGACATTCAGTGGTACATGGAGCGCACACCCGACCGAAGCCACGCCGCCGCGACAGGTTTCGACCTGCCTGACGGTATTTCGCTGTCCTACATCCCCCCGGACAAGAGCATGTCCACCATGCTGTTCAACCACGAGATCGACGCGGCGATGGTCAAGCGTGCGATGCGCAAGCCATCGAGCAACGCCGTGGAGCGGTCGGCATCGATTAAGGTCTCGGCCGAGGCGCTCAGCAAGGTGACCAAGCCTGTGTTCGGGGATCCGCTGGCAGAAGGCAAGCGGTTCATCGAGGCGCACGGCTTCCTGCCGGTCAACCACACCTACGTGGTCCGCGGTGACGTGGCCCGCGAGCATCCCTGGGTGCCGTTCAACATCTTCAAAGCGATGGTCGCGGCCAAGGAGGTCGCCGAGCGGGACATCATCAAGCAAGTCCCGCTGACCCTCGTCTTCGCCGAGTACTACTACGAGAAAACGCGGGAACTGCTCGGCAAGGATCTGTTCCCTTACGGTGTGCGCGCGAACCGGGCGGCACTGGAGACACTCGCCGACTACTCCCACGAACAGGGTCTGACCAAGAAGCGCGTCGACGTCGACAGCCTGTTCGCGCCGAGCACGCTCGACTTCTGACCTCGTGAGCGTTGGCCTACGGCAACGAATCTCGACCGCCGCGGTGCGTTCGGTGCGCTCGCTGCGGATACGTAACTACCGGCTGTTCTTCACGGGGCATTCGATCTCGGTCACGGGCACCTGGATGCAGCGGGTGGCTCAGGACTGGTTGGTCTTCGAGATCACCGACAGCCCGGTGGCGATCGGCATCGCGCTCGCGCTGCAGTTCGGCCCGATTCTGCTGCTGGGTATCTGGGGCGGGGTCATCGCCGACCGCGTGGACCGCCGTACGACGCTGATCGTGACGCAGGTGATCCAGCTGATCCTGGCCCTCGTCCTAGGCGTGCTGGCCGTGGCATCGGTGATCGAGCTGTGGATGGTGTTCTTGTTCGCACTGTTGCTGGGCCTGGTCACCGTCGTCGATCAACCGGTGCGGCAATCCTTCGTGGCGAACCTGGTGCACCGGGACAGTTACGCGAACGCGCAGGTGCTCAACTCGACCGCGCAGAACCTCGGCAAGTTCATCGGACCGGCCATCGCCGGTGCCGTGATCGCCTGGCAGGATGTCGGGGCCGCGTTCCTAATCAACGCGCTGTCCTTCGTGGCCATGCTCGTCGCGTTGGCCTTGATGAAGCGCTCGGAGTTGTTGCCGCAGCCTCGGCTTGCCCGGGGAAAGGGGCAGGCGCGCGAGGGTGTGGTCTATGTCTGGCGTCATCCCCAGCTGCGCATCGCCATGGTTCTCCTCGTCGTGGTGTCGGTGCTCGGGCAGAACTTCCGGGTGGTGTTCCCGATCATCGGCGCGATGTTCGGCGGCGACGCGGGAGCCTACGGCAGCCTGATGGCCGCTCTGGGACTTGGTGCGCTGGTGGCGGCGCTGTTCACGGCCGCGCGCGAGACCGCGACCACCGGAAGCCTGGTTGTTGCAGCGATCGGCTTCGGGGTGCTCAGTACGGTGTTGGCCGGCAGCCCGGGACTGACCTTCGCGTTGGTGGTGACCGCCGGGCTCGGCGTGACCAACTTCGTGTTCAACACGCTGGTGCGCACCGTGATGCTGCTGGTGTCGGATGCGCAGATGCAGGGCCGGGTGATGGCATTGCACGGACTGGTGTTCTTGGGCAGCACCCCGATCGGCGGCCTGATCATCGGCTGGGTGTGCGAGCAGTGGGGTGTGCGGGTCGGGTTGCTGGTGGGCGGCGTCAGTGTGCTTCTCAGCGCCGCGGGGGCGATCGGAATGTCCCGGCGCGCTTCGAAAGTCGCCTCAGGATCACCTGGACGCCACGTCGGAGCAGATATTGCGGCGCGACCTCGAAACCATTGACAGCAGCAATAAGTGTTGCATAGTGTCTAATATGAAGGAAGAGGAGATGCAGATGCGGATGGTAGACGCACTGGCGGAATGGTTCGAGGCCGCGGGAGTGACCCACTACTACGGGTACTGCGGTGGCGCCGTCTGGCCACTGATGGACGCTCTGGTGGATCATCCGAACATGCACGGGGTGCAGGCCAAGCACGAGTCACATGCGGTACATCAGGCCGACATCCACTATCGGGTGAACGGTGCCATCGCTCCGGTGATCGTCACCAAAGGTCCCGGTCTGCTGAACTGCGTGGGCGGCGTCGCCAGCGCGATGCACGACGCCATCCCGATGCTCGTGATCGCCGGTTCCGGACCCACCCACTTCCTGGGCAAGGCCGGTATGCAGGAGCTCTTCTACTCCGGGTATGACGACGCCGTTCCCGTTTTGCGTCCCATCACCAAGGGTTCCTGGTTGGTGGTGCGCCCCGACACTGCGATCGACACTTTCAACCACGCGATGCGGGTGGCAACCAGCGGCCGTCCCGGACCAGTGTTCATCCAGATCCCGCTCGACGTACAGCTCGGCCTGATTGAAGGAGAGGTCGAAGCACCCGTGCGCCGCTCGGTACGCCAGCGCACCCGAGTGGACTCCGCCGACATCGCTGAGGCCGAAGCTCTGCTGAAGGACGCCAAGCGGCCCGTGCTGCTGGCGGGCGGCGGGCTGGTGCGCTCAGAAGGCGGTGCCGCAGCCCTGAAGGGGTTCGCCGAACAACGCGGAGTTCCCGTCATCACCACGCTCCCCGGGAAGGGCCTGGTCGACGAGGAGCACGAACTGTCCCTCGGCTGCGTCGGCCGCTCGGGCACCGAATGTGCCGCCCGGGCCACCCGCGAGGCGGACTTGGTGATCGCACTCGGCGCCAGGTTCTCCGACAACCACACGGTGAACTGGCGAAAAGGCGCCATCTACGACATGGAACAGACCAAGCTGATCCAGGTGAACGTCGACCCGGAGGAGATTGGGCGCAACTACTCCGTAGATCTCGGGCTCGTCGGCGACAGTGCAGCCTTCCTGGAAGACCTGCTGGTTGCCGGTGATGGCGCTCCCGACGCATACGGCGACTGGGTGTCGACCGTCAAGGAGTTCAAGCGGGAATGGCGCGAGTCGATCCAGTCGGTGCTGACCGCCCCGACCTCCCCAATCCACCCGGGCAGGATGTGTCACGAGATCGGTGAGCTGCTCGCCGACCGCGGCCGAGTGTTCTGCGATATCGGTGACGTCATACAGTACGCCGAGCCATACATGACCATCCGACGCCCCGGCGCCTGGCACATCAGCCCCGGTATGGCGGAAATGGGTTGGGCGGCACAGGGTGCCATCGGCGCATGCTTGGCAGCGCCCGGTGAACCGGCGGTCGCGCTCACCGGAGACGGCGCCTTCATGATGGGCCCGCAGGCGGTGGCCACCGCCGTCGAGCAGGGGCTGCCCGTCATCTGGGTGATCCTCAACAACTTGGAACTCGGCATCGAGCGCAAGGGTGCCAACGGAAAGTTCGGTCGCAGCCACCCGTGGTACTCGTTCACCATCGCGGGCTCCGGCGAACCGTACACGCCGGATTACGCGGCAATGGCGCGCTCATTCGGCGCCGACGGTGAGCGCATCGACGAAACCGGTCAGTTCCGTCCCGCGCTCGAGAAGGCATTGGTCAGCGGACGGCCGACGGTTCTCGACGTCGCGGTGGACACCTCCATCCCCAGCTACTTCACCAAGGGGCTCGACCGCGCCTACCCCGACACCTGGGGTGAGAGCTACCCGTCCTACGGCGGACTGAAGCTGGCGCGATGACGGAGCGGGACACCAGCGCCGTCCCGCTACTCGTGGGCGGGAGGTGGGAACACGACGGCAACTTGCTGACCGCGACCGCAGCCGGGGACGGCCGCGTGCTGGGACACACCTTCGAGGCGACGCCGGACCAACTCAACCGGGCCACCGACGCCGCGGTGCGCGCCTTCGGAATCACCCGGAAGCTCGCGTCGTTCGAGCGCGGTGAGATGCTGCGCCGCGCAGCGGATCTGATCATGGCCGAGGTGGACTCTGTCGGTGCCTCGCTGGCCGCTGAAATCGGCAAGCCCATCACCGACGCTCGCCTGGAGGTGCGGCGCACCGCCGCCGCGTTCCGCATGGCGGGCGAGGAGTCCGAGCGGATCGGCGGCGAGGTCATGCCGTTGGATCTACTGCCGACGTCCCGCGGTCGGTGGGGGATCACCCGGCAGATGCCGATCGGCCCGATCGCCGCAATCTCGCCGTTCAACGTTCCGCTGAGCCTGTCGGCGCACAAGGTGGCTCCTGCGCTGGCTGCCGGGTGCAGTGTTGTCTTGAAACCGGATTCCCGTGCGGCACTGACGATGTTGCGGCTGGCAGAGCTGCTGGTCGAGGCCGGCGTACCCGAGGGCGCGCTGAGCGTGTTGCCGATGAGCACCGATGTCGGCGACCTCATGGTGACCGACGACCGGTTCCAGATGGTGACATTCACCGGATCGGTGCGGGCCGGGTGGGATATCAGGGCTCGGGCGGGTACCAAGAAGGTCACCCTCGAATTGGGTGGCACCGCCCCGGTGATCGTCGACGAGACCGCCGACCCGGCGCACGCCGCTGCTCGCACGGTGGCCGGCGCCTTCAAGTTCGCCGGGCAGCTGTGCATCAGCGTGCAACGTGCCATCGTGCACCGCAGCGTGTACGACGAGTACCTCGACGCACTGGTCAAAGGCGCAGCCACCCTCAGGGTCGGCGACCCGCTGGACGACGCCACCCAGGTCGGACCGATGATCTCCGGGCCTGCGGCGCAACGCATCCGGGAGTGGATCGACGAGGCGGTGGCAGGTGGTGCGCGAGTGCTCACCGGCGAACCCGGTGACGGCCCATATGTCGCGCCGCACGTACTCGACCGCGTCCCGCCGGAATCACAACTCGGCTGCCAGGAGGCGTTTGGCCCGGTGGTCACCGTGACACCGTTCGACGACATCGACGAGGCGTTCGCCATGGCCGATGCCACCCCGTACGGGCTGCAGGCCGGGTACTTCACCCGGGACCTGAACAGGTCGTGGCGGGCTTTCGACGACCTGGAGTTCGGTGCCGTCATCATCAACGACGTGCCGGCCTTCCGGGTCGACAACATGCCGTTCGGCGGCGTGAAGAGTTCGGGGCTCGGCCGGGAGGGGATCCGGTGGGCGATCGCCGACATGACGGAGCCACGCCTGCTCGTGGTCGCTCCCGAAGCCGGATAGACAGGGGAGGAACTGCAATGTCCGCAGCACCGTTGGACGACGTCACCGAAACCGTGCGGGGCAAGTACGACAAACTGACGAACTCTCAGAAGAGAATCGCCGAGACCATCATCGAGGATCCGGAGTTCGTCGCGTTCGCGACCGTCGACAAGCTGGCCACCCGGCTCGACGTCGCCGCCTCGACGGTCGTCAGATTCGCGTACAAGCTAGGGTTGGACGGCTACCAGGATCTGCAGGAGCGCATCCGGCAGCAGATCCGCAACCAGTACCGCGCTGTCGGCGACGCCGAAGGCGCCACCACTCCGACCAGTCACCTTGCGGGGACTTCGTTCCAGGACTCATTGGACCGGGATCTCGCGCACCTACAGCGCACCGCACGGTCGCTGCACAGAGATGTGCTCGCGCAGGCGGTCACCGCCCTGGCCGATGCCGAGCATGTCTACATCACCGGCGACCTCACGTCCTACTGCCTTGCCCATTTCACCGCGATCGCGGTGGGACGCACGCGCGAACGGGTTCGGCTGGTCCAAGCCGACGCTGAAGGTGCGACAGCACTGCTCGAGATGGGACCCGACGATGTGCTGCTGGCCTACACGTTCCCGCCGTACTCCCGCAACGTACTTCGCGTCGTCGAATCTGCGGTGCGCCGCCGAACCCTGACCATCGGAGTGACCGATGCGGCGATTTCCCCGGTGGGGCAGCGGGTTTCGATTGTTCTGTCGGCGGTGGCATCCGGCATCGGTCCGCAGAACACGCTGGTCTCCGGTATGGCGGTGGCCAATGCGCTGGTGAACGGGCTGATCCAGCGCGACGAGGCAAAGTCGATCGAACGCTACAAGGCAGTCGGGGCCCTGGCCGCGGATTGGGACTTGTTCGTACTGGGGCCCGACAATGGCAGCTGACTCTCAATTCATCGAACCGACCGCCGGACCACTGGACGGCGTCCGAGTCCTCGACCTCGCGGACCCGCTGGGCGCCTACGGCGGTCGGCTGTTGGCCGACCTGGGCGCCGAGGTCATCCGGATCGATCCCGTCAACGGGCCCTGCAGCGTCGACTGCGCACCCTTCTGGCTGGATGCGGACCGCCCGCGCGTGAGTCTCTTCGAGCGGTTCGTCAATGCGGGCAAGAAATCGGTCACTCTGGAGCTGCGTGCCCCGGAGGCCGAGCGCATCGTCTCCGAGCTGCTGGCCAGCGCCGACATCGTGCTGGAGAGTCCGGGCCCCGTGCTGGCCGCCGCGGGCTGGCCGGAGGATCGCGTCGCAGCGCTGAACCCACGTCTCATTCGCGTCCAGGTGTCACCATATGGCGCGTCCGAAGTCGAATCCAACGTGGTCTCGGATGATCTGGTGTTACTCGGTGCCGGCGGACTGCTGTCGATGGGTGGCTACCCCGACATCGGCCCGGTGGCCGTCTACGGTCAGCAGACCACCTACATGGCTTCTATCTTCGGCGCGGTGGCGGCGATTGCCGGGCTAATCGGGCGCCACCGCGGGGCTGAGCCGGAGACCGCGGATGTGTCGGCGCAGGAATGTGTGGCGCAGGCGCTGGAGGAGAGCGTGATGCGCTATGCGATGACAGGTGAGATCCGGTCATCCCAAGGAGAGGTCGCCAAGGAAGCCGGCACCGGCAGCTATCGCTGCGCCGACGGGTACGTCAGCATGGTCGCGGGTCGACTCGGCACGGCGGCCGCGTGGGATTCCCTGGTCCGCTGGCTAGCCGAAAGTGATTCGGCGGCAACCGTATTGACGAGCGAGCAGTGGTCACGCTTCGAGTTCCGGCAGCGGCCGGAATCCATCGAGGAGTTCCGCGAGACCTTCGAACGCTTCGCCGCGACCCGCACTCGCCAGGAGTTGTACCGGGAAGCTCAGGAGCGTGGCATCGCCCTGTCCCCGGTCAACGACCTCAACGCTGTGATGGAGGACGCGCAGTTGCTGAACCGCAGTTTCTTCGTCGAGCTCGATGATCCCGAACTCGCCAGGCCGATGACGTATCCGGGGTTGCCGTACAGCATGAGCGGGACCCCGCTTCGCAAGCCGCAGGCCGCCCCGCGGCGTGGCGCCGACAATGCCGACATCTACCTCAAGACCGTCGGCCTCAGCCGCGACGAGCTGGAGAGCCTTGCCGCACGGGGCGTGCTGTGACGGCATCGAAGCCGCTCGCCGGGCTGCGAGTCCTCGATTTCGCCTGGATCGGTGCCGGCGCGCTGGTCACCAAGGCCCTCGGTGAGCTCGGAGCCGAGGTCATCAGGATCGAGTCGCGGGCGCGGCCAGACAACCTACGGCAGTCACCGCCCTTCCCGCCCGGCGTCAGGAACCTGGACGCCTCCGGGTACTTCGCATCGCGCAACCCCGGCAAGAAGAGTGTGGCGCTGAACATGAAGCACCCAGGGGCCAGAGCGATCGCGATGACACTGGCCGAGCAGTCCGACGTGTTCGCCAGTAACTTCCGGACCGGAGTGTTGGAGCGCTGGGGTATGGGCTATGACGATGTGCGAGAGGTGAACTCACGTATCGTGTACCTCACGATGCCGATGCAGGGCCGGGAAGGCCCGCACCGCAATTACGTCGGTTTCGGCTCGACCATCGCCGCACTCGCGGGGCTGGTACATACGACAGCGGTGCCGGGCCGTGCTCCCATCGGCACCGGCACGCACTATCCCGACCACGTGCCGAACCCGGGCCATGCGCTGGTCGCGTTGCTGGCGGCGATATACCACCAGCAGCGCACCGGTGAGGGCCAGTACGTCGAGCTGTCCCAGCTCGAGTCCACCGTCAACGTCGTCGGACACGGGATCCTGCAGAGTTCGATCGGCGGGGATGTGCGGCCGTCCGGCAACCGGCTGCCCGGCTGCGCTCCCCGGGGTGTGTACCGGTGTGCGTCAGGGGAGTGGCTCGCCATCTCGTGTCGCTCGGATCACCATTGGGACGCCATGGCGAAGGAGTTGGGCCGCCCGGAGTGGTTGACGGACAGCAAGTTCGCCACCGTGTACGACCGGATCGAGCATGCCGACCAGCTCGACGCCGAGCTCGCCGCCACGCTGGAATCGGTGTCCAGGTCGGCGGTCGTCGACAAGCTGGTGGCGGCTGGAGTGCCCGCTGGGCCGGTCAACAGTGCCAAGGACATGCTCAATGACCCCCACCTGGTCGAGCGCGAGTTCTGGCAGCCGGTGCAGCACCGGGTGATCGGTGAGATCCCGATGTCGCATCTGCCGTTCCGCATCGGAAGTGGCCCACGCCCGACCATGACACCGCCGCCGTTGCTGGGCGAGCACACCAGAGAGGTGGCCACCACCTTACTCGGTATGACCGATGGCCAGTACGAGGAGCTGGCCGCCGACGGGCTGTTCTACTGATGGCCGCCGTCGATTGGGAACGCCGGGGTTCGGCGGGATGGGTTCGGCTGAACCGGCCGGATCGCCGGAACGCCATCGATGTGGCCACACGTCGGGGGTTGGCCGAGGCTTTCACCCTGCTGGAATCCGACCCCGAGGTCGGGGTCATCGTGCTCACCGGCACCGGGTCGATGTTCTGCGCCGGGGTGGACCTGCACGAGCCGACGCCCGAGCGCGGACTGCTCGATCTCGGTGAGCAGGTGAGCGCTCCCATCGAACGATGCCCGCTGCCTGTGGTGGCCGCGATGAACGGACCCGCTGTCGGTGGTGGATTCGAATTGGCACTGGCTTGCGACATGCGAGTCGCGACGGACACCGCCTGGTTCGCGTTGACCGAGCTGCGCATCGGAAGCCTGCCCGGTAGCGGCGGCACCCAACGCCTGTTCGAGTCGTTGCCGCCTGCGGTGGCCTGGAAGATGCTGCTGACAGGCAGCCGGATCAGTGCGTCGGAAGCCGAACGGTTCGGGCTGATCAGCGATGTCTTCGACGAGCAGAGCTTCGAGTCCGACGTCGCAGAGCTGATCTCGAACCTCGCTGGAGCCGCGCCACTTTCGGTGCGAGCGGCGAAAATGGCGCACGCCGCCGGCAGAGCTGGGAATTCCGGTATGGCGATGGAACGCCTGCTGTGGCGAATGTTGGTCGAAACCGAAGACCGGGCCGAGGGCCGGGCCGCGTTCCGCGAGAAGCGTGCACCACGCTTCCGCGGTCGCTGAGTCATTCAGACACAGGAGAGGAGCGGTGCACATGGGGTGGCGCAAAGCGGCCATCACCGGAGTGGGCGTCAGCCGACAGGGCAAGTTTCCTGGGGAGACGCCGAATTCCCTTGCCGCCGAGGCTTTCGTCGCGGCGCTCGAAGACGCTGGGTTACGGCGTGAGGACGTCGACGGTCTGCTGACCATGCCGGGGACCAAGTCACCCGAAGGCGCCAAGCACTACCTCGCCCTCGGAGAACTGCTCGGCATCAATCCGGTACTGACCGGCAGCCTGTCGATGGGCGGCGCGACCGCCGGAGTCTTGATTCAGCAGGCGGCGCTTGCGATCGAGGCGGGCATGGCGAACACCGTGGTCTGCATCTTCGGTGACACCGCCAAGACTGGTGGCAGCCGCTTCAACGCCGACGCCGGCACCGACAGCGACTCATGGGGTATCTGGGGCATGTTCGGCAATGCCGCCAACAGCGCATTCGGCGCGACCCGGCACATGGCGCTGCACAACACCACCAGCGAGCAGCTGGGCTGGATCGCGGTGACCACACGAAAGCACGCATCACTGAATCCAAATGCGATCATGCGGGAACCGATCACCATCGACGACCACCAGAACTCGCGGATGATCGTCGACCCGCTGCATCTGCTGGACTGCTGCATCATCTCCGACGGGGCGGTGGCGATCATCGTGACCTCCGCCGAGCGGGCCAAGGACAACGCCAGCACACCGGTCGAGCTGTGGGGTATGGGCCAGGGTCACACGCTGGTGAAACTCGGTACCCCTGACTGGTGGTATCTGCCGCACCAGGCCGACTGCATCAGCCGCGCCTACCGTATGGCCGGCGTAGGTCCGGAGAACATCGACGTGGCACAGCTCTACGACAACTTCACGATCTCGGTGTTGTTCTGGTTGGAGCACGCCGGGTTCTGCAAACCGGGTGAGGCCGGTGAGTTCGTCCAGGGCGGCACCAGGATCAGCCTGGGGGGTGAGCTGCCGATCAACACGGCGGGCGGCAATCTGTCGGAGTCCTACATGCAGGGCTGGCTGCACGTCGTCGAAGGGGTGCGTCAGATCCGCGGCGAGTGTGGACAGCGCCAGGTCGATAGAGCGCGGCTGGCGCTGGTGACCGGGCGGGGGATGACACTCAACACCGCCAGCTGCCTGATCCTCGGGGAGGCCTCATGAGCAGAGCATTCATCAAACCCGTACTGACCGATGTCAACCGGGGCTTCTGGGAGGCCGCGGCCGACGGCGTGCTGTCGGTGCAGCGCTGCGACGACTGCCTGGAGCTGCGCTACCCGCCGGCGTTGCGATGCCCGGAATGCCTATCGGCCAACTGGTCCTGGCAGCCGTTGTCCGGCCGCGGAGAAGTGCTGTCCTACATCGTGATCCATCAGAAGTACAACGCCGCCTGGGCGGACCGGGTGCCCTATAACGTGGCCATCATCCAACTGGAGGAGGGCCCTCGCATGATCAGCAATGTGGTGCCCCTTTCAGGCGGTGATGTCGAAGTCGGCATGCCGGTACAGGTGGTGTTCGAAGACGAAGACGGCGTGGCGATCCCCAGGTTCGCCCCGACCGCGCCGGACGAGAGCGAAGGAGAATCATGACCACCGAACGTGTCGTCGGCGGGAAGAGCGTGCGCGAGAACAGCTTCGACGAGCAAGTGGCACCCGAGGTCGTCGCGGACAAGAAGGTGCCCCGCGACACCCGCGAGTGGCTGGCCCGCGCGTCGGCGATGGGCGAGCTCAAGGTGCTCGAAGGTGTGGACTGCGAGAAGGGCATCGGGCAGATCACCGAGATGCTTCACCACGACGACGACGCCCCGGCTGTCCTGTTCGACGGCATCCCCGGCTACCCGAAGGGGTTCCGGATGCTGGTCAACACCCTGTCCCGGCGCAACCGGCTGGCCATGACCATCGGCCTGGACGAGAACATCTCCGCGGCAGGTGTCGTCGATGCGTGGGAGCAGTGGCTGACCGAGGTCAAGCCACTTCCGGTGAACACCGTCACCAGCGGCCCGATCACCGAGAACATCGACACCGGCGACGACGTGGACCTCCTGAAGTTCCCGACGCCGCTGTGGCACGAGGAAGACGGCGGCCGCTACATCGGCACAGCCGTGGCGATCGTCACCAAGGACCCCGACACCGGCGTCGTCAACTACGGCACGTACCGGGCAATGGTGCACGACCGCAACCACACCGGTCTTTACATCTCACCCGGCAAACACGGCCGGGCCCACCAGGAAGCATGGATGGCGCGCCGGGAGCCGATGCCGTGTGTGATGCTGGTCGGTTTGTCCCCGCTGCACTTCCTCGGTGCCGCGCTCGAGATCCCGGAGGGTGTCAATGAACTGGAGTGGCTCGGCGGTGTCACCGGCGAGCCTGTCGACTGTATCGAGGGCAAGCTCACCGGTCTGCCGATTCCGGCGGGTGCCGAGATAGCGCTGGAGGGTTTCGTCCTACCCGACGAGAAGCGGATGGAAGGACCATTCGGCGAATGGACCGGCTACTACGCTTCCAAGGAGCAGGAACAGCCCGTATTCCGAGTGGACGCGGTGTATCACCGCAACGACCCGATCATGCTGGGGTGTCCGCCGCAGAAGCCGCCGTACGAGGGCCAGAAGTTCCAGCAGTACGGCCGCAGTGCCAACCTGCGTCGCGAACTGCGCGCCGCCGGCGTCCCCGGAGTCACCGCCGCTTGGGCGCACAGCGTCGGCGGTTGCCGACTGTTCAACGTCGTCGCCATCAAGCAGCAGTACGCGGGCCATGCCACCCAGGCCGGCTTGGCGGCCATCTCGTGTCGGCAGGGCACCTACCTGGGCCGAGTGGTGGTCGTCGTCGACGAGGACATCGACGTCACGGATCTGCACGAGGTGATCTGGGCGGTGTGCACCCGTCATGATCCCGAGCGTGATGTCCAGATCATCAAGCGCACCACCAGCGGAAACCTCGATCCCGCAATCGAACCCGGGAAGAAGGGCTACAACAGCAGACTGCTGATCGATGCCACCCGGCCGTGGGAGTGGCGGGACAAGTTCCCGGCCGCCATGGGGCCCGAGCCCGAGGAGAAGGCGCAGGTTCGCGAGGACTGGGGATGGATCCTGCGGGGAGGTAAGTGATGCGCTTCGGGCTGTCGCTGGCCAACAAGGGAGAAGGTTGCGGGCCCGAGTCGCTGGACGCCGGCGCCGGTGCCGCAGAACGCCTGGGCTGGGACAGCGTCTGGGTGACCGACCACCTGATGGTGCCCAACGGTCCCGAAGCCGGTGAGTACGGCGTCATGTTGGAAGCGCTGACCGCGCTGACGTACGTCGCCGCCCGCCACCGCCGGGTGACGGTCGGCACCAGCGTGATCGTGCCCGCCATGCGGGACGCGCCGCTGCTGGCCAAGGAGTTGGCGACGATCGACGTGCTGTCCGGGGGCCGGTTGGTGGTCGGCGTCGGAGTGAGCGACAAGGGCGACATCATCGAGTACACCAATCTCGGTAAAGCCGAGCGCTTCCCGCGCCGCGGCGCCTACCTCGATGAGGCCGTCGCGCTCTGGCGGCACCTGTGGTCGGGTAAGATCGAACCGTTCATCGGTGAGTTCCACACGCTGTCCGACTACAGCTTCCTGCCGCTGCCAGTTCAAGGCGCCGGCATTCCCATCTGGTGTGGTGGTCGCAGCGAGCGGGCGCTGCGCCGCACCGCCGAGCTGGCCGACGGCTACCACGCCGCGCAGACCGGACCGGCTGACCTCGCCGGGCGAGTGCCGCGTCTAGCGGAACTCACTGCGCAGCAAGGGCGCCCGATGCCCACCCTGTCCGTGCGGGCACGCGTGGAGTTCGGTCCGTCGACCCGAAGTGTCTACACGCTGCACGGATCCGAAGACGCCATGGTCGACGAGCTGCTCGAGTTCGCCCGCGCGGGCGCCGACGAGATTCTGCTGGTGTTCGACGCGGAGCGACCGCACGATATAGAGCGGGCCGTGAACCGGTTTCACGAGAACGTCATCGAGCCGTTCCGGGCTCGAAGCGGCGATTTCGAACCTGCGGAAGCAGGCCGCCCTTGACGCACAGCGTGGAAAGTGAGCTGAGCCGGTTCGTCGCGGAACTGGAGTGGGACGACGTGCCCGCGCCCGTGCAAAAGCGGGTTCTCGACATCTGGGCCGACACCCTCGCCAATGCGTTGGCGGGCCGGCGGGCCGCCAACACTGCGGTGGTCCAACAGCTGGCCGACCGGCTGTGCGGTCCCGGTGAGAGCACCGTGATCGGCGGTGCGACGGCGTCACTGACCGCAGCGGCTCTGATCAACGGGCATCAGATCACCGCATTCACCATGTGCGACGTCTACCGGCCCGCGTTGTGCCATATCACCCCCGAGGTGGTGCCTGCGGCGCTGGCGGTCGCCGAAGGCGGCGACGTCGGCGGGCGCGAACTTCTCACCGGGCTCGCGGTGGGACTGGAGGTCACCGCGCGCCTCGGTCTCGGCATCGACTATCCGAGCTTCCGCGGAAAAGGTTGGCACACACCGGGGATCATCGGAACCGTCGGGGCGGCCTGCGCGGCGGCCCGCGTCATCGGGCTGAACGACCGCGGTGTGAGGGCGGCCATGGGGCTGGGGGTGAGCCAGGCATCGGGCACCTTCGCCGCGCTCGGCACACCGGCGGTCAAGTTCCATCAGGGCAGGGGTGCGGTGTCCGGTCTATGGGCGGCCATGTTCACCGCCGACGGACTGGGCGGCACCGAGCGCGGCCTTACCCACTCCGACGGCGGGCTGTTCACCACCTACGCCGACGGTGGCCGTCCCGAGCTGGTGACCGAGGGCCTGGGCCGAATCTGGGAGCTCGAGCAGATCTCGCTGCGGCGCTGGCCGGCCGCCAGTTCACTGCAGTCGTTGGTCGCGGCGCTACTCGAACTCGGTGACGATCTCGATCCGCTCGAGGCCATCGCATCGGTCGAGATCGCGCTGCCGCCCACACCGTTCGAGATGTGCGCGCACGTGGGCTGGGACGACGAACTCACGGCCATGCAGTCGACGCGGTACGTCACCGCTGTCGTGCTGACCGACCGCCGGTGCTGGATCGACAGTTTCGGCGCCGTCCGGCGTGCGGACCCGACGCTGGTGGACTTCGCCGCCCACCAGGTGACCGTCGTCCGCGACGACACTCTGCCACCCACCGGCGTCGAGGTCCGGATCGTCGCCGGCGGACGGGTGTCGGCGCTGCGCCGCGACCGTGCGCCCGGAGAGCCGCGAGAGCCCCTGACACGTTCACAAATCGACGGAAAGGTCGAACAGGCCAGCGCCGGCACGCCGATCGCCGCGGCGGGCCGTCTCGACGACGTGACCACCCGGGTGGGCGATCGGAGGGTGGTCGAAGTATGCGTCGACCTGCGAACGACGGCAGCGGCGAACCGCGGAGGAAACGATCGTGAGTACGCAGCCAGCCGCTGAGGTCCGGTTGCCCCCACCGGTGGCCGCACTCGCCGACGGCAGCGATCTGGCGAACAAAGTGGGACAGACGATCTCGCTGATCACCATCGACGAGAACGGCTGGCCCCGGTTGGCATTGTTGAGCATCGGTGAGGTGTACAGCGCGTCGGGCACCGACATCAGACTGGCGCTGCACGCAGGCTCGGGTACCACCGCGGCCCTCACCGCGTCGGGCCGTGCACTACTCAACACCGTTCTCGAGGCCACCAACTATCGCATCCGCGTTCAGGTCGAACGTGTCGACCGCGGGCCCGGTCCGCTGGCGTTCTTCACCGGTACCGTCATCGCCGTGGACGAGGATCGGGTGCCGTACGCCGAGCTCACCTCAGGTATCACCTATTCCCTCAGGAACGAGGAGGCCGTCTTGGTGCGGTGGCAGCGGCAACTGGCTCAGATGCAGGAGCTCGGCACATGACGCGGCGGATCATCGTCGGGATCACCGGCGCCAGCGGGTCCATCCTCGGCATCCGAGCGCTGGAGCGCTTACGCGAGTTCGAGGTCGAAACGCATCTGATCATCAGCGCCTGGGGCGCCCGCACCCTGGAACACGAATCCGGCTGGACCGTCGAGGAAGTGCGCCGGCTGGCCGATGTGGTTCACAAGCCGGGCGATCTGGGGGCCACCGTCTCCAGCGGATCTTTCCGCACCGACGGTATGCTGATCGCGCCCTGCAGCATGAAGACGGTCGCCGCGATCGCCCACGGGTACACCGAGGATCTGGTGGCCCGCGCCGCCGACGTGATCCTCAAAGAGCGGCGCCGGCTGGTTCTGATGGCCCGGGAGGCTCCACTCAGCGAAGTCCATCTGGAGAACCTGCTCAAGCTCGCACGCATGGGCGTCTCCATCGTGCCGCCGATGCCCGCCTTCTACAACCGGCCCAAGACACTGGAGGATGTGGTGGACCACATCGTGGTTCGCGCACTGGACCAGTTCGACCTGGTGGCCGAGGACGCCCCCCGCTGGGACGGCCACGTGACCAAACAGCGTCCGTGAGCGCGCACCCGGAACCGGCCCGTTACCCGGAGAAGCGGTTGCGCGCAGCGGCCGTTCGGTCCCGCCTGATGTTGCAGGTGGCATCGGTGCTGGTGGCCGACGAGGAGTGGCGCGATCAGCAGGTGCGGATCGAGATGCGTCCACCGGGCGGCCAGCAGTGGCGTACCGCGCTGTTCGCCAGCGACGGCATCGAGGCGGTCGCAGCCGTGCTGGGTGGTGACAGCCAGTTCGCGATCCTCAACCCCGCGACCGCGATTCGCTCTGCGCTGCTGCGGCTTCCGGGTGCCCGCGGTAACGAACTCGCTGCGATCGCGACGGTACCGTCTTACGATCAGCTCGGCCTGTCGGTCCGCGCCGAGTTCGGGCTGCATACGTTGGCGGAATTGGCCGCGGTGAAGCCCCGTCTACGGGTGTCGTTGCGGGGGAACCGTCCCACCCACAGCGTGCACCTGGTGCTCGACGACGTATTGGCCTCCGCCGGCATCTCGCTCGACGACATCCGGTCCTGGGGCGGCGAGGTGCGATACGACGATGGACTGCCGCACAAGGCTCCCCGTACCGGCCTGCTGCGTGACGGCGTCATCGACGCCATCTTTGACGAGGGCGTCTACAACTGGGTGGAGTTGGCTAACGACGCGGGGTTGCGGTTCTTGAGCCTGTCCGACGATACGGTGGCCCAGCTGCAGAGCCAGGGCTACCGGTCCGGCACTCTGCGTAAGGACCGTTATCAGACCCTCGAAACCGATGTCACCACACTCGATTTCAGTGGCTTTCTGGTGTTCACCCGATGTGATGCCGACGTCGAGATGGTGGGGAAGTTCTGCGAGGCCATGGTCGCGGCACGGGAGAAGACCGGCTGGCAGGGCGGACCGGCGCTACCGCTGGAGCAGATGGTGTCCGACACCATCGACGCGCCTCTGCCGATCCCGTTCCATCCGGCAGCCGAAGCGACCTGGCGCCGGCACGGGCTGCTCTGAGGGCCGCGCTAGGCGACCGATCGGGCGATGAAGCCGCCGTCGGCCTCGGTGCGGAAACAACTCTGACGGTTCGAGCCGGCGTTCGCACGCCCTTGGTGATCGAAGTACTGCCGGATGGTGTCCAAGGTGACCACGTTGGCCGCCACCCGTATGGCCATCACTCGCCGCCACGGGTTCCCATGCCTCGAGTCCCAACGAGCGGAACCACGGCACAGGAAAGCGGGTCACCGCGCCGTCCATCAGGCGGGTGGCACTGCTGTCGCGTGCCCGGCTGAACGCCTCGTACAGCGATGCCGGCACCCATGGATACCGTTCGATGACGTCGCGCTTGATGCATCGAGGGAATGATCCGGGACATGCCGGTCTGCGCCAGGTACTTGCGTTCCTCCTCGCGGCTGTCGTCGAACAGCGGGGTGATCCGGCCGTCCGATGGAGTGGCTGGGTGGGTGGGCGGGCAGTGAGAATCGCGTCGAGATCGCCGTCGAGGAGCATGTCGTTGAGGAGCGTTCTGCCCGCGGTCCAGCGATATGCTCTCGGGCGGAACGAATTCACCGAAGCTCTCTGGCCGGCCTGGTTGACGCCGGCATGAACCCACTACACGCTCGCAGATTCCCGCCGTACGGGCTTGCAGGGTTCCGGAGGTATAGACCAAGTGGGTGTGCGCCCATCCCGGGTAGTCCGATACGCCGGCTCGCGAGGCCGACGGGATGAGTGATCCCGGGACGGTGCGGACGAAGATCGACGAGTGCCGGCGTGCGGTTTGGGTATGACGGCCCCGCTTTGGTCGGTTTTTATGTGAACCGCATCGCCGTGAGCGTCGCAGCAAAATACGTTGCAGCTGTAGGGTATGAAGAACTTCATGCACCTGGGTGTAGGGCATCAGCGAGCAACACCACGACGGCTTGACCGCGGGACAGGTGGTCGACGTGATTGACGACTCCCGCCCGTCGGTCGCGCTCGTCACCGGGTCCTCACGGGGCATCGGCTACGGCATCGCGCGAGGACTGGCGGCACAGGGCTACCACGTGGTGCTTAACGCGCGAGACGGCGAACAGCTGGACGCCAGCCGCCGCCGGTTGGCGGACGAGTGTGCCGAGATGGAGACCAGCGGTGTCATTTACTCCCAACCCTTCGACGTCACCGATCCGGACGCCGTGAGAGCAGCCGTGAGCGCGATAGAAGCCGAAATCGGGCCGTTGAGCACGCTTATCAACAACGCCGGAATCATGATGCGACGAGAGCTCACCCAAACAGCGCTCGAACAGTGGGACCAGGCGCTACGTACTAACCTCACTGGCGCCTTCCTGGTAGGGACCGCCGTGGCGCCTCATATGATCGCCCGCGGACGCGGCAAGATCGTGAACATCGCATCGGTACAGTCGGTGCTCTCCAGGGCCGGCTTGGGTTCCTATGCGGCAGCCAAGGGGGCGCTTGCCAGCCTCACGCGCTCGATGTGCGTCGAGTGGGGACAGCACAACATCCAGATCAACGCCGTCGCACCGGGATACATCCTCACGGATATGACCGACCAGCTGCGCCGGGATGCATCGTTCTGCGCATGGCTGATGAACCGTGCGCCCGCCCGGCGGTGGGGGACTGTCGAAGACGTCGTCGGACCGGTCACGTGGCTGTGCTCTCCGCAATCCGACTTCGTCAACGGGCAGATCGTTTACGTCGATGGCGGACTCACCGCTGCTGTCTGACGAAAGCGCCACCGGCCGCTGCTCACCGCGGCTCAGGCGATCAGCCGGACACCCGCCATCTCGAATCCCGCCGTGACCATTTCGGCTGTCGCCGCGGGATCCTTCATCAACAACGGCACAGCTCGTACTTCCACACCGTCGACGCGGGCGTCGTCGCCCTCGTGCACCAGCCAGTAGTCGAGTAGTCCGTCCTCGGACCGCGCGCCGTGGTAACGAGCGACGCCTTCTGACGTGGACTCCACTCCGACGATCGACAGGCACTTGTCGGCCATTCCGCGAAGTGGTCTGCCGCCGATGATGGGCGAGTAGCCCACTACAGGTGCCGGTGTCGAGCGCAGTGCGTCGCGTACCTCCGGTAGAGCGACTATGGGACCGATGCTGACGACGGGGTTCGACGGCGCGAGGAATACGACATCGGCTTGCGTGATGGCGTCTTTCACGCCGGGACCGGGCACCGCTTGATCGGCGCCGACGAATCGAAAGCCGTCCGTGGGCAACTCGGCGCGATAACGCACCCACCACTCCTGGAAATGGATCGGTCGCGACTGGTGATCCGAGCCGTCGTCAGGATGCCTGATGACGACGTGTGTCTCGACGCGGTCGTCACTCACCGGCAACAGGCGAGCGCCCGGGTTCCAGCGTTCGCACAATCTGTCGATGACCCCCGAGAGTGGCACACCGGCCCGGAGCATCTGGCTCCGTACGAGGTGGGTGGCCAGGTCGCGGTCGCCAAGACCGAACCAGTCGGGCTGCACGCCGTAGGCCGCGAGTTCCGCTTTGGCATACCACGTTTCGTTCCGACGTCCCCAGCCGCGCTCATCGTCGATGCCGCCGCCGAGCGTGTACATGCAGGTGTCGAGATCTGGACAGATGCGGACGCCGAACATCCACGCGTCGTCACCGACGTTGACCACGGCCGTGAGCTGGTGCTCAGGCACTGCACCGTCGGCGAAGCGCCCCAGTCCCAACAGTTTCTGTATGCCCAACAGGAACCGAGCACCACCAACGCCGCCGACCAATGCAGTGACCTTCACACTGAGTGAATGTAGGCGGTCGATGCCGAGGCGTACGTGCGCGGTCGCCTCCGGAGCACGTGTGGGCGATCGACTGCGCCGGAATCGCGAGAAGTCAGCCCTTGGTGATCGTGTTGTTCGAGCCGAGGTCGTCGATCTTGGGATCGCCGTCGCGGTAGGTGACGGTGTTGTTGAGGCCGACGACCGTGATCTCCTTGTCGACCCGCTCGAACGAGATCGTGTTGTCCGTGCCGCCGATGTTGACGTTCGCGCACGTCCCGCGGACCGTCAGCTTGTTGTTCGAGCCGCCGACGTTGATCGCCTTGCCGTCGGCGCAGTCGACCTCCGCGGTGGTGCCGACCGAGCCGTAGTTGATCGTGTTGCCGATCTCGACCTGCGCGCCCGACGTGCCCGCCGTCGCGGTCGGCGTGTTGGTGTCGCTGCTCTCCGAACCACACCCGGCGAGGCCGAAGGCGGCGATCACCGCCAGCGTCGCGAACCCTGTGCGGACAGTCGGATGGGCGGTCATCGTTCCTCGCTTTCCGGTCTTCGGACCGTCAGGCCGGCACGCGGCTGATCCGGTTCGTCATCCCCAGCTCACGGCCCCGGTCCCAGACGACGGGCTGGCCGTTCTTGTACATCACGGTCTGGTCCCAGCCGTAGACGGTGATGTCGTTGATGACGTTGTCGGCGACGACGAGGTTCCCCGAACCCTGCATCGTCACCGCCCAGCAGGTGCCCAGCGCGTAGACCCGATTGCCGTTGCCGTTGACGTGCAGGGTGGCGTTGCGACAGTCGACAGTCTGCTGCACCCCGGTGCCGGTGATGTGGGTGTCGCCGTTGACGGCGTGCGCGCTCGGCGCCCCCACAGCCGCCGCGACGAACAGCACGGCGGCCCCGGCCGCCAGGCCCCGGGCAGTGATCGATCGCACCGTCGTATCCCTTCGTCGCGCCGACCTGATGGAAAGCAGCGTACGTGCCCCGCCCGACGGTGCGACGGCCTTCCGCAGGTTCGAAAGTTCCAGCGGTCGCTGAACCCGGCCAGGCTGGGTACCCTCTCTCGGTGATGCGTCGGCGTGTCAGCGTTGTTGCGGGGGCGGCTACTGCGGCGGTCACCGCGATGGTGGCCGTCGGTGGGTGCGCGCACACGGTCGCCGGCACCGCGCAGCCCGCGCAATCGGCCGCCGTCCCCGATCCCGACCGTGACTACGGCTACGTCGACAACCGGTGTGGACTGCTCGAGGATTCGACGGTCTCGGAAACGCTCGGCGCCGACGAGGTGGTGCGCCCCTACAGCGGTGCGGTCTGCCAGTACGTCCTGGCCCGCGGTCCGGTCATGGTCGACGTCACCTTCTCCTGGTTCGACACCGGCAGCCTCGACCGGGAACGCGCGCTGGCCGCCGAGCGCGGGGCGGTGCTGACCGACACCGTCGTCGAGCGACACCCGGCCTTCCTGGCCCGGCGCGACGCCACCGGTGTCGCATGTTCGGCGACCGCCGCCGCGGGTTCCGGGGTGCTGAGCTGGTGGGTGCAGTACCGCGGCCAGCAGTCCGGTGACCCGTGCGTGGACGCGGAGAAGCTGTTGTCGGCCACCCTCTCCTCGGATCTGTGAGGCCGCGATGAAACCGATCCTCGTATCCGCGATCGCGGCGACCGCGCTGCTGCTGGCCGCCTGCGGAGGCGCCGAACCGCAGACGCCCGCGCCGGAGGCCGCCCCGCCCACCGGCGCCTTCCGCGTCGACGACTGCAACGGCGTGACCGACGCCGACATCGTCAAGGCGGCGGGCACGTCGGTGTTCAAGAAGGTCGTCGACAGCGACGCCGGCTGCTTCTGGCAGGAGGACACCATGCTGGGCACCTTCGGCGCCGGGATGGGCATCTCCACCTGGTGGTACCGCGGCAGCGACATGGACGTCGAACGCGAACTCGAACAGCAGGCGGGCCGGCAGATCACCGAGATGTCGGTCGACGGCAACAAGGGCTTCAAGGCCGCCGACACCAGCGCGTGCAGCATCTACGTGGCCAAGGGCGGTGACGTCATCACGTGGTCGATCCAGACCATGAACTCCGCGATGCTGCCGGATCTGTGCTCGATCACCGAACGCCTCGCGCAACTCAGCCAACAACGGGTGAACTGACCCGCCGTAGGGTGAGAGTCTGCGCCGACCGCTTCAGCGTCGGCGACGACGAAGGGTGAACAGGACATGCCGGCTCCACCGGGTCCGCGGCCAGCGGGCGGTCGGGTGCGTCCTGCCGCCAAGACGACCCGGCTGAGCCGCGAGTCGATCGTCAACGCGGCGCTGACGTTCCTCGACCGCGACGGCTGGGATGCGCTGACCATCAACGCGCTGGCCACCCAGCTCGGCACCAAGGGCCCGTCGCTGTACAACCACGTGCACAGCCTCGACGACCTGCGGCGCACGGTGCGGATGCGGGTGGTCGGCGACATCATCGACATGCTCAAGACGGTCGGTCAGGGCCGCACCCGCGACGACGCGGTGATGGCGATGGCCGCGGCCTACCGCAGCTACGCCCACCACCATCCGGGCCGCTACTCCGCGTTCACCCGGATGCCGCTGGGCGGCGACGACCCGGAGTTCACCGACGCCACCCGCGCGGCGGCCGGCCCGGTGATCGAGGTCTTGGCGTCCTACGGGCTCGACGGCGAGGACGCGTTCTACGCCGCGCTCGAGTTCTGGTCGGCCATGCACGGTTTCGTGCTGCTGGAGATGACCGGGGTGATGAACGGCCTCGACACCGACGCGGTGTTCACCGACATGGTGTTGCGCCTGGCCTCCGGGATGGAACGCCGGTCCGGCGGCGTGGGCGCTGACCTGCACTAAGCGCCGGTCAGCGCGTTGCGTACCCCGTGCGGGACGACTTTTGGAGCGACGCCACCATCCTGGTATTGTGGGGGATCGTGCCTGGCCGTCGAGGCGCATGCGACGGGGTGAGAACCAGACAGCATGCCCACATGCCGGGCCAATTCGCATGTCTACCACGCAGCGGAACCGCTTCGAGGTGTGCGCGTGCGACACGCCCGGACGCGGGGTACGCGACCAGGCTGAAACAGCAGTACAGAGACTTGACGCAGTACTAGAGAAGCACCACAACTCAAAGCAACACAGAAAGCCGGTACATGCCAACCATCAACCAGCTGGTCCGCAAGGGTCGCCGCGACAAGATCGCCAAGGTGAAGACCGCGGCCCTCAAGGGCAGCCCGCAGCGCCGCGGCGTGTGCACTCGCGTGTACACGACCACCCCGAAGAAGCCGAACTCGGCGCTTCGCAAGGTCGCGCGCGTCAAGCTGACCAGCCAGGTCGAGGTCACCGCCTACATCCCCGGTGAGGGTCACAACCTGCAGGAGCACTCGATGGTGCTGGTGCGTGGTGGTCGTGTGAAGGACCTCCCCGGTGTGCGTTACAAGATCATCCGCGGTTCGCTCGACACGCAGGGCGTGAAGAACCGCAAGCAAGCGCGCAGCCGCTACGGCGCCAAGAAGGAGAAGAGCTGATGCCGCGCAAGGGCCCCGCACCCAAGCGTCCGTTGGTCAACGATCCGGTCTACGGATCGCAGCTGGTCACCCAGCTGGTCAACAAAGTGCTGCTGGATGGGAAGAAATCGCTGGCCGAGCGCATTGTTTATGGTGCGCTCGAACAGGCCCGTGACAAGACGGGCACCGACCCGGTGGTCACCCTGAAGCGCGCTCTCGACAACGTCAAGCCCGCCCTCGAGGTGCGCAGCCGCCGCGTCGGTGGCGCCACCTATCAGGTGCCGGTCGAGGTTCGTCCCGATCGTTCCGTCACGCTGGCCCTGCGCTGGCTGGTGAGCTTCTCGAAGGCGCGTCGGGAGAAGACCATGGTCGAGCGTCTGGCCAACGAGATCCTCGATGCCAGCAATGGCCTGGGTGCCGCCGTCAAACGGCGTGAGGACACCCACAAGATGGCCGAGGCCAACCGCGCCTTCGCGCACTACCGCTGGTGATCACCGCGCCGGCGGCAGAGTAGCGGCCGGCGCGTGCGGTAGCGGCTGACAGACAGCAATCGAGCAAGCGAGAGTGGGAAGACTTCTGTGGCACAGAAGGACGTGTTGACCGACCTGAACAAGGTCCGCAACATCGGCATCATGGCGCACATCGACGCCGGTAAGACGACGACGACCGAGCGCATCCTCTACTACACCGGTATCAGCTACAAGATCGGTGAGGTCCACGATGGCGCGGCCACCATGGACTGGATGGAGCAGGAGCAGGAGCGGGGGATCACCATCACCTCCGCGGCGACGACGTGCTTCTGGAACGACAACCAGATCAACCTGATCGACACCCCGGGGCACGTCGACTTCACCGTCGAGGTGGAGCGCAGCCTGCGCGTGCTCGACGGCGCCGTCGCCGTGTTCGACGGCAAGGAGGGCGTGGAGCCCCAGTCCGAGCAGGTCTGGCGCCAGGCCGACAAGTACAACGTCCCGCGGATCTGCTTCGTCAACAAGATGGACAAGCTGGGCGCGGACTTCTACTTCTCCGTGCGCACCATGGAGGAGCGGCTGGGCGCCAACGTCATCCCGATCCAGCTGCCGATCGGCGCGGAGTCGGACTTCGCGGGTGTCGTCGACCTCGTCGAGATGAAGGCCAAGGTGTGGAGCGCCGAGGCCAAGCTGGGCGAGAAGTACGACGTCGTCGACATCCCGGCCGACCTGGCCGACCGTGCCGAGGAGTACCGCACCAAGCTGATCGAGGCCGCCGCCGAGACCGACGAGGCGCTGCTGGAGAAGTACCTGGGCGGCGAGGAACTCACCGTCGAGGAGATCAAGGCCGCGCTGCGCAAGCTGACCATCAGCTCGGAGGCCTACCTGGTCCTGTGCGGCAGCGCGTTCAAGAACAAGGGCGTGCAGCCCATGCTCGACGCGGTCATCGACTACCTGCCGTCGCCGCTGGACGTCCCGCCTGCCGAAGGCCACGTGCCCGGTAAGGAAGACGAGCTGATCACGCGCAAGCCGTCCGTCGACGAGCCGTTCTCGGCGCTGGCGTTCAAGGTCGCCACGCACCCGTTCTTCGGCAAGCTCACCTACGTGCGCGTGTACTCGGGCACCGTGGAATCCGGCAGCCAGGTCATCAACGCCACCAAGGGCAAGAAGGAGCGGCTGGGCAAGCTGTTCCAGATGCACTCCAACAAGGAGAACCCGGTGGAGCGGGCCTCGGCCGGCCACATCTACGCGGTGATCGGGCTCAAGGACACCACCACCGGTGACACCCTGAGCGATCCGAACCAGCAGATCGTGCTCGAGTCGATGACCTTCCCCGATCCGGTGATCGAGGTGGCCATCGAGCCCAAGACCAAGAGCGACCAGGAGAAGCTCGGCACGGCGATCCAGAAGCTGGCCGAAGAGGACCCGACGTTCAAGGTCCACCTGGACCAGGAGACCGGCCAGACCGTCATCGGCGGTATGGGCGAGCTCCACCTCGACATCCTCGTCGACCGTATGCGTCGCGAGTTCAAGGTCGAGGCCAACGTCGGCAAGCCGCAGGTGGCCTACCGCGAGACGATCCGCCGCCCGGTGCAGAACGTCGAGTTCACCCACAAGAAGCAGACGGGTGGCTCGGGCCAGTTCGCGAAGGTCATCATCAACCTGGAGCCGTTCGTCGGCGAGGACGGTGCGACCTACGAGTTCGAGAACAAGGTCACCGGTGGCCGCATCCCGCGCGAGTACATCCCGTCGGTGGATGCGGGTGCGCAGGACGCGATGCAGTACGGCGTGCTGGCCGGCTACCCGCTGGTGAACGTCAAGGTGACCCTGCTCGACGGCGCTTACCACGAGGTCGACTCGTCGGAAATGGCCTTCAAGGTCGCCGGATCGCAGGTCTTGAAGAAGGCCGCCCAGGCGGCTCAGCCGGTGATCCTCGAGCCCATCATGGCGGTCGAGGTGACCACGCCCGAGGACTACATGGGTGACGTCATCGGCGACTTGAACTCCCGCCGTGGTCAGATCCAGGCCATGGAGGAGCGGGCCGGTGCGCGCGTCGTGAAGGCGCAAGTGCCGCTGTCGGAGATGTTCGGCTACGTCGGTGACCTTCGGTCGAAGACCCAGGGCCGGGCGAACTACTCCATGGTGTTCGACTCGTACGCCGAGGTTCCGGCGAACGTGTCGAAGGAGATCATCGCCAAGGCCACCGGTCAGTAACCTGACCCGGCGGTCTCGGCAGAGACCACAACTGAAGAAACCATCCTTGCTCTAGAAACCTGCTGTAACAGAGCACCAACAAGTCCAGGAGGACACACAAGTGGCGAAGGCGAAGTTCGAGCGGACGAAGCCGCACGTCAACATCGGGACCATCGGTCACGTTGACC
Organism: Mycolicibacterium litorale; assembly: GCF_014218295.1. The sequence continues at coordinate 1,122,047 of NZ_AP023287.1, forward strand.
ACGGCAAGACCACGCTGACCGCGGCTATCACCAAGGTTCTGCACGACAAGTACCCCGAGTTGAACGAGTCGCGCGCATTCGACCAGATCGACAATGCGCCTGAGGAGCGTCAGCGCGGCATCACGATCAACATCTCGCACGTCGAGTACCAGACCGAGAAGCGCCACTACGCGCACGTCGACGCGCCGGGTCACGCCGACTACATCAAGAACATGATCACCGGCGCTGCCCAGATGGACGGTGCGATCCTCGTGGTCGCCGCGACCGACGGCCCGATGCCGCAGACCCGCGAGCACGTGCTGCTGGCCCGCCAGGTGGGTGTGCCCTACATCCTGGTCGCGCTGAACAAGTCGGACGCAGTCGACGACGAGGAGCTCATCGAGCTCGTCGAGATGGAGGTCCGCGAACTGCTGGCCGCCCAGGACTTCGACGAGGACGCCCCGGTCGTGCGCGTCTCGGCGCTCAAGGCGCTCGAGGGTGACCCGCAGTGGGTCAAGTCCGTCGAGGATCTGATGGACGCCGTCGACGAGTCGATCCCGGACCCGGTCCGCGACACCGACAAGCCGTTCCTGATGCCCGTCGAGGACGTCTTCACGATCACCGGCCGCGGCACCGTGGTCACCGGTCGTGTGGAGCGTGGCGTGATCAACGTGAACGAGGAAGTCGAGATCGTCGGCATCCGTCCGTCGACCACCAAGACCACGGTCACCGGTGTCGAGATGTTCCGCAAGCTGCTCGACCAGGGTCAGGCCGGTGACAACGTCGGTCTGCTGCTGCGCGGCATCAAGCGTGAGGACGTCGAGCGCGGTCAGGTCGTCGTGAAGCCCGGCACCACCACGCCGCACACCGAGTTCGAGGGCCAGGTCTACATCCTGTCCAAGGACGAGGGTGGCCGGCACACGCCGTTCTTCAACAACTACCGTCCGCAGTTCTACTTCCGCACCACGGACGTGACCGGTGTGGTGACGCTGCCCGAGGGCACCGAGATGGTGATGCCCGGTGACAACACCGACATCTCCGTCAAGCTGATCCAGCCTGTCGCCATGGACGAGGGCCTGCGCTTCGCGATCCGCGAGGGTGGCCGCACCGTCGGCGCCGGCCGCGTGACGAAGATCAACAAGTAGTACTCGTACTACGCCGAAGCGGCGCCCACCTGATGGTGGGCGCCGTTTCTTTTTGCGCCCAAACGAACACATGGGCGCGGAAGTACGAGTAGATCCCGCCATTTCGTCCAACTCGGCGCGTCCCGGGTAACGCCAGCGATCACCGCGCCGATGATCCTGACAGTGATCGAGGAAGGGTTGGGGTTCGTGTTTCGTCGTCTTCGCGCATTGGCCGGTGCTGTCGCCGTCGGTGGAGTCGCTCTCGTCGGGTTGTCCGGCACGGCGCAGGCCCAGCCGCAGTGCCCCGACGTCCACTGGATCGGCGCCGCGGGCTCAGGTGAGCGTGGCGCCGAGGTGTCGATGAACGACGGGATGGGCCGCGTCATCTCCCGCTCCCGCACCGACCTCCAGCAACTGCTGGCCCGCGACGGCCGCACCATGACCTCCGAGGCCGTCGTCTACCCGGCGACCGAGGTGCCCGAGGACGGCGGCATCCTCGACTGGGCCGGCTTCATCAGCAGCGTCGACGCCGGCACCGCGGCGCTGGCCCACCAGTACGCGACATTCGTGCAGCAGTGCCCGACCAGCAAGGTGGTGCTCGCCGGCTACTCGCAGGGCGCGATGGTGGTCCATCGCAATCTGCACGCACTCGGCGCGAACCCGAACCTGGCGGGCGCCCTGCTGATCGCCGACGGCGACCGGCTGCCCACCGACCCGACGCTCAACCTCGGTTCGGTGACGACGGTGCCCGGCGCGGGCAAGGGCGTCGCCCAGGACTGGCCGATCCTCGCCCACGCGCCCGCACCGCTGCCCCCGCACATCGGCGCGCGCACCATCAGCGTGTGTGAACTCGGCGACGCGGTCTGCGATTACGACCCGGAGGCCGAGGAGGTGACGGCGACCGGGGTGGCCATCCACACCAGCTACGCCCGCGCGGCCGCGGGCGGCTACCCGTGGACCGCGCCGCTGTACCAGCTGGTCGGCCCCGCCGCGCCCGCGAACCCGATCGCCGTCGCCGCAGGCTGAGCTTTCGCCGGTCCCGCGGCGCCGATGCCGCTAGTCTGTGGTCGCCCGTGCGAGCGAACCACAGGAGCCTGGCCATGTCGACCTTCTGGCGCTACATCCGCATCCAGCTGTTCGTGCTGCTGTGCGGCATCGTCGGCCCCATCTTCCTCGCCATCTACTTCCTGACCGGGCCCGACCCGATGCTGGAGTGGATGTTCTGGACCGGGTTGCTGATCACCGCCGCCGACGTGCTGATCGCCTTGGGCATCACCGCATTCGGCGCCCACTCGGCGGCCAGGACCGCCGAACTCGAAGCGCGCGGGATGCTCGCGCTCGCGCAGGTCACCGGTATCCACGACACCAGCACCCGGATCAACGAACAGCCGTTGGTCAAACTCGACCTGTACCTCAGCGGACCGGGCCTCACGCCGTTCACCGCACAGGACCGGGTGGTCGCCTCGGTGTCACGGCTGCCCATGATCACCAACCGCACGCTCGTCGCGATCGTCGACCCGGCCACCAACGAGTACCAGATCGACTGGGACAGAAGCGCTCTGGTCGGCGGGCTGATGCCGGCGACGTTCACCCTGGCCGAGGACAACCAGACCTACGACCTCACCGGGCAGTCCGGGCCCCTGCTGGAGATCCTGCAGATCCTCAAGACCCACGGCATCGGCATGGACAACATGATCGACCTGCGCGCCAACCCCGAAGCGCGCCAACAGGTCCAGGCCGTCGTCCGGAGGGCCGCGGTACAGCAGATGCCCGCCCCCGCGGCGACGGCGCCGCCCGCGCCGGTGAGCGCACCGACGGGCCCGTCGACCGCGCAACGACTGCAGGAGCTCGAGACGCTGCGCGCCACGGGCGCCATCACCGACGCCGAGTACGCCGCCAAACGGCAACAGATCATCGAAGCGCTGTAGCCCCTACGGCCCCGGCACCACCAGCACGGGACGGTGTGCCGCGCGCAGCGTGGCGCGTGCGACGCTGCCGAGCAGGACCTGACGCATCGCGGACTGTCCGCGCGAACCCACCGCCACGACCGCGGCCCTGCGCAGAGCGGCCAGACCGACCAACGCGTCGGCGACGGTGTGCTCCTTGGCCCCCGGCGGTGCGTCGACGTGTTCGCCCGCCACTCCCTCGGGCAGGGCTTCGGTGATGCCCTGGCCGATCGACACCGCGAGGATCTCGCGAGCGGGGAAGAGGCGCTGTGCGGCCGTCAACGCGGTGCGCGCACCGCCCGAACCGTCCCATCCCACGATGACGGGTCCGTCGGCCAGCGCGTCGTATTCGTCGGCCAGCATGGGCGCCGGGGCGACCAGCGTCGGGCGCGACGCGTACTGCACGGCGGTGTCCGACACGCTGCCGAGGAACGCCTGGGCGCCGCCGAGCCCGCGGGAACCGACCAGCACCAGATCGGCCGACACCTGCTCGGCCAACTGGGCGAGCACCAAACCCTCACCGCCCCAGGAGCGTTTGACCAACGGTTCGGCGTCGAGTCCGGCGGCCCGGGCGAGCGTGGTGCCGGTGGCCGCGACACGCTGGGCCTCGCGTTCCCCCTCGGACTCGGTGCGCTCGACCAGCTCGGTGGCGCTGCCCACACTCGCACGCAGGCGCCGGCGCAACGGCTCGCTGGCGAACGGGGGCGTCCACAGGTGCGTCACCCAGGCATGCGCCTGGGGAAGCAGCTGCCCACCCACCTCGACCGCGGCGGTCGCCGCCGGTGAACCGTCGAATCCGATGAGCACGCCGATCGGCATGGTTGAACCTCCCTCGATTTCGACCGATGGTATGCGTCGGAAGAGCGCCGGTCACGCCGCGTTCCTAGAACACGTTTCAGTTGTGCTGTTAGCCTGTCGGCAGTTCTGATCGAAAGGAGCCCCGTGAGCGCAGTTGAAGGCCCGCTGGCCGGTCGAGTCGCCCTGATCACCGGGGCCGCCCGCGGACAAGGTCGTGCGCACGCCGTCCGTCTGGCCAGTGAGGGCGCCGACATCATCGCGATCGACATCTGCGCGCCGGTGCACGCCACCATCACCTACCCCGCGGCCACCTCCGAGGATCTCGCCGAAACGGTGCGGGCCGTGGAAGCCACCGGCCGCAAGGTGCTCGCCCGCGAGGTCGACGTCCGCGACCTCGCCGCGCTGCAGCAGGTGGTCGCCGACGGCGTCGAACAGTTCGGCCGCCTCGACATCCTGGTGGCCAACGCCGGCGTGCTGAGCTGGGGCCGGCTGTGGGAGATGTCGGAGGACCAGTGGAACGCGGTCATCGACGTCAACCTCAACGGCACCTGGAAGACGATCCGCGCCGTCGTTCCCGCGATGATCGAGGCGGGCAACGGCGGGTCGATCATCATCGTCAGCTCGTCGGCGGGCCTCAAGGCCACTCCGGGCAACGGGCACTACGCCGCGTCCAAACACGGTCTGACCGCGTTGACGAACGGGCTGGCCCTCGAGGCGGGGGAGTACGGGATCCGGGTCAACTCGATCCACCCCTACTCCATCGACACCCCGATGATCGAGCGCGATGCGATGATGGAGATCTTCGCCAAGCACCCCAGCTACCTGCACAGCTTCGCCCCCATGCCCCTGCACCGGGTGGACAAGGACGGCAAGAAGGGCCTGCAGGAGTTCATGACGGCCGAAGAGGTCGCCGACGTGGTGGCGTGGCTGGCCGGCGACGGATCGGCGACGCTGTCCGGCAGCCAGATCGCCGTCGACCGCGGCGTCATGAAGTACTGATCACTAGCACCTCAACGAATCGTTCCATCGCCCAGTCGATTTCGTCGACGCTGATCACCAACGGCGGAGCGAACCGCAGTGTCGAGCCGTGGGTGTCCTTGACCAGCACCCCGCGTTCGGCGAGTGCGGCGCTGATCTGTTTACCCGTGCCGAGAGCGGGGTCGACGTCGACACCCGCCCACAATCCCTTGCCGCGCACCGCATGGACGCCGCGCCCGCGCAGACCCTGCAGCCGCATGTGCAGGTGCGATCCGAGTTCGGCTGCCCGCGACTGGAAGTCACCGGTGCGCAGCAGGTCGATCACCGTGATGCCGACCGCCGCGGCCAGTGGGTTGCCACCGAAGGTGGAGCCGTGCTCGCCGGGATGCAGGACCCCGAGCACGTCACGGTCGGCCACCACCGCCGACACCGGAACGACGCCGCCGCCGAGCGCCTTACCCAGGAGGTAGACGTCGGGTACGACGCCCCAGTGATCACAGGCGAAGGTCCTGCCGGTACGCGCCAGACCGGACTGGATCTCGTCGGCGATCAGCAGGACACCGCGTTCGGTGCAGATGCGGCGCACGCGCGGCAGGTAGTCGTCGGGCGGGACGATGATCCCGGCCTCACCCTGGATCGGTTCCAGCAGCACCGCGACGGTGTGGTCGTCGACGGCGGCGGCCAGTGCGTCGACGTCACCGAACGGCACGGCCCGGAAGCCGGGCGTGTACGGGCCGAAGCCGCGGCGGGCGGTGTCGTCGTCGGAGAAACTGATGATCGTGGTGGTGCGACCGTGGAAGTTGTTGTGTGCCACCACGATGTTGCCCGCTCCGGCGGGGACGCCCTTGATGTCGGTGCCCCACTTGCGGGCGACCTTGATACCGCTCTCCACCGCTTCGGCGCCGGTGTTCATCGGCAGCACCATGTCCTTGCCGCACAGCTCGGCCAGCGCCTGACAGAACGGTGCCAGGCGGTCGGAGTGGAAGGCCCGGCTGACCAGTGTGACCGCCTCGAGCTGGGCGTGTGCGGCCGCGATGATCCTGGGATGGCGGTGGCCGAAATTCACCGCCGAGTACGCGGCCAGGCAGTCGAGGTAACGCCGGCCGTCCACGTCGGTGATCCAGGCGCCCTCCGCGGCGGCCGCCACCACGGGCAGTGGAGAGTAGTTGTGTGCGACGTGGCGGCTGTCGGCGGCGATCACCCGTTCGGCGAGCGTCGTGTGGTCGGTGACTGTCATGGATGGACCTCCAACGTGCAGCATTTGACGGAGCCGCCGCCCTTGAGGAGTTCGGACAGCTCCACGCCGACGGGATCGAATCCCGCCGCGCGCAGTTGAGCCGCGAATCCCGTTGCGGCAGCGGGGAGCACCACGTGGTAGCCGTCGGAGACCGCGTTGAGGGCGAGAACCTGCGCATCGGCGGCGGCGACCTCGATCGCATCGGGGAACAGGGTGCGCAGGCGGTCGCGCGACGGCGTATCGAAGGCCGGGGGATGGTAGGCCACGGTCTGGTCGTCGAGCACCGCGAGTGCTGTGTCGAGATGGTAGAAACGCGGATCGACCAGTCGGAGGCTGACGACCGGCATGCCGACCGCGGCCGCGATCTCGGCGTGTGCGCGGACGTCGGTGCGGAAACCATGCCCCGCCAACAGGACTCGCCCGGCCACGAGCAGGTCGCCCTGCCCTTCGTTGACGTGGTCGGTGCGCACCGCGGTGTAGCCGTGCCTGACCATCCACTCCGCGTACGCGTCGGACTCGGCCGCGCGTTGTGAATAGGCGAACCGGGCCACCACCGCCCGTCCGTTGACCAGCACGCCCCCGTTGGCGGCGTAGACCATGTCCGGTAGTCCGGCGACCGGTTCCTCCAGTTCGACGGTGTGTCCGAGTTCCTTGTAAATGCGGCGCAACGTGTCCCACTGGTCGAGTGCGCGGTGGGTGTCGACCGGCACCGCCGGATCCATCCACGGATTGATCGCGTATTCGACGGCGAAGAATGTCGGCGGGGTCATGACGTAGTGGCGGATGGTCGGTGTGCGCCTGGCCTGAAGCGGCATACGCCGACGATATGAGCGCGCCGTCATGCAATCAATCGCCGAACCTTGCGCGGTATGCTGCGATTTATTGTGTGATAGAGAATCTGACGACGATTTGTTGTGCAGGAGGATCATGGACCGGCTGGACGACACCGACGAGCGCATCCTCGCCGAACTGGCCGACCATGCGCGCGCCACGTTCGCCGAGATCGGACAGCGGGTGAACCTGTCGGCGCCGGCGGTCAAGCGGCGGGTGGACCGCATGCTCGACGACGGCGTCATCCGCGGCTTCACCACCGTGGTCGACCGCAACGCCGTCGGCTGGAACACCGAGGCCTACGTACAGGTGTTCTGCCACGGCACCATTGCGCCGGAACGGCTTCGGGCGGCCTGGGTGGACATCCCCGAGGTGGTCAGCGCGGCGACGGTGACAGGAACGGCCGACGCGATCCTGCACGTGCTGGCCCGCGACATGCGCCACCTGGAAGAAGCGTTGGAACGCATTCGTTCCAGTGCCGACATCGAGCGCAGCGAGAGCATCGTGGTGCTGTCCAATCTCATCGAGCGGGCGCGCCCCTGAGTTGCCTGAATCACAGGGTGGCGTACCGATCGGGCGATCCATCGTGTACAACCACCTCGTGAGCACTTCAGGTGGCATCGTCATCGTCGGCGGCGGCCTTGCGGCCGCCCGCACCGCCGAGCAGCTGCGGCGTTCCAACTACCCGGGCCCGGTCACGATCGTCAGCGACGAGGACCACCTGCCCTACGATCGGCCGCCGCTGTCCAAGGAAGTGCTGCGCAGCGAAACCGACGACGTGACGCTCAAGCCCGCGGAGTTCTACCAGGAGAACGACATCACCGTGCTGCTCGGCACGGGCGCGGCCACCCTGGACACCGCCGCGCGGAAGCTCACGCTGACCGACGGCCGCGAGCTGGGCTACGACGAGCTCGTCATCGCGACCGGCCTGGTGCCCAAGCGGATTCCCTCGTTCCCCGATCTCGCCGGCATCCACGTCCTGCGGTCCATCACCGAGAGCCTCAAGCTGCGTGAGGAGGCCGGATCGGCGCGGCGGGCCGTGGTGATCGGCGCCGGGTTCATCGGGTGTGAGGTCGCCGCGAGCTTGCGCAAACTCGGTGTGGACGTGGTGCTGGTCGAACCGCAGCCCGCACCGCTGGCTTCGGTGCTCGGCCGCCAGATCGGCGACCTGGTGGCGCGTCTGCACCGCGCCGAAGGCGTCGACGTGCGGTGTGGTGTCGGCGTCGCCGAGGTCCGCGGGGAGGGCAGAGTGCAGGCGGTCGTGCTGTCCGACGGCACCGAGGTCGAGGCCGACATCGTGGTGGTCGGCATCGGCTCACGCCCGGCCACCGACTGGCTGGAGGGCAGCGGGATCGCGCTCGACAACGGTGTGGTGTGCGACGCCGAGGGACGCTCGAGCGCACCACACGTCTGGGCCATCGGCGACGTGGCGTCGTGGCTCGACACGGTCGGAAACCAAGTGCGCGTGGAGCACTGGAGCAACGTCGCCGACCAGGCGCGGGTGCTGGTGCCCGCGCTGCTCGGCCAGGAGGTGCCCGGCGTCGTCTCGGTGCCGTACTTCTGGAGCGACCAGTACGACGTCAAGATCCAGTGCCTGGGCGAGCCGGAGGCCGACGACACCGTGCACATCGTGGAGGACGACGGCCGCAAGTTCCTGGCCTACTACGAACGCGACGGCGTGGTGGCCGGTGTGGTGGGCGGCGGCATGCCCGGCAAGGTCATGAAGACCCGCAACAAGATCGCCAACGGCGCACCGATCGCCGACGTGCTGGGCTGACTTTCGCGGGTCAGAACTGGCCGAGGTAGAAGCGGCCGCCCTGATCGTCGAGGCATTCGGCCGTCACGCCGTAGGGCTGACGCGTCGGCGCCTGCAGCACCGTTCCGCCCGCCTCCCGCACCCGCCGCACCGCCTCGTCGATGTCGGCGACGGTCCACTGCGGCACGGCCACCGACTGCGCGCTGCCCCCGGCGACGCCCGCCATGGGGTGCGTACCTTCGATCTGCCACCCGTCCTCGACCCGGCCCCGCTCGAACGTCCAGCCCAGTACCCGACCGTAGAACTCCCGGAACACCGCGGAGTCGACCACCTCGTAGGTGAGGTAGGCCAGTTCACCGGGTCCGGTGCCGTTGAGCGCGGGCCGCGACGTCGGCCGCGACGGGGTGAACACCGCGAACGGGTTGCCCAGCGGGTCGGTGGCGTCGAGCGTCGTCCCGAAGGGGTGTTCGGTTGTGGCGCCGACGGTTCCGCCCGCGGCGGTGATCGACTGCCGCGCGGCGTCGAGATCGTCGACGGCGTAGCAGCAGAACAGCGTGGCGGGCCCGTCGCCGGCGAAGACCCCGGTGGGCAGGTCGGTGCTGGTGACCTGGCGGATGTCGCCGTCGTAGGTCCAGCCCAGGACGCGCCCGTAGAACGCGGCGGCCCGTTCGGCGTCGGCCGTCCACAGCGACACGTAACCCACGTCGCCGTGCCGGATCAGCGGCGCTGCGCCGGTGACCGGACCCGACAGCATCCAGCGGTGTCCGAACGGGTCGACGATCACCGCGGTGCGATCGCCGTGACTCTCGTAGGGTTCGCGCTGCACCCGTGCACCGTGGTCGCGCGCTCGCCGCAACGCCGTGTCGGTGTCGTTCACCGCCAGCATCAGGCTCACCGAGACGTGTTCGGGCGCAGGCGCTTTGAGGCCGAGCTCAGGGTACTCGTCGGCGAGGTAGAGCACACCGCCCCCCAGCGTCAGCTCCGCGTGCCCGATGCGGCCGTCGTCCATCACGATCGGCGCGCCCCGCAGTGCCGCCCCGAGGGCGTCGGTGTACCAGTCGATGGCCGCGCGGGCGTCGCTGACGGCCAGATACGGCAGGGCCGCCGGCCTGGGAACCGCCGGAACCGCCGCCACCGCGGCGAGCGCGGTATCGGTGCCACTCATGTCCACTCCTTCTGTGCGATGGGGCAATCTGAGCGCCGACTCCAGCCGCGCGCGCAGCCGCGCCGCGAACGCCGGGTCGGGCTGAACCCGAAACTCGTCACCGTGCAGGACCCACAGCGGGTCCCTGTCGTCGTTCACGGCGCGCCTCCTTCCGGGTAGTGCGAGCGGAATGCGCGACGGGCCCGCACCAGCAGCGCTTCGGTGGCATGCACCGTGCGGCCGATCAGCTCCGCGCACTCGGGGACCGGGAGGCCGTCGAGATAGCGCAGGGACAGCACGGTCCGGTGGTGTTCGGGGAGCTGGGCCAGCACGCTTTCGGCCACGATGCGGTCGAGTTCGGCGTCCCAACTGTCGACGGGGTCACCCGGTTCGGGCACCTCGGCGACCGGCACGGCGCGCCGGTCGTGCCCGCGGCGGTAGTGGTCGGCCAGCTTGTGGCGGGCAATTCCGATCAGCCACGGCACGCTGATCGGCGCCGACCTGTCCCGCCTGGCGGCGTCCATCGCCGCCAGGAAGGTCTCCGACGTCAGGTCCTCGGCGGTTCCGCGGTCCGGACAGCGCCTGACGAAGTAGCCGTACACCGTCGGCAGGGCGTCGTCGTAGAGCGCCAACAGGGTCCGCGGAGCCTCCTCGCCGTCCGTTTCGCCGCTCACACCTTCATCGTCGCCGTCGCGGCCCGAACTCCGACGCCCTTCGGCGAGGCGATTTCGGTGTATTTCGTCGCGCCCAGCGCGACCAACGACACCGAAATCGCTAGTGCAGGGCGCCCAGCCCGTCGCGGACCGTGTCGAACGCGTCGCCGAGCAGTTGCGCCAGCGATGCCGCGTCGTCGGCGAGCCACCGCTCGTAGGCCGACAGCGCCACCCCGAGCATCGTCCACGCCACCGTCTGTGGCACCAGCTCCTGGGCCTGCACACCGAGCCGGCGGGCGACGAACTCGGCGACCACGGCCCGCCATCCGGCGTACATCGTCATCGAATACGCCTGCAGCGCATCGGTTTGCAGAATGACCCGCATACGCTGGCGGTGTCTGGCCGTCTCGGCGGCGTCGTATTCGTTGAACGCCAGCAGCGCGGTGCGCAGGGCCTCGTCGATCGGGACAGCAGGGTCGAGTCCGTCGAACAGCGCGCGCATGTGGTCGAGGTGGGCGTCGAAATCGCCCCACGGGATGGCGTTCTTCGAGGAGTAGTAGCGGAACAGGGTGCGCCGGGCGATGCCCGCGGCGGCGGCCACGTCGTCGACGCTGACGTCGTCGAACCCGCGGGCGGCGAACAGTTCGAGCGCGACGTCGGTGATCTGGTCCTGGGTGGTGGAGCGCCGCCGGCCGACGCGAGGTGCGGTTTCCCGTCGCACGGCACCCCCCTTCCGTTCTGGCACTCGATGCCATATCCTAGGCGACCTAGGTCACACTCCAGTGCGACCCTACTCGACGAAAGGCAGTGCTCATGGAGCCCAATCAGCAGGTTGACGCCGACACCGAACTGGTCACCGAGACGCTGGTCGAAGAGGTCTCGATCGACGGGATGTGCGGGGTCTACTGACCGTGACGGCGCCTGTTGCGTTCGACCCCGATCTGCGGTGGCGGCTGCACCATCAGGTGGCGGTGCGACCGGAACCGTTCGGGGCGCTGCTCTACCACTTCGGAACCCGCAAGCTGTCGTTCCTGAAGAACCGCACGATCGTCGACGTGGTGAAGTCACTCGGTGACCACTGCGACGCCCGCTCCGCCTGTCGCGCAGCGGGTATCGACGATGCGCAACAGGCGCCCTACCTGCACGCCCTCGGTGTGCTCGTCCAATCCAACATGCTCGTCTGCGAGGAGAAGCCCGCATCATGACCTCTGTTGTTCCGGCGCCCGTGCCGCGCCTGGTCGAGCAGTTCGAGCATGGCCTCGACGCACCGATCTGCCTCACCTGGGAACTCACCTACGCGTGCAACCTGGCGTGCGTGCACTGCCTGTCCTCGTCGGGCAAACGCGACCCGCGCGAACTGTCGACCCAGCAGTGCAAGGACATCATCGACGAGCTCGAGCGCATGCAGGTGTTCTACGTCAACATCGGCGGCGGGGAACCCACTGTGCGGCCCGACTTCTGGGAGCTGGTCGACTACGCGACCGCCCACCACGTCGGCGTTAAGTTCTCGACCAACGGTGTGCGCATCACCCCCGAGGTCGCCGCCAAACTCGCCGCCAGCGACTACGTCGACGTGCAGATCTCGCTCGACGGCGCGACCGCGGAGATCAACGATGCGGTCCGCGGCCCCGGCTCGTTCGCGATGGCCGAGCGCGCGCTGGAGAACCTCGCTGCCGCCGGGTTCAAGGACGCCAAGATCTCCGTGGTGGTCACCCGCCACAACGTCGGTCAACTCGACGACTTCGCCGCGCTGGCAAGCCGCTACGGTGCGACGCTGCGGATCACCCGGCTGCGCCCCTCCGGCCGCGGCGCCGACGTGTGGGACGATCTGCACCCCACCGCCGAGCAGCAGGTGCAGCTGTACAACTGGCTGGTCGCCAAGGGCGAGCGGGTGCTCACCGGCGATTCGTTCTTCCACCTCTCGGGGCTGGGGGAACCGGGTGCGCTGGCCGGGCTGAACCTGTGCGGCGCCGGGCGCGTGGTATGCCTCATCGACCCGGTGGGCGACGTCTACGCCTGCCCGTTCGCCATCCACGACACGTTCCTCGCCGGGAACATCCTGTCGGACAATGGGTTCCAGAATGTCTGGCAGAACTCCCGGCTGTTCCGCGAGCTGCGCGAACCGCAGTCGGCCGGGGCCTGCAGCGGCTGCGGGCACTACGACGCCTGCCGCGGCGGATGCATGGCCGCCAAGTTCTTCACCGGCCTGCCGCTCGACGGGCCGGATCCGGAGTGCGTACAGGGTTACGGTGCGCCGGCCCTCGAACTCGACCGGGTCAAGCCCAAGCCCAGCGGCGACCACTCCCGCGGGACCAAGCTCACGGGCCCGATCCCGCTCAAACTGTTGACCAAGCCGCCCGCTCGGCCCTGTAACGAAAGTCCGGTGTAGACGTGGCCCGCGATACGTGGTTCGAAACCGTCGCCATCGCCCAGCAGCGGGCGAAGAAACGCCTGCCCAAGTCGGTGTACTCCTCGCTGATCTCCGCCAGTGAGAAGGGTGTGACGGTCTCCGACAACGTGGAGTCCTTCGCCGAACTCGGCTTCGCCCCGCATGTCGTGGGTGCCGCGCAGAAGCGGGACCTCGCGACAACCGTGATGGGACAAGAGATCTCGATGCCGGTCATGATCTCGCCGACCGGTGTGCAGGCCGTCGACCCGGACGGGGAGGTCGCGGTCGCCCGCGCGGCCGCCGCCCGCGGAACGGCGATGGGGCTGTCCTCGTTCGCCAGCAAGCCGATCGAAGAGGTGATCGCCGCCAACCCCAAACTGTTCTTCCAGATCTACTGGCTGGGCGGCCGAGAGGCGATCCTCGAGCGGGCGCAGCGCGCCAAGGAAGCCGGTGCGGTCGGCCTCATCGCCACCACCGACTGGAGTTTCTCGCACGGTCGCGACTGGGGCAGCCCGAAGATCCCCGAGCAGATGAACCTCAAGACGATGGTGAAGATGTCGCCCGAGGTGCTGACGAAGCCGCGCTGGCTGTGGAGTTTCGGCAAGACGATGAGCCCGCCTGATCTGCGCGTACCGAACCAGGCCCGCCGCGGTGAGCCCGGCCCGCCGTTCTTCCAGGCCTACGGCGAATGGATGGGGACTCCGCCGCCGACCTGGGAGGACATCGCGTGGTTGCGCGAGCAGTGGGACGGACCCTTCATGCTCAAGGGCATCGTGCGGGTGGACGACGCCAAACGCGCTGTCGATGCCGGGGTTTCGGCCATCTCGGTGTCCAACCACGGTGGTAACAACCTCGACGGCACGCCGGCGGCCATCCGCTGCCTGCCCGCCATCGCCGATGCGGTCGGTGACCAGGTCGAGGTGCTCCTCGACGGCGGTATACGCCGCGGCAGCGACGTCGTCAAGGCGCTGGCCCTGGGTGCTCGCGCGGTCATGATCGGCCGGGCCTATCTGTGGGGGCTCGCCGCCAACGGGCAGGCCGGTGTCGAGAACGTCCTCGACATCCTGCGCGGCGGGATCGACTCGGCCCTGATGGGGCTCGGCCGCGCCTCGATCCACGATCTGGTGCCCGACGACATCCTGGTGCCGCCGGGGTTCACCCGTACCCTCGGTATGCCCGCAGGTGGCCAAGGCTGATCGCCGCAGCCTCCCCCTGTGACGCAGGGGGCAGGCGGTGCTGGCGGGATGGCGGACGGCGCGGGCGAGGGTTCCCTTGGGAAAATCAAAGGAGCGCATGCGCGAACAAGCGGCGCACGCCAGGTGAATTCGGCTTACCATCGGCGGGTGGCTTTTCCCAGCGAGCTTGGGAACTCGACGTCGAGGCAGCTGCGCAGCACATCGGCGACGTTGATTGTTCCCGTAGGTTCCACCGAACAACATGGACCCCACCTGCCGCTGGACACCGACACCCGCATCGCCACCGCGGTGGCCCGGGAGGTTGCGCGCTCGCTGACCCCGGCGTGGTCGCTGGCGCCGGCCGTCGGCTACGGCGCCAGCGGTGAGCACGAGAGTTTCCCCGGCACGATCTCGATCGGCACCGCGGCCCTGCGGCTGCTGCTGGTGGAGTTCGGCAGGTCCGCCACCAACTGGGCATCGCGCGTGGTGTTCCTCAACGGTCACGGCGGCAACACCGAGGCGCTGGCCGGCGCGACCGCGCTGCTGCGCTACGAGGACCGCGACGTCGCCTGGTGCGCATGCCTCGCGAAGGACTCCGATGCGCATGCGGGCCACACCGAAACGTCCGTACTGCTGCACATCTCGCCGGACGACGTCCACACCGACCACTGGCAGCGCGGTAACACCGCACCGTTGCGTGAGCTGATGCCCCGACTGCGTCAGGGCGGTGTGGCCGCGGTCAGTGACGTCGGTGTGCTCGGTGATCCCACCACCGCGACCCGCGACGAGGGCGCGCGGCTCTTCGACGAGATGGTCCAGCAGTGCGCGGACCGCATCGCGCACTGGGCGCCGGACCGCAACGGGATGCTGCGATGACCGGACCCAGGCTTCCCGACGGCTTCGCTGTGCAGGTCGACCGGCGCGTCAAGGTCCTCGGTGAAGGCGCCGCCCTGCTCGGCGGCTCGCCGACCCGGCTGTTGCGGCTCGCGCCGGCCGCCCAGACCATGCTCAGCGGCGGCCGCCTCGAGGTCCACGACGCCCAGAGCGCGCAACTGGCGCGCACGTTGCTCGACGCCACGGTCGCCCATCCGCGGCCGGCGGGCGGACCGTCGCACCGCGACGTGACGATCGTGATCCCGGTGCGCGACAACCTCTTCAAGTTGCAGCGGCTCCTCGGCTCGTTGCGCGGCCTTCGGGTGATCGTCGTGGACGACGGCTCGGCGCAACCCGTCGAGCCGAGTGACTTCGCCGGCGTGCACTGCGACGTACACCTCATCCGGCACGAGTTCAGCAGGGGGCCGGCGGCTGCCCGCAACACCGGCGCCGCGGCCAGCTCCACCGACTTCGTCGCGTTCCTCGACTCCGACGTCGTGCCGCGCCGCGGCTGGCTCGAGGCGTTGCTGGGCCATTTCTGCGATCCGGCGGTGGCGCTGGTGGCGCCGCGCATCGTCGGGATGCGCACCGCCGACAACCCGGTGGCCCGTTACGAGGCGGTGCGCTCGTCGCTCGACCTCGGGTTGCGGGAGGCGCCGGTGGTCCCGTACGGCCCGGTCTCCTACGTGCCGAGTGCGGCGATCATCTGCCGACGGCGGGCGCTCGAAGACGTCGGCGGATTCGACGAGACGCTCCGGTCGGGCGAGGACGTCGACCTGTGCTGGCGGCTCGTGGAGGCCGGTGCGCGGCTGCGCTACGAGCCGATCGCCCTGGTGGCCCACGACCACCGCACCGACCTGGGGGAGTGGTTCCAGCGCAAGGCGTTCTACGGCGAGTCCGCGGCGCCGCTGTCGGTCCGGCATCCGGGCAAGACCGCGCCTCTGGTGATCTCGGGCTGGACGCTGGTCGTCTGGGTGCTGATGGCGATGGGCAGCTGCCTCGGGTACGTGGCGTCGATGATCGCCGCGGGCCTGACCGCGCGGCGGGTCGCCAACTCGCTGCGCACCGTGGAGACCCAACCGCGGCAGGTCGCCGCGATCGCCGCGGGGGGATTGTGGTCTGCGGCGCTGCAATTGGCGTCGGCCATCTGCCGGCACTACTGGCCGATCGCGCTGCTGGCGGCCGTCCTGTCGCGCCGCTGCCGGCAGGCGGTATTGGTCGCCGCGGTGGTCGACGGCGTGGCCGACTGGGCGGCCCGGCGCGGCAACACCGACGATGACACCAAACAGGTGGGGCTGCTCACCTACCTGCTGTTGCGCCGGCTCGACGACATCGCCTACGGGCTGGGGCTGTGGACCGGAGTGGTCCGTGAGCGGCACCTCGGTGCGCTCAAACCACAGATCCGGACGTGACACCCCTTGATCGCAGATGCACACGTCGACGTTCTGATCGTCGGTGCCGGAAGCGCCGGATCGGTGTTGGCCGAACGGCTTTCCGCCGACCCCAGCTGCCGGGTGACCGTGGTGGAAGCGGGCCCCGCGCCGTCGGACCCGCGGGTGGCACAGCAGATCGACAACGGGCTGCGGTTGCCCATCGGCGCTGCCAGCTCAGTGGTGCGGCACTACATCACGACGCTCACCGACGCACCGCCCCGCCGCAGCCAGATCACCCGCGGTGCCGTCGTCGGCGGCTCGGGGGCGGTCAACGGCGGATACTTCTGCCGTGGTCTGCCCGCCGATTTCGACGGGTGGCGGATCCCCGGGTGGGCGTGGCGCGATGTGCTGCCGCACTTCAGGGCCATCGAGACCGATGTGGATTTCCGGGGACCGCTGCACGGGGCGGACGGCCCCATCAAGGTGCGCCGCGTGCGCGACTTCGACGGCTGTACGGCCTCGTTCGTCGCCGCCACACGCGATGCGGGCTTCCCGTGGGTCGAGGACCTCAGCGGGCTGGACACGGATTCTCCTGCCGCGGGCGTGGGCGCGGTGCCGTTGAACATCGACAGCGGCACGCGCACCGGGCCGGGTGGCGCCTTCCTGCAACCGGCGCTGGAACGCGGCAACGTCGAGTTGCTGTCCGACACCCGGGTCTCGGCCATCCGGATCACGGGGGGTCGTGCCACCGCGGTGGAGTGCGCCGGACCCGCCGGCCGTCATACCGTCACCGCCGACCGGATCGTGTTGTGTGCCGGTGCGATCGGCAGCGCGCAGCTGCTGATGGTGTCGGGCATCGGGCCGTCGGATCGCTTGCGTGAGTTGGGGATTCGAGTGCGAGCGGATCTGCCCGTCGGCGCCTCCACGTCCGACCATCCCGAATGGGTGATCCCGGTGGGTTGGACGCCGACCCACGATCTGCCGCCCTTGGAGGCGGTCCTGCTGACCGAGTCTGGAATCGAGATACGCCCGTACACAACCGGATTCGCTGCGATGGTGCACGGTCCCGGGCACGACCCGGCGGATCGGCCGCACATCGGTGTCGCGTTGATGCGCCCGCGGTCGCGGGGGAGGGTGACCCTGGCGTCCGCCGATCCGCTGGTGCCACCGGTGATCGAGCACCGTTACGACAGTGAGCCCGCCGATGTGGCCGACCTCGCAGCGGGAGCGGAGCTGGCGTACGAGATCGCCCGGGGCATCGTGGAATCCGACGAGCCCTCATGGTCGACGTCACAGCATCTGGCCGGTACGACGCCGATGGGGAACGACGACGATCCCCGGGCGGTGCTCGACGAACAGTGCCGGGTCCGTGGCATCGACGGCCTGTGGGTGGTCGACGGTTCGGTGATGCCCGCGCTCACCAGTCGCGGCCCGCACGCCACGATCGCGATGATCGGGCACCGCGCCGCGGAGTTCATCGCGGGGTGAGCGGCGCCAGCGCCTCGGCCAGCCGGGTCGCGGCCACCACTCCGTCGATTATCGGTACGCCCAGCCGCCGGCTCAGCGGTTGGGCGAAACGGGCCATCGCGGCGCAGCCCAGCACGATCGAACGGCTGCCGTCGGTTCGCAACGCGTGCTCGCACAGGTCGGCGATCGGTTCGATGGTGTGTGGGTCGGCGTCGATCCGCAGCACCGGGATGTCGCAGGCGTACACGCCAAGACATGCATGGGGCGTGTAGGACTTGGCGAGCTGCCAACCGCGCGGCACCGTCGCCGACATCGACGTCACCACCGAGAAGGTGCCGGCGAGCAGGGTGGCGGCGTGCATGGCGGCCTGCGCGATGCCGAGGACCGGCGCGTCGAGAAGCGCCCGCGCCCCCTCGAGGCCGGGATCGCCGAAACAGGCGATCACGTAGGCGTCAGGGCGGTCCTTCGTCCGCTCACCCGCGTGCCGCAGGACGTCCAGAAGGTATGGCACACAACGATGTTCGTCGTCGTCGCTCTCGATGCTGGCCGGTCCGCGGTCCGGGTTGGCCGCCTCGACGACCGTGGTGGGCCGGGCCGCCGCTGCCGCGCCCGCGGCGATGGCGCTGGTCATCGACGCCGTCGTGTTGGGATTGACCAGGAGCAACCGCACGCACGCCAGATTAGTGGCGTGGCGTTTCGGCGGGGTTGCGTGCCGGCTACGGGTTGCGGTGGCCGCGGACCCGGCGGGCCCGGGGTCGGGCCAGGCCGCGGCGTAGCGCGCGGAGTTGGCGTCCGTCGCGCCCCGGAGACCACAGGCCGATGAACACACCCGCGACGAGCAGAGCCACCGACAGCACCGTCATGGACAGGTCCATGGCCGACAGGAACGCCCGCTGGGCTTCGAGGGACAGCACCTGCCCCGCCGGGCCCATCCGCGCGGCGACCTCGAGTGCCTGGGCCAGCGATTCGAGTGCAGGGCCACGGACCTGTTCGGGGAAGGCGCCCAGCGCCGGCGCCAGCAGATGTTCGTACTGGGCGGCCAGGACGGACCCGGCCGCGGCGATGCCCACTGCCGCGCCCACCTCGCGGGTGGTGTCGTTGACCGCCGAGGCCACCCCCTGCTTGTCGTCGGGCGCGGCATTCATGATCGCCGAAGTGGTTGGCGCCGTGCACATCCCGATGCCCGCGCTGATGATCAGCAGCGGCCACGCCAGGTCGAAGAACGACGAGTCGACCTCGAGCGTCCGCATACACAGCAGGCCCGCGGCGATCAGGACCAGCCCGCTCACCACGGCGGCCCGCAGACCGATCCGCGGCGACCACAGATGGGTGGTGGCGCCGAGTACGAGCACCGGAATGGCCAGTGGCACGAGGGCGAAGGCCGTCTGCAAGGCGGTGTAGCCCAGCACCAGCTGCATGTACTGCATGACGACGAAGAAGAACCCGAAGTTCGCGGCGAACAGACACGTGATGCCGATGGCGCCGGTCGCGAAGTCCGGGCGTTTGAACAGCCGGATGTCGAGCAGCGGATGCGTGCGGTGCAGTTGCACCAGCGCGAACGCCACCGTCAGCACCACCCCGGCGACCATGGAGCCCCACACCAGCGGGTCGAGCCAGCCCTGTGCCGGGGCCTCGATGACCCCGAAGACGAAGACCGCCACCGCCGTGGCGATGAGTGCGCCGCCGATCCAGTCGATGGGGGTGCGGTGCTCGTCGCGCGACGAGCGGATCGTGCAGGTGAGGATCAGCAGCCCCACGCTGGCCGCGGTGAGCGCCCAGAACACCGACTGCCACTCGAAGAAGTGCAGCAGCGTGCCGGTGCCGAGGAATCCGACCACCGCGCCGGAGCCCGCGACGCCGGCCCAGATGCCGACGGCCTTGTTGCGCTCGGCCTTCGGATACGCGGCGGTCAGCAGCGACAGGGTGGCCGGCATGATGAACGCCGCTCCCGCCCCCGCCACCGCCCTGGCGACGATGATCTGCACGGGATCGTCGAAGATCACCGGCGCGAACGACGCCAGCCCGAAGATCACCAGACCGGTCAGCAGTGCGCCGCGCCTGCCGTAGCGGTCACCGATGGCACCCGCGGGTAGGAGCAGACAGGCCAGCGCCAGGGTGTAGCCGTCGACCACCCAGGTGAGCTGGCTCTGGGTCGCCGACGTCTGCAGCGCGATGTCGGGCAGTGCCGCGTTGAGCGCCACCATCGACGCGATGACCGTGAGCACGTCGAGGCAGGCGACCGTCAGAAGCCAGTGGCGGGCGCGGGTGGACATGCCACCGATCGCGGAGTCCGAGGGTCGTTCGGGCCGGGCGAGAGTGTCGACCATGCGCCTCTCCTGGGCTGATGTTGATTTTTGAGACTAGCAGTCTCGTAGTAAGACGAATGGTCTTGTTACCCGGCTGAGGGATGATGTAAACGATGACCGACGTCAATGGTGACCCCCGCCCGGCGCGCTCGCGGGCCCGCCTGCTCGACGCCGCGACGGCGCTGCTGCGATCCGGTGGCCCCAGCGCGGTGACGATCGACGCCGTGACCCGCACCTCGAACGTCGCCCGCGCCACGCTCTACCGGCATTTCGGCAGCGCGAACGATCTGCTGGCCGCCGCCTTCCAGAGCCTGCTGCAGCCGGCGCCCATGCCGCCGCTCGAAGGCACGCTGCGTGAGCAGCTCCTCGCCGTGGTGGTCGGCTGGTCGGATGCGATCTCCGAGGTGCCGACCACGCTGGCCGCCATGACCTGGCTGGCGTCCGGACCCGATCTCGGGCCGTGGGCGCAGGCCCGCGACGCCGACACCGGCAGTCCCGTCGCGTCGCTGCGGGAGCGGATCATGCAGTCCTACGCGGCTCCGTTCGACGCCATCTTCGACGGGCCGAAAGCCGCCGAACTCGATCTGGCCGAAGCCGACCGCATCCAGGCCATCGCCCTGCTGATCGGCCCGCTGATCCTCGGCCGCCTGAGCACGCTGGCCGACTTCGACTATCACGCCTGCGCCGAGGCGGCCGTGGACGGCTTCCTGGCCACCCACGGCCGGCGGCGGGGGGTCAGCGCACCGAGTATCGAATCGGCAGGTGCTTGAGGCCGCCGACGAAGGTGGTCGCCGACAGCTCCGGTGTGCCCGCCAGCTCGATGCCGTCCAGCCGCGGCAGGAGCTCGGTGAACAGGCTGTTCATCTCCATTCGCGCGAGGGCGGCGCCGAGGCAGAAGTGCACGCCGTACCCGAAGGACAGGTGTTTGTTGGGGTCGCGCGCCACGTCGAAGCGGAAGGGCTCGTCGAAGACCTCCTCGTCCCGGTTGCCCGAAACATAGGCGAGGTAGACGGATTCGCCCTGAGCGATCGGCACGCCGCGCACCGTGGTGTCCTCTGCGGCGGTGCGCATGAACTCCTTGACCGGGGTGGACCACCGGATCATCTCCTCCACCGCGGTGCCCATCAGGCTCGGATCGTCCTTGAGCCGCTGGAGTTCACCGGGGTTCTCGATGAGGGCGTGCAGCCCGCCGGAGATCGCATCCTTGGTGGTGTCGTGGCCGGCGCTGGCGACGATCACGTAGTAGGAGGCCGTGTCGACGTCGGACAGCGGCTCACCGTCGATGCGCCCGTTGGCGATCGCCGAGGCCAGGTCGTCGGTGGGGTTGGCCCGCCGCGACGCGGTCAGCTGCGAGAAGTAGGCGAAGAAGTCGAGCAGCACCGCCATCTGTTCCTCGGGCGTGGTGCCGCGTTTGTACTCGTCGTCGTCGCCGCCGAACATCTCCTGGGTCAGCGTGTGCATCCGGCCGAAGTCCTCTTCGGGCAGGCCCAGCAGCGACATGATCACGTAGAGCGGGAAGTTGACCGCGATCTCGGTGACGAAGTCGCATTCGGGGCCGATGTCACGCATCCGGTCGACGTAGCGCTTGGCGAGTTCGTCGACGCGCACCTTCAGGGCGCGCATCGCCTTGGGGCGGAACCAGTCCGCGCCGATCGCGCGCACCTTGCGGTGGTGCGGATCGTCCATGTGGATCAGCGTGCGCAGACCCATTCCCGCCTCGAGCTGCGCCTTGGCGAGATCGTCGGCCTGCGCGGTGGCCAGCAGTGGCCGCGGCTCCGACAGGAAGAGGTCGTTCGCCCGCTCGATCGCCATGATGTCTTCGTGCTTGGTGATCGCCCAGAACGGCCGGTACGGCGGGTTGTCCACCCACGCCACCGGGTTGGTCGCCCGCAGGCGGCTCAATGCCGCATGCAGCCGCCGGTCGTCGGCGTAGGCCGTGGGATCGGCCAGCACCTTGGCGGCTTCTTGCGACTCCTGATCGACGGTCGGCGTGCTCATCGGGCTCCTCACATGAACCGCAGTCTTGACGGGTGTCAAGCCAGCAGTCTATGTGATCGGTGACACGTTGGCGACTGTGGGTTGCCTGGGTCACGCCTGCGGAATCCGTGTACGGAACACCGGATCGGCAGATCTTCGAGGCCGCCGATGACGGTGGTGGCGACGAATTCCGGAGCTCCGGCGCCGCGCACCTCGGTGCCGGTGGGGGCGGTGCGCATGGACTCCTCAGGGCCCTTCGTCAGTAAGGTCGGGGAGGTGCTGCCCGGACCGGTGCGCCGCCGTCTCCTGGCGGCGCTGATGCTCGTGGTCGTCGTGGTGGCCGGATGTACGTCGGCCGGGTCCGACCGGCAGAAGACGCCGGCGACCGCCGACCCCGCGGTGGTGCACACCGCCTCCGGCGCCTTGCGCGGCACGGTCGCCCCCGACCACCGGTTGTTCGCCGGTATCCCGTACGCCGCCCCGCCGGTGGGCGCGCTGCGGTGGCGGCCGCCCGCGCCGGCCCCGCCATGGGAAGGCGAACGCCAAGCCACCCGGCCCGGCCCACGGTGTCTGCAGGACCCGGGCAGCGACCCCGAATTCGGCAGGCAGACCGACGAGGACTGTCTGACGCTCAACGTCTGGACGCCGCCGGTGTCGGACGAGAAGCGCCCGGTCATGGTCTGGATCCACGGCGGCGCGTTCGTCAACGGCAGCGGCGCGATCTACGACGCGCGCTGGCTGGCCGCGCGCGGTGACATCGTCGTGGTCACCGTCAACTACCGGCTCGGCACGCTCGGGTTCCTGGCCCACCCGGCGCTGGGGGAGCGCGGCGACGTCGGCAACTACGGGTTGGCCGACCAGCAGGCCGCGCTGCGCTGGGTGCGCGACCACATCGCCGACTTCGGCGGCGACCCGCAGCGGGTGACCGTGGCGGGCGAATCGGCGGGCGGGATGTCGGTGTGCGACCACCTCGTCGCCCCCGGGTCGGCCGGGCTGTTCGACGCCGCCATCATCCAGAGCGCGCCATGTCAGGCCCAAGCCCCGCTGCCCGTCGCCGAGCAGCGCAGCCTCGAGTACGCCGCCGGGGTCGGCTGTCCCGACCCGGCCACCGCGGCCGCCTGCCTGCGCGCCTTGCCCGCCGACGAACTCCGCAAACCGGTGTGGTTCGTCGGGATCGGCGCCGACGACCTGACCGGACCCGTCACCGGGACCTCCGCGCTGCCGGTCGACCCGGTGCGCGCGATCGCGGACGGGACCGCAGCGCGGGTGCCGGTGCTGATCGGCACCAACCGCGACGAGTTCACCCTCTTCGTCGCGCTGCGCTACCTGCAGCAGGGGGACCGGTACACCCCCGACCAGTACCCCGGCCTGCTGGCCGACACATTCGGACCGGCCGCCGCGCAGGTCGCGGCCCGCTATCCGATCGACCGCTACGGCAGCGTCGCGCTGGCGTACTCGGCCGCGGTGACCGACGGCGAGTTCGCCTGTGTCGCGGACCGGATGGCCGACCGCCTGGCGGGAACGGCGCCCGTCTACGCCTACGAGTTCAACGACCGCCGAGCGCCCGCCCCCGAACCGCTGCGCACCCTGCCGTTCCCGGTCGGCGCCAGCCACTCACTGGAGTTGCGCTACCTGTTCGACGTCGGCGGGGCACCGCCGTTGTCGGGGGAGCAGCGCAGGCTCTCGGAGGAGATGATCGACTACTGGAGCGCGTTCGTCGCCACCGGTGCGCCGACGGCTCCGGACGCCCCGCGGTGGCCGGAATTCGGCGACGGTTCGTACCTGTCGCTGCAACCCGACGGCAGCCGCGTGACGACCGGGTTCGCCGAGGAACACCAGTGCGCTTTCTGGTCCGGTCTGCCCTAGCGGCGGGGGTTGTCCGGGGATTTGGACGAGGCCAGGATCTAGGGCATACTGTTCGGGTTGCCTTGAGCCGGGACGGTGCCTGTTCGGACCGCCTCGCGGAGGCATCCGACCGGCGCCCATACGGGCGCATCGGTCCCACCTCTCGAGTGTGACGGATTTTTCGCCGCAATCGAGCGCGCGCAGGGCGACACACCCGACCGCGGGGACCGGTGGACCACAGACAGGTAAACAGCGGCGGCAACAGCCGATACGAGGACGCACTGGGTTTCCCAGCGCGGGCCACAAGCAGGAGTGAGGTAGGAAAAGCGTGGCGGGACAAAAGATCCGCATCAGGCTCAAGGCCTACGACCACGAGGCCATCGACGCCTCGGCGCGCAAGATCGTGGAGACGGTCACCCGTACCGGTGCCAGCGTGGTGGGCCCCGTGCCGCTGCCGACCGAGAAGAACGTGTACTGCGTCATCCGCTCTCCGCACAAGTACAAGGACTCGCGGGAGCACTTCGAGATGCGGACGCACAAGCGGTTGATCGACATCCTCGACCCGACGCCGAAGACCGTCGACGCGCTCATGCGCATCGACCTTCCGGCCAGCGTCGACGTGAACATCCAGTAGGAGACCCAAGAAATGGCACGTAAAGGCATTCTGGGCACCAAGCTGGGCATGACGCAGGTGTTCGACGAGAACAACAAGGTCGTGCCGGTGACGGTCGTCAAAGCCGGCCCGAACGTCGTGACCCGGATCCGTACCCCCGAGCGCGACGGCTACAGCGCGGTGCAGATCGCCTACGGCGAGATCAGCCCCCGCAAGGTCACCAAGCCGGTGACCGGTCAGTTCGCCGCCGCAGGCATCAACCCGCGCCGCCACCTCGCCGAGCTGCGGCTCGACGACGAGTCGGCGACCGCGGAGTACGAGGTCGGCCAGGAGTTGACGGCGGAGGTCTTCGCCGAGGGCGCCTACGTCGACGTCACCGGCACCAGCAAGGGCAAGGGCTTCGCCGGCACCATGAAGCGGCACGGTTTCCGTGGCCAGGGCGCCGCGCACGGCGCCCAGGCCGTGCACCGCCGCCCCGGTTCGATCGGCGGCTGCGCCACCCCGGGCCGCGTGTTCAAGGGCACCCGCATGTCGGGCCGCATGGGCAGCGACCGGGTCACGACGCAGAACCTGCTCGTACACAAGGTCGATGCCGAGAACGGCGTGCTGCTGATCAAGGGCGCCATCCCCGGCCGCAACGGTGGACTGGTGATGGTCCGCAGCGCAATCAAGCGAGGCGAGAAGTAAATGGCAACCACAATTGAGGTCAAGACGCCGGCCGGGACCACCGACGGCTCCATCGAGCTGCCCGCCGAACTGTTCGACGTCGAGGCCAACATCGCGCTGATGCACCAGGTCGTGACGGCGCAGCTGGCCGCGGCCCGGCAGGGCACGCACTCGACCAAGACCCGCGGTGAGGTCTCCGGCGGCGGCAAGAAGCCGTACCGGCAGAAGGGCACCGGCCGCGCCCGCCAGGGTTCGACCCGCGCGCCGCAGTTCACCGGTGGTGGCACCGTCCACGGCCCCAAGCCGCGCGACTACAGCGAGCGGACCCCGAAGAAGATGATCCGCGCCGCACTGCGCGGGGCGCTCTCGGACCGGGCCCGTAACGGCCGCATCCACGCGGTGACCGAACTGGTCGAGGGGCAGACCCCGTCGACCAAGGGCGCCAAGGCGTTCCTGTCGACGCTTCTGTCCGAGCGCACGGCCGAGAACAGCAAGGTGCTGATCGTCATCGGGCGCACCGACGAGACCGGCGCGCGCAGCGTGCGCAACCTGCCCGGCGTGCACGTGATCTCGCCGGATCAGCTCAACACCTACGACGTGCTCAAGGCCGACGACGTGGTGTTCAGCGTCGAGGCGCTGAACGCGTACATCGCGGCCAACAGCAAGCAGGAGGTTTCCGCCTGATGGCAACCGTGACGGATCCCCGCGACATCATCCTGGCGCCGGTCATCTCGGAGAAGTCCTACGGACTGATCGAGGACAACGTCTACACGTTCATCGTGCACCCGGACTCGAACAAGACCCAGATCAAGATCGCCATCGAGAAGATCTTCAAGGTCAAGGTCGACTCGGTGAACACGGCCAACCGGCAGGGCAAGCGGAAGCGGACCCGCACCGGGTACGGACAGCGCAAGAGCACCAAGCGCGCGATCGTCACCCTGGCCGCGGGCAGCAAGCCGATCGACCTGTTCGGAGCACCGGCCTGAGCCGGGCGAGAAGGTAGAGAGACTCAACAGAAATGGCAATTCGCAAGTACAAGCCGACGACCCCCGGTCGCCGCGGTGCCAGCGTCTCCGACTTCGCCGAGATCACGCGCTCGACTCCGGAGAAGTCGCTGGTTCGCCCGCTGCACGGCAAGGGCGGACGTAACGCGCACGGCCGGATCACCACCCGGCACAAGGGCGGCGGCCACAAGCGCGCCTACCGCGTGATCGACTTCCGTCGGCACGACAAGGACGGCGTCAACGCCAAGGTCGCACACATCGAGTACGACCCGAACCGCACCGCGAACATCGCACTGCTGCACTACCTGGACGGCGAGAAGCGCTACATCATCGCGCCGCAGGGTCTCAAGCAGGGCGCGATCGTGGAGTCCGGCGCCAACGCCGACATCAAGCCCGGCAACAACCTGCCGCTGCGCAACATCCCGGCAGGCACCGTGATCCACGCCGTCGAGCTGCGGCCCGGCGGCGGTGCGAAGCTGGCCCGTTCGGCGGGCGTCAGCATCCAGCTGCTGGGCAAGGAAGGCACCTACGCCTCCCTGCGTATGCCGTCCGGTGAGATCCGTCGCGTCGACGTGCGCTGCCGCGCCACCGTCGGCGAGGTCGGCAACGCCGAACAGGCCAACATCAACTGGGGTAAGGCCGGCCGTATGCGGTGGAAGGGCAAGCGCCCGACCGTCCGTGGTGTCGTGATGAACCCGGTCGACCACCCGCACGGTGGTGGTGAGGGTAAGACCTCCGGCGGCCGTCACCCGGTCAGCCCGTGGGGTAAGCCGGAAGGCCGCACCCGCAAGCCGAACAAGCCGAGCGACAAGCTCATCGTCCGACGCCGGCGCACCGGCAAGAAGCGCTAGGCCGGGGAAGGAACTCAAGCGATGCCACGCAGCCTGAAGAAGGGCCCGTTCGTCGACGACCATCTCCTCAAGAAGGTGGACGTCCAGAACGAGAAGAACACCAAGCAGGTCATCAAGACCTGGTCGCGTCGGTCGACCATCATCCCCGACTTCATCGGGCACACCTTCGCGGTCCACGACGGCCGCAAGCACGTGCCGGTGTTCGTCACCGAGGCGATGGTCGGGCACAAGCTGGGCGAGTTCGCCCCCACCCGCACCTTCAAGGGTCACATCAAGGATGACCGGAAGAGCAAGAGGCGATGACAACAGCGACGACGAATCCGTCCACTTACCCCAGTGCGGTGGCCAAGGCGCGCTTCGTGCGTGTCTCGGCGACCAAGGCGCGCCGGGTGATCGACCTGGTCCGCGGCAAGCCCGTGGCCGAGGCGCTCGACATCCTGCGCTGGGCGCCGCAGGCCGCCAGCGAGCCGGTCGCCAAGGTGATCGCCAGCGCCGCGGCCAACGCGCAGAACAACGAGGGTCTCGACCCGTCGACGCTCGTGGTGGCCACCGTCTACGCCGACGAGGGCCCGACCGCCAAGCGCATCCGCCCGCGTGCCCAGGGGCGTGCGTTCCGGATCCGCAAGCGCACCAGCCACATCACCGTGATCGTGGAGAGCCGCCCGACCCGCGAGGGTCGCCGTGGTGGCGCGGGCGAGGCCGCCGGCGGCGCACGCGCGCGTCGCGCCCAGGGCAGCAAGGCCGCCGCCGCGAAGAAGGCCCCGGCCAAGAAGGCCGCAACGACCACTGAAGCTTCCGAAGAAGCGAAGGGAGGCTCGCAGTAGTGGGCCAGAAGATCAACCCGCACGGCTTCCGCCTCGGCATCACCACCGACTGGAAGTCGCGGTGGTACGCAGACAAGCAGTACAAGGACTACGTCAAGGAAGACGTGGCGATCCGGCGGCTGCTCGCCACCGGTCTCGAGCGCGCCGGCATCGCCGACGTGGAGATCGAGCGCACCCGCGACCGGGTCCGCGTCGACATCCACACCGCCCGGCCGGGCATCGTGATCGGCCGTCGTGGCACCGAGGCCGACCGCATCCGCGCCGACCTGGAGAAGCTCACCAAGAAGCAGGTGCAGCTCAACATCCTCGAGGTGAAGAACCCTGAGTCGCAGGCTCAGCTCGTCGCCCAGGGGGTCGCCGAGCAGCTCTCCAACCGTGTGGCGTTCCGACGCGCGATGCGCAAGGCGATCCAGTCGGCCATGCGCCAGCCGAACGTCAAGGGTATCCGCGTGCAGTGCTCGGGCCGCCTCGGTGGCGCCGAGATGAGCCGCTCGGAGTTCTACCGCGAAGGCCGGGTGCCGCTGCACACGCTGCGCGCCGACATCGACTACGGCCTCTACGAGGCCAAGACCACCTTCGGCCGCATCGGCGTGAAGGTGTGGATCTACAAGGGCGACATCGTCGGTGGCAAGCGTGAGCTCACCGCCGCGGCGCCCGCGGGCGCCGACCGCCCGCGCCGTGAGCGTCCGTCGGGCAGCCGCCCGCGCCGCAGCGGTGCGTCGGGTACCACGGCGACGAGCACCGACGCCGGCCGTGCCGCGTCCGGAACCGCTCCGGCAGGCAGCGTCGCTGCCAACGCGGAGGCTCCGGCCGCCGCGGACGCCGTGGCGTCCGAATCGACTACTGAGAATTCAGGGAGCTAAGCATGCTGATCCCTCGTAAGGTCAAGCACCGCAAGCAGCATCACCCCAAGCAACGCGGCATCGCCAGCGGTGGCACGACGGTGAGCTTCGGTGACTACGGCATCCAGGCGCTCGAGCACGCCTACATCACCAACCGGCAGATCGAGTCCGCTCGTATCGCCATCAACCGGCACATCAAGCGTGGCGGCAAGGTCTGGATCAACATCT
This sequence comes from Mycolicibacterium litorale, assembly GCF_014218295.1. Next base: position 1,150,926 of record NZ_AP023287.1, read on the forward strand.
TCCCGGACCGTCCGCTGACGAAGAAGCCCGCCGAGACCCGTATGGGTTCGGGTAAGGGTTCGCCCGAATGGTGGGTGGCCAACGTCAAGCCCGGCCGCGTGCTGTTCGAGCTGAGCTACCCCAATGAGGAGACCGCACGGGCCGCACTGACCCGCGCGATCCACAAGTTGCCGATCAAGGCACGCATCGTCACCCGAGAGGAGCAGTTCTGATGGCAGTCGGCGTTACGCCTGGCGAGCTGCGCGAGCTGAGCGACGACGAGTTGACCGAGCGGCTGCGCGAGTCGAAGGAAGAGCTGTTCAACCTGCGCTTCCAGATGGCCACCGGGCAGCTGTCCAACAACCGTCGGCTCCGCACGGTGCGACAGGAAATCGCGCGCGTGTACACCGTGCTGCGCGAACGTGAACTGGGTCTGGCCTCCGGACCCGCCGGTGAGGAATCGTGATGGCAGAGAACAACACTGAAAAGGGTCCCGCGCACACCCCGCGGACCGAGAAGCCGCGTGGCCGCCGCAAGACGGCGATCGGCTACGTGGTCAGCGACAAGATGCAGAAGACCATCGTGGTCGAGCTCGAGGACCGTAAGAGCCACCCGCTCTACGGCAAGATCATCCGCACCACGAAGAAGGTCAAGGCCCACGACGAGAACGGTGACGCCGGCGTCGGCGACCGCGTCTCGCTGATGGAGACCCGTCCGCTCTCGGCGACCAAGCGGTGGCGCCTGGTGGACATCCTGGAAAAGGCCAAGTAGGCCAGGCTCCTCCGCAACACCTCGAAGACCCCGCACGCGGCGCGCGTGTGGGGTCTTTGCGTTGGGGTGCTAGCGGGCGCGGGCGGCGATGCCCGCCACGACGAGTGCCAGACCGGTGCGGAAGTCGGTGACACGCTCGCGGTCGCCGCCGGTCGCGCCGTCGAACGCGCCCGCGGACAGCGCCGCCGCCACGGCGGGGAGCCGCTCGGCGTCGACGAACCGCCGGAGCAGATCGGCAAAACCCGGGTCGGCCTCGCCCGCGGCCACGTCCAGCGCTGCGGCGCCGCGGACGTAATGCAGCACGGCCATGACGGATGCCAGCTTCTCGCGCTCTGAAAGGCCCGTTGGCTCAAGCGCTTTCAGCCCGGCGTCCAGCCAGGCCAGCTGCCCCGGGTCTGCTGGCGGGCCGGATGCCGCCGCCTGCAGCACCCACGGGTGGCGGTGATAGACCTCCCACAGCCCGTCGGCCCACGCGGTCACGGCCTCTCGCCATCCGATGCCCGGACCGAACCGTGGCGGAGGACCCGGCGCGGCGGACAGCATGAACGTGACGAGCTCGTCCTTGTTGGTCACGTGCCGGTAGAGCGACATGGTCCCGCAGCCGAGGCGCTGGGCGAGCCGGGCCATGGACAGTGCGCCCAGGCCGTCGGCGTCGGCGAGGGCGATCGCCGCAGCGACGATGCGGTCGCGGGTCAGACCGCGTGGCCGGGCAGGCGCGCCGTCGGGGTGCCACAGCACGGCCAGCGCCCGGAGCGGTCCGGGCCCGCGCGATTCGGTGCTCATCGAGGACCACTGTAATCGGATGCGCGGAGTGTGCGTATGGCATACGCTGATGCGTATGAAGTACGCAAAGGTGCTCCTGGTCGTCATCCCCGCCGCCTTCCTCGCCTACTCCCTGCCGCCGTACCTGGTCGGCGGCGGCCGGGTTCCGGCGACCTTCGGCCTGCATCACCCACTGCTGGTCGGGCATGTCGCCCTCGGTTCGGTGGCCATGGTGTCCGCCGTCGCCCAGCTCTGGCCGGGGCTGCGCCGACGCCACCCGCACGTCCATCGCAGCGTCGGGAAGGTCTACGTGGTCGCCGCGATCCCGGCTGCGGTCACGGGTTTGGTGATCGGTGCGGCGACGCCCTTCGGCCCTGTTCTCGCGGTGAGCAACGTGGTCCTCGCCGTGCTCTGGCTGTGGTTCACCGTGGCCGGCTACCGGGCCGCGCGATGCCGCCGATACGACCTGCACCGCAGGCACATGCTGCGCAGCGGGGTGCTGGCGCTGTCGGTGATCACCAACCGGATCTGGACGCCGATGCTGTTCGTGGCGCTCCATCCCCTGCAGGGCAGTGTCTTCGGGGGGAGCGAGCTCCACTACCTGTGGTTCGTCGCCGGCGCCGGTGGCTGGCTGGGCTGGACGCTGCCCCTCTTGGGTGCGCAATGGTGGTTACGGCGGCAAACGTCGCGTGCCGTCCCGGGTTTTCGTTTTCTGGACACTTCAGGCGTGTAATCTCCGGGCGTGTCGACCGAATTCAACGGCAGGATCGAACTGGACATCCGCGATTCGGAGCCGGACTGGGGACCGTACGCCGCCCCCACGGCGCCCGAAGGCGCCCCCAACGTCCTGTACCTCGTCTGGGACGACACCGGGATCGCGACCTGGGACTGCTTCGGCGGTCTGGTGGAGATGCCCGCGATGAACCGGATCGCCGAACGCGGTGTGCGCCTGTCGCAGTTCCACACCACCGCGCTGTGCTCGCCGACCCGCGCCTCGCTGCTCACCGGACGCAACGCGACCACCGTCGGGATGGCCACCATCGAGGAGTTCACCGACGGGTTCCCGAACTGCAACGGACGCATCCCGTTCGACACCGCGCTGATCTCGGAGGTGCTCGCCGAGAACGGTTACAACACCTACTGCGTCGGCAAGTGGCATCTGACGCCGCTCGAAGAATCCAACCTCGCGTCCACCAAACGGCATTGGCCGCTGTCGCGCGGCTTCGAACGCTTCTACGGCTTCATGGGCGGCGAAACCGACCAGTGGTATCCCGAACTCGTCTACGACAACCATCCGATCGCCCCGCCCGGCACTCCTGAGGACGGCTACCACCTCTCGAAGGACCTGGCCGACAAGACGATCGAGTTCATCCGCGACGCCAAGGTGATCGCGCCCGACAAACCGTGGTTCTCCTACGTGTGTCCCGGGGCAGGACACGCCCCGCACCACGTGTTCAAGGAGTGGGCCGACCGCTACGCCGGCCGCTTCGACATGGGTTACGAGCGGTACCGCGACATCGTGCTGGAGAACCAGAAACGTCTCGGCATCGTGCCCCCGGACACCGAACTGTCACCGGTGAACCCGTACGCGGACGTGACCGGCCCGAACGGGGAGCCGTGGCCAGTCCAGGACACCGTGCGGCCATGGGATTCGTTGTCCGACAATGAGAAACGCCTGTTCAGCCGGATGGCGGAGGTGTTCGCCGGTTTCCTGTCCTACACCGACGACCAGATCGGCAGGATCCTCGACTACCTCGAGGAATCGGGGCAGCTAGACAACACGATCATCGTGGTCATCTCCGACAACGGCGCCAGCGGTGAAGGGGGACCGGACGGTTCGGTCAACGAGGTCAAGTTCTTCAACGGCTACATCGACACCGCCGAAGAGGGGCTGAAGGTCATCGACGACCTCGGTGGCCCGCAGACCTACAACCACTATCCGACCGGCTGGGCGATGGCGTTCAACACGCCGTACAAGCTGTTCAAGCGCTACGCCTCCCATGAAGGCGGCATCGCCGACACCGCGATCATCTCGTGGCCGAAGGGCATCGCCGCCCACGGTGAGGTCCGCGACAACTACGTCAACGTCTGCGACATCACCCCGACGGTCTACGACCTGCTGGGCATCACCGCGCCCGCATCCGTGCGCGGGGTGCCGCAGAAACCTCTCGACGGTGTGAGTTTCAAAGTGACACTGGATAATCCGACCGCACCCACGGGCAAGGACACCCAGTTCTACTCGATGCTCGGCACGCGCGGTATCTGGCACCGGGGCTGGTTCGCCAACACGGTGCACGCCGCCTCGCCGGCCGGCTGGTCGCATTTCGACGACGACCGCTGGGAGTTGTTCCACATCGAGGCCGACCGCGCCCAGGTGCACGATCTGGCCGACGAGCATCCCGAGAAACTCGCCGAACTGCAGGCGCTGTGGTTCAGCGAGGCGGCCAAATACAACGGATTGCCGCTGGGCGATCTGAACCTGTTCGACACCATGTCGCGGTTCCGGCCCAGCCTGGCCAGCGCCCGCGACGCCTACGTGTACTACCCGGGCACCGCCGACGTCGGTATGGGCGCCGTCGTGGAGATCCAGGGCCGCTCGTTCGCCGTCCTCGCCGAGGTGACCGTCGAGGACGACGCAGCACACGGCGTCGTCGTCAAACACGGCGGCGCGCACGGCGGTCACGTCATGTTCGTCCAGGACGGCCGGCTGCACTACGTCTACAACTTCCTCGGCGAGTCCGAACAGAAGCTGTCGTCGTCGGTGCCGATCACCACCGGCCGCCACACCTTCGGGATCGCCTACACCCGGACGGGCACCGTGGAGGGCAGCCACACACCCGTCGGTGACGCGGTCCTCTACATCGACGACGCCGAGGTGGCCTCGTACTCGGGGATGGCGACCCATCCCGGCACCTTCGGTCTGGCCGGTGCCACGCTCGCGGTCGGGCGCAACACCGGATCCCCGGTCTCGCGCGACTACGTGCCGCCCTTCGCGTTCACCGGTGGCACCATCGCCCAGATTTCCTTCGACGTCTCCGGCAAGCCCTACGTCGACCTCGAACGGGAGTTCGCCCGCGCCTTCGCCAGGGACTGACCCTTACGCTGGAGGAATGCTGACCGAGCTGGTCGAACTGCCCGGCGGCGCCTTCCGGATGGGCTCCACGCAGTTCTATCCGGAGGAAGTCCCGGTGCACACCGTAACCGTGGCGCCGTTCGCGATCGAGCGGCACCCCGTCACCAACGCGCAGTACGCGGAGTTCGTCGAGGCCACCGGGTACGTGACGATCGCCGAACAGGCGCTCGACCCGGCGATGTATCCCGGGGTGCCGCCCGCCGATCTGGTACCCGGCGCCCTGGTGTTCGCGCCGACCGCCGGCCCGGTCGACCTGCGGGACTGGCGGCAGTGGTGGACGTGGTCGCCGGGGGCGTGCTGGCGCCACCCGCTCGGCCCGGGCTCGCGGTGGCAGGACCGCCCCGACCACCCCGTCGTCCAGGTGGCCTATCCCGATGCGGCGGCCTATGCCGGCTGGGCCGGACGGGCGCTGCCCACCGAGGCGCAGTGGGAGTACGCGGCGCGCGGGGGCGCGGCGACCACCTACCCGTGGGGCGACGAGCCGCGGCCCGCCGGCCGCCTGATGGCCAACACCTGGCAGGGCCGGTTCCCGTACCGCAACGACGGTGCGCTCGGCTGGACCGGCACCTCGCCGGTCGGCGCGTTCCCGCCGAACGACTTCGGACTGGTCGACATGATCGGCAACGTGTGGGAGTGGACGACCACACGGTTCTCCGCCCACCACCGGCCCGGTGGCGCCGTCGAATCGTGCTGCGGTCCAACGGGACCTGATCCGGCGGTGAACCAGACACTCAAGGGCGGATCGCACCTGTGCGCGCCCGAGTACTGCCACCGGTACCGGCCCGCCGCGCGTTCGCCGCAGTCACAGGACAGCGCGACGACGCACATCGGGTTCCGCTGCGTCGCGTGACCGCCGCCGCAGCGCCACCACGACCGCGACGGTGACGGCGGCGGCCACCGCGAACGGGATCGCGAAGTGCACCCGCAGCAACAGCGCCCCGGCCACCGCACCCGCGAAGATCACCAGGATGGCGCCCGCCCGCCGGTTGATCACCCGCCCCGACGCCGCGCTCACCCAGGTCTCCCCGGCCAGGCCGGCCAGCGTGGAGGTGACGACCACGGTCGTCATGTCCTTGACGGCGAGTGCGCGCGCCACCATCGCCTGCTGACCCATCACCGCGGCGGTGGCCGCGGCCATCACCACCTGCACCGGCACGCTCGGATGGTCGCCGACGAGAGCGGCCGCGGCGGTCAGCCCGCACAGCGTCGCGGCGCCCACCAACAGCAGAACCGTCATCCGGCCGTGCCACCCACTCGGCAGCGACCGCAGCGCCAGTCCGGCGACGAAGGCGCCGAGGGTGAAGGCGGCGAGCGCGACGGCGGGGCCCAGCACCGGCAGTTCGTCGGCGCCGGCGACCCCCATACCGAGGATCACGATGTTGCCGGTCATGTTGCCGGTGAACACCCGGTCCAGACCGAGGAATCCGACGGCGTCGACGATGCCGGTGACGAAGGTCAACGCGATCGTGGCGACCAGCATCACCCGGGGTTCTGCACGTGACACGTCAGAAGACGAAGATCGCGAACAGGGTGCACAGCACCAGACCCGTCATGACCGGCAGGAAGCACTTGCGGGCGAGCGTGAGCACCGGGACCCGGGCGAAACCGGCCACCGCGATCAGCGACGACCAGGCGACCAGCGTTCCCCCGCCGGACCAGATGTTGCCCATCTGCCCGATGGCGGCCAGCGTGGTCGGGTCCATTCCGACGGCCGGACCCAACGCCCCCGACAGCGAACCGGTCAGCGGCAGCCCGGAGAAGCCGGACCCCTCGAGCCCGGCGATCAGCCCGACCAGGAGCACCGCGAAGGAGGTGACGAAGGGGTTCGGGGACAGATGCGACTGCGCGGCGGCGATGAGATCGAACAGGAACGCCGGCCCCTTGGCGTCCTGACCGAGGCCGAGGATCTGTGCCGAGAAGTCGCCGTTGCCGATGAAGAAGAACCCGGCGATCGGCAGCACGATGCCCATGGCCTTGAACGCGAACACCAGACCGTCGACCACGTGGCGCGACGACGTCTCCAGGAAGTTGCGCTTGTCGTTGGTGGCGGAGGCGGCGAAGAGGATCAGTGCCGCGAGTCCGCCGACGATCGCGGCTGCGTCGCCGCCCTTCAGCGGTGCCACGGCGGTGGTGAACTTGCCCAGCAGCAGGTAGACGATGAATACCAGGTAGACCAGAGGAACGAGCACGGCGAACAGCTTGGCGCAGAACAGTTTCGGCGTCGGTGACTCGTCGTCGGTCCCGTCGGAGGCGACCACGGTGGCCACCGCGAGTCCGGCGGGGGACTCGGCCAGTCGAGGAGAGGCCAGCGCGGCGGGGACGCGGGCCGCGGCGCCGCCGTTGCCCTCCTCGGGGTCGGCGGGCTTCGGGGTCGTGGGAGGTGGCGTGTCGGGTCCGTCTTCGACGCCGAAGCGGTCGGCCTCGTTCTCCCACTCCACCAACAGTTCGGGGGACGGGTGTCGCCAGGTCCGGCGCTGGGTGACGAAGGTGATGGCCAGCGCGGTGAGGCCGACGACCAGCGACAGCACGAGCGCCTTGTCCGCGACGACGTCGGGGTCGACCCCGGCCGCCTTCGCCGAGATACCCGGGGCGACCTTGATGATGTAGTCCGCCGACAGCGCCATGCCCTGACCCGCGATGGCGATGACCATGCCCACCGACAGCGGGCTCAGCCCCGCACGGATCGCCACGGGGATGAGCACCGCGCCGACGAGGGGGACCGCCGGCGTGGGCCAGAAGAACAGCGAGATCGTGTACGTGACGACCGCCAGCACGACGAAACTGCTGGTGCCGGTGCGCATCACCCGGCGGAACGGCGCCACCATCATCCGGTCGGCGCCCATCTGGCGCAGCGCGCCGAGCATCGCCGTGACCAGCGCGATGATCAGGAAGATGTTGAACAGTTCCTTGGCGGCGACCAGGCTGGCGTTGAAGATCGACGACAGCCCGGTCACGATGCTGCCCGAGAACGCCCACGCGGTGAGCAGCGTCGCGGTCACCGCGGGGACCACGATGTTCTTGCGGAACGCCATCGTGAGCAGGATGACGACGATCCCGGCGAGGTAGATCCAATGCGCCGCGGTGAGATGAACGTCCATGGGGGACCCTTCGTAAACTGCCCGGGGGCTGTGCAGTCGGATTCTGGAATCGTCCGCGTGCTGATCGTCCCGGTCAACGCTCACTGTGCACAGCCGAGGCCGCCCGCCCTTGTGCAGTGTGCTCGGCGCATGACGCTGGTGTGTCGGATGGTTTCGGCACGGTAACCGCGCCTCGGTGCGGGCATCACACCGGCTGTGCACAAGTATCAGGGTGTGGTCGCGCGACTGTGCACGTTGCCCTTGGAGGAGGTCTCACTTCCGGCGGCGGCCATGCGACAGTGGATGTGATGCACACGCCCACAACGAGATTCAACCGAGCGCCGGGGTCGCCACGCGATATCGACGGTGGCGACGCCGGTACCCCGTTGGCATTGGCCGCGCTGTTGGCCGGAACGCTGGTCGGCACGGTCAGCAACAACGTGGTCAACGTCCCGCTCGCCGAGATCCTGCGTGACTTCGACGCCCCGTTGGGCAGCGGCGTGTTCGTCGTGGTGGGGTTCCTGCTGACGTTCGCCGCGACGATGCCCCTGGCCGGCTGGATCGGCGACCGCTTCGGCCGCAGGCGGATCTACTGTGCGGCGCTGCTGGGCACCGCGGTGTGCGCGGTCGGTGCGGCCACCGCGCCCTCGCTGCCGCTGCTGATCGCGTGGCGGTCCCTCGGTGGAGTGGCCGCCGCCGCGTTCGCCCCCGCCGTGATGGGACTGATCAGCTGGATGTTCACCGGCAGGCGACGCGGACGCGCGGTCGGCGCGTGGGCGTCGGTGAACGGCCTGGGGCAGGCGATCGGCCCCACGATGGGCGGTGTCGTGGCCGACAGCTGGGGGTGGCGCTGGGTCTTCGTGCCGCTGGTACCGGTGGCGCTGGCGGGGTTCGCCGCGACGCTGCGGTACATCCCGGCCTATCCGGGGCAGCGGATGCCGTTCGACGTGTCCGGCGCGGCCGCACTGACGACGGGTTCGGGCCTGCTGGTGCTCGGCCTGGCGATGATCCCGCAGCCCGACGTCGCGGTGTGGGCGGTCGTCGCCGCCTTCGGCGTCGCGGTGGCGACGCTGGTGTGGTTCGGCTGGCACTGCTCCCGGGCGGCACACCCGTTCGTCGCCGTCGGGCAGCTGCTGGAGTCCCGGTTCGCGCGCAGCAGCCTGGCCGCCTTCGCACAGATGTTCTGCCTGGGGGCGACGTTGCTCGCCGTGCCGCTGTATCTGACCGGCCGCGGGCTGTCGTCCTCGATGGCCGGGGCGGTCCTGTTCGCGGTGCCCGCCACCATGGCGCTGCTCGGACCGCTGGTCGGGCGCTGGCAGGACCGGCTCCGGCCCCGCCGGGTGCTGCGCAGCGGCCTGATCCTGTTGCTGATCGCGCAGGCTGCGCTCGCGGTCGTCGTCGCCCGCGACGCCGTGGTGCTGGCCGCACTGGTGGGCTGTCTGGCCGTCACGGGGATCGGCATCGCACTCGTGCAGACGCCTGCGGCCACGGGCGCGACGCGCTCACCCGCCGGCGCCGGAGGCACCGGGCTGGGGGTGTTCAACCTGGTGCGGTTCGGCGGGTCGGCCGTCGGCGCCGCATGGGTGGCGCTGGGTCTCGACGTGGCGGGCTATCCGGCGGTGTTCGCGGTGGCGTCCGTGGTCGTCGCGCTCGGGCTGGCCGGCTCCTTCGTCGGCCCGGACCCGGTGGCCGAGCCCGGCTGAGTCAGCGGAAGCTGGCCTCCCGGTCGAGGGCGCCGTGCACCTCGTCGAGCAGTTCCAGCCGGACCGCCAGCCAGGCGGTGAACTGGTTCTCCGGTAGGCGGACGTCCATGCCGAGCATGCGCGAGATCCGGTCGAGTTTGGCCAGCATCGTGTTGCGGTGCACGTTGAGGGCCCGCGCCGTCGCGTTCACGTTGCCGCCCTCGGTCAGGTAGGCGACCAGCGTGTCGCGCAGATCCGTCCCGGACCCCAGGGGGCCCAGCACCTCCCGCACCAGCCGGTGGCCGTGGTCGGTGTCGGCGACGTCGGCGAGCACGGTGAAGCTGCGCAGCTCCCGGTACGAGACCGCCCCGATGCGCCGCAACCGACGGGCGATGCCGAGCGCGACGCGGGCCTCGCGGTAGCTCTCGCGCACCTCGGAGGCGCCGCGGGCCGGGCGGCCGTACGCCACCACCGTGGTGACCCCGCGGCGCTGTTCGAGCTCCAGCGACATCGCCCGGGCGTAGTCGGCCATCTCCTCGACCATCGCGGCGTCCTGCTCGGCGCGCAAGGTCCGCACCACCACCAGCACGTCGCCGATCACGGTGACGTAGGCGCGCACCGACGGATGCGGTGCCACGCTGGCGGCGTAGCGCGCCAACCGCACCAGGCTCGCGGCCGGATGGTCGGTCTGACCGGACCGCACCAGCCCGGGCGCGACGAAAACGCCGAAGCGCGCGTCGAGTTCGATGTCGTGATGTTCGGCGCGGGCGCGCATGTCGTGTTCGCTTGCGAAGCTGCCGTGCACGAGGGCCTGGACGAAATCTCCCCGCGCCCGCTCCTCGGCCTCGTCGACGCTGCGCTGGCGCAGCATCTCCGAACCGATGATCGCGGTGGCCTGTTCGGTGACGACGGCGTGGCGGGCCAGCGCATGCGCGTTGGGGCCGCTGCCGGTCGCGGTGGCGGAGTGGGCGACCAGCACCACCACCCAGCCCTCGAACGTCTTGCCCAGACGGATGGGGCTGGCCACGCAGGTCCAGGCGTCGTCGCGGGGCCCGGTGAACGCTGCGATGCGGGTGTCGTGGCCGGGCCGCCGCGCCGCCGCGGGGACATCGGCGGACACCACCCGCGAGACCGAATCGGCCAGGGGACCCAGCATGTCGGGGGTGGGGCCGTGCTGGGCGACCACGTTGCCCCGCGCGTCGAGCGCCAGTGCGGGATTGCCGGCCAGGCTGCTCACCTCGCGGATGAGGATCTGCAGTCCGGCGCCGCGGTGGAACAGACCGGCCAGCGATGCATGGACATGGGTGGAGTACCGCATGACGTGCACTTCCTGGCTCAACGCCCGCTCGGCCAGCAGCCGGTTCAGCGCGGCGAACCCGACCGGGATGCCGAGTTCGACGACGGCCAGCCGCGGCGGCAGGACGGTCCGGGCGAAGTCGGGCGGCGCGGCGCCGTCGATCAGCAGCGCCGTCGCCCCGCGCGCGCCGAGCACCTGCAGGGTCGCGCCGGCACCGATCAACGACTCCGGGCGCACGTAGATCGCCACACCGTCGAGCGGGTCCGGCCGTGAGAGCACCTCCCCGAGGGGAAGCACCCAGTTGAGGGCCGAATCGATCATGTCCGCACCGGCGATCACGCTGGCCCCCGCCAGCAGCGTCTCGTCGAGCAGTCCGCGCACCGTCAGCCGGTCGGCATCACTAGGTGTCGAGATCATGTCCACACCACCTGGGCTCGTGAAAATCCTGATGAACGTCCTTACCGCACCGGATGCACTCACACTATGTGCACGTTGACCTGTCGGCGAGTCGAAACCGGTCATCATGACCATTCCTCGTCGACCGGTGCGTTGGTAGACATACCGCCAACGGCGGGCGATCGCGTCGCCTTCGAGCCGTTTCCCGCACGCGAGACCGAGAACCGAAGTCTCGACATCCCCGAGTGGAGGCGATATGCACCAGATTCACCGGATCACCCTCGACGACGCACTGCCGCTGCTGGCGGCCGGGCGGGCCAAGGCCGAGGAGATCGGCGTCAAGCAGACGCTGTGCATCTGCGACGACGGCGGCAACGTCCTTGCCCTGCACCGGCTTCCGGGAGCCCGGCTCACCGGAGTGGACATCGCCATCGCCAAGGCGTTCACGGCCGCCGGGCATGAACGCGCCACCCATCTGTTCAACGAGCCGCCCAACGGGCCCGCCCTGCCCGGTAACGAGGCGTTCGGCATCAGCCACATGCTGCCCGGCAAGTTCGCGATCTTCGTCGGCGGCTTCCCGCTGGTCTTCGACGGACAGATCGTCGGGGGAGTGGGAATCAGCGGGGGCAACGGCGAACAGGACAAGGCGGTGGGCGCGGCGATCCTCGCCGAGTTCGAGGCGCTGACCGCGACCGCAGCGAGATGAGCTGTGCACGTTGCCCGCAACGAGTCGCGATCCCCGGTGATTGTGACCATGGCATGCGCGCGGCGGCGTAACTAACTTGGTTGCTGCACAGCACATCTGGTTGCGCACGATCCGAATGTTCACCCGCGGTGCCGCGAAGGGCTCTTCCAGCCGACAGTGTTCGCTACGACACCGATCGAGTGCACATCACCACATCAGGAAGGACACCACAGCGATGACCGAGCTGCTCGGGCGCGACGAGTTCCGCGCCGAACTCGAGAACGCCATCAAGGGCCGGGAGGCCAAGAACGCGTCGTTCTCCAAGGCATGGGCCGAAGGAAAGCTGCAGAAGCACCATTTCGCGCGGTGGGCCGAGAACCACTACCACTACGTGGGCCCGTTCGCCGACTACCTGGCCAACATCTACGCCAACACTCCCGACCAGTTCACCGGCGCCAAGGACTTCACGCTGCAGAACATGTACGAGGAGGAACTGGCCGACATCCGGCACACCGATCTGCTGATCAAGTTCGGCGAGGCCTGCGGCACCACCCGCGAGCGCATCGAGGACCCCGACAACATGAACGCGATCACCCGCGGCCTGCAGGCCTGGTGCTACGCGGTCTCGCAGCGGGAGCACTTCGTCGTCGCCACCGCCGCCCTGGTGGTCGGGCTGGAGTCGCAGGTGCCGAGCATCTACACCAAGCAGATCGTGCCGCTGCGTGAGGTGTACGGCTTCTCCGAGGACGAGATCGAGTTCTTCGACCTGCACATCACTTCCGACGTGGTGCACGGCGAACGCGGATATCAGATCGTGCTCGACCACGCCGACACCCCGCAGCTGCAGCAGCGTTGCCTGCAGCTGGTGCGGTGGGGCGCCGAGATGCGGTTCTCCTACACCAAGGGCCTGTACGACTACTACGTCGCACCGGACCTGCAGCCCGTCGCCGTCTGATGCCGAAGCGGCGCACCGCGGGCGGCCGGCCCGCGGTGCGCGCCCGGCCCGCAGGAAAGGAATCCGTCATGACCGCGGAGTGGATCGCGGTGGCAACGACCAAGGAACTGGCGCGTCGCCGCAAACTGCGGGTCGAGGCCGGTGGGGTGGCCATCGCCCTGTTCACGGCCGGTGACCGCGTGTACGCGTTCGCCGATGACTGTGTGCACCAACAACGTTCGCTGGCCAAGGGCACGCTGCTGCACGGCAAGGTGATCTGTCCCGGCCATCAGTGGCAGTTCGACCTGGAAACCGGATACGAGGAGTCGCAGGACATGTGCCAGCCCACCTACCCCGTGCGCGTCGAAGCCGACACCGTCTACGTCGACCCCACCCGCACACCGGCGCCCGCGGCCACGGAGGCTCAGGCATGACCCGCCGCACGTTCGTGACGGTCGGCGCGGGGCAGACCGCCGCCGTCGCCGCCCGTACCCTGCGGCGCCGTGGATTCGACGGGCGCATCGTGCTGCTCGGCGACGAACCCCACGCGCCCTACCAGCGCCCGCCGCTGTCCAAGGAGTTCCTCTCCGATCCCGACGCCGCCGACTCGCTGTGGTTGCTCCCGCAGAAGTGGCGGGCCGACAACGACGTCGAGATCGTCACCGGCGCCCACGTCACCCGGATCGACAATGCCACCGCCACCGTGGAATTCGCGGACGGGACGCACCTGGCCGCCGACGCCGTCCTGCTGGCCACCGGCGGGCGGCCCCGTACGATGCCCGTGCACGGACCGCACCCCGAGCGGGTGCAGTACCTGCGCACGCTCGACGACGCGCAGGCGCTGCGGACATCGCTGCGGCCTGGGCGGCACATCGTGTTGATCGGAGCCGGATTCATCGGTCTCGAGATCGCGGCCTCCGCACGGTCCCTCGGGGTCGAGGTGACCGTCGTGGAGGCGGCCGCCCAACCGTTGAGCGCGCTGCTCGGCGCCCGCCTCGGTGAGCTCTTCTGCCGCCTGCACCGTGACCACGGAGTCGACGTGCGTACCGCCACGGTGGTCGACGCGCTGCGCACGACGGAGACCGGGGTGGTGGTGGAACTGTCCGACGGCGGCGTGCTCGAGGCCGACGCCGTCGTCGTCGGCATCGGCATCGTGCCCAACGACTCCGTCGCCGCCGCCTCGGGGTTGACCGTCGACGGTGGCATCGTCGTCGACGCGCAGGGCCGCACCTCGGTCGACAACGTCTACGCCGCGGGCGACGTGGCCCGCCGCTTCTCGCCGCGGGCCGGCCGGCACCTCCGTGTCGAACACTTCGACAATGCCAACAAGCAGGGCATTGCGGTCGCCAATGCGATGCTCGGCCGCGACGCCGTCTCCGACGAGGCGCACTGGTGCTGGTCGGACCAGTACGGCCACAACTTCCAGATCCTCGGCAGCGCAAGCCCGCACACGGTGGTGCGCGGCGACGCCGACGCCTACGACGTCACCGTGTTCTTCCTCGACGGGGGTGCGATCTGCGGTGCGTTCACCGCCGACCGTGGCGAGGACGTGATGGTCGCGCGCGAACTGCTGGGCCGGCCGGTCGACACCGACGTCCTCGCCGACGAGGGTGTCGAACTGTGGGACCTCGTCGCCGAATCCGAAGAGGTGATGCAGTGACGATCGAGGGTGCCAATTTCGTCGACGGCGCGTGGCGACCCGCCGCATCGGGCCGCACGTTCGAGCGCCGAAACCCCGCCGACCCGTCCGACCTGATCGGCACGTTCCCGCTGTCGGGGGCCGACGACGTCCGCGCAGCTGTCGACGGACTCGACAAGGCGGCGCCCGAGTGGGCGGCCACCCCTCCGGAGCGGCGGGCTGCCGTCTTGGAATCCGCTGCGGCACAGCTGGAGTCGCGGGCATCAGACCTGATCGCCGAACTCGTCCGCGAAGAGGGCAAGACCATCGCCGAGGCGACGACGGAGGTCAGCCGGACCCCGATGAACCTGCGGTTCTACGCCGGCGAGGCCACCCGCACCGCCGGACAGACGCTGCCGGCCGCCGGTACCAACCTGGTGTTCACACTGCGTGAACCGGTGGGCATCGTCGGCGCCATCACCCCGTGGAACTTCCCGCTCAACATCCCGTCGCGCAAACTCGGGCCCGCGCTCGCCGCCGGGAACCCGGTGCTGTTCAAGCCTTCCGAGCTGACCCCGCTGATGGGACAGCGACTCGTCGAGGCGCTGCTGGCCGGCGGCCTGCCGCCCACGGCGATCGCGCTCGTGCAGGGAGCTGGGGAGGCCGGGGCGGCCGTCGCCGAGGACCCCCGCGTGGTCGCCGTGACGTTCACCGGATCGACGGAGGTGGGCCGGCGTATCCACTCGCGGATCGGCCCCGACCGGCGCGTGCAGCTGGAGATGGGTGGCAAGAACCCGGTCGTCGTCGCCGCGGACGCCGACCTGGATCGCGCCGCCGCGCTGATCGTCAAGGGGGCGTTCGGACTGAGCGGTCAGGCCTGTACCGGCACCAGCCGGGTGATCGCCCTCGACGCCGTCCACGACGAGTTGGCGCAGCGGGTGGCCGCCCGCGCGGAAGCGCTCACGCTCGGCCACGACGCCGACATGGGTCCGCTGGCCAGCGCCGCGCAGCTCGAGAAGTTCCTGTCCTATGTCCGCATCGGCCTGAACGAGGGTGCCACCCTGCGGTGCGGTGGGATTCGCGCCGGCGACGACGGGTACTTCGTACGGCCCGCCGTGTTCACCGACACCCGTCCGGGGATGCGGATCGTGCGCGAGGAGGTGTTCGGGCCGCTGGTCGCCTTCCAGCGGGTCGCATCGCTCGACGAGGCGATCGAGTTGGCCAACGCCACCGAGTACGGTCTGGCCGCCGCGATCGTGACCTCCGACCTGGCCGTCGCGACGGACTTCGCGCACCGGGTGAGGAGCGGTCTGGTCAAGGTCAACCAGCCCACCACCGGGATGGCGATGAACGCACCGTTCGGCGGATACAAGGCGTCGAGCACCGGGACGTTCAAAGAACAGGCAGGCCCCTCGCTCATGGAGTTCTACACCGCCGAGAAGACCGTCTACCTCAACCCCACGATCTAGCAATCCCACGACCTAGGCGAAAACGAGAGAAGCCAATGGAATTCAAGAGAGTGGCCCGCTCCGGACAGGTGCCGGAAGGGATCGTGCGGCGGTTCTTCGCCGACGACTACGAGTTCGCCGTCGCCCGCCTCAACGGCAAGGCGTACGCCTGCTCGAACTACTGCACCCATCTGGACTGTCTGCTGTCGTCGGGCAAGCTCGTCGACGACGGCATCGGGTGTTCCTGCCACGGCAGCGCATTCGACTTGGAGACCGGCGAACCGATCTGCCCGCCGGCCACCGAGCCGATCAAGACCTACCCCGTCGAGGAGCGCGACGGCGAGATCTTCGTCGGTGTCACCGCCGACGACATCCCCGAGGGGCCACGGCGGCGAGCCCGCCGCGGCGCGTAGTGCACACGCCGACGCGTCCACCCGCCCTCTCGGTCGGTGGGATGGTCAGCTCCAGCCACCCCGCCGCCAGTTTCGCCGGCGCACGGGTACTGGCCGCCGGCGGCAATGCCGTCGACGCCACGCTCGCGATGGCCGCGATCACCTGGTTGACCCTGCCCGGACAGTGCGGCATCGGCGGTGACGCGTTCGCGGTCGTACGCGAACCGGACGGCCGCGTGTGGACGGTCGGCGGGTCCGGGTTCGGCCCCGACGGGGGCACGGCCGAGTTCTACCGCGACCGTGGCCTTTCGGCGATCCCGCTGGACGGGGCACTGGGGGTCGCGGTCCCCGGTGCGCCCGCCGCGCTGTCGGCGCTGCACGCGCACGGCGCCGGCATGGCGCTCGGCGAACTGTGGGAGCCGGCGGTCCGGATGGCCCATCATGGGCCGCCGTGTTCGGCCAAGACCGCGACCGACGTGCACGAGGCGCTCGACGCCGTCCGCGCCGACCCCGAACTGGCTGCGGTGTACGCCCCCTCAGGGCGTCCGCCACCCGTCGGGGAGCGGCTGCGTCAGCCCGATCTGGCGCGCACCATCCGCCGGCTGGCCGACGACCCAGCGGACTTCTACACCGGTGAATTCGCCGAGCGTGCCGTGGCGATGCTGCGTGCGGCGGGGGCACCGTTCAGCGGCGATGAGTGGGCGGCCGCGGCGGTCGTCGAACCCGAGCCCGCGATCGCCGGCGGCTACGCCGGCGCGACCATCCACCAGACACCTCTGCCGACACCCGGCTGGATGGTGCTGCAGCAGGCCGCGCTGTGCGACGGTGCGCTCGGGGGCCCGTGGCTGGGCGCCGAAGCGATCGACCGCATGGCGCGGGCCGCGCGGCTGGCGTTCCAGGACCGCTTCGCGTTGTGCGGCAGCGACGGATCGGGACCACGAGAGGTGCTCGACCGCAACAGGATAGAGCGGCAGCGCCGGTCCCTGGACGCCCGCGCCGAGGAGCGGATGTCGATCGCCGTGCGCGGCGGTGACACCACCTGTACCGTCGCCGTCGACGCCGACGGCCGTGCGGTCAGCTTCATCCATTCGCTGGGTTTCACATTCGGGGCGAAGGTCGTGGTGCCCGGCACCGGAGTGGTGCTCAACAACCGGCTCGGCCGCGGCGCGTACCTGGTGCCGGGGCATCCGAACGAGGTCGCCCCGCGCCGCAAACCGTTGCACACGCTCAACGCGTGGATCGCCACCGGAGCCGCCGGGGAACTGCTCGCCCTGGGCGGTATCCCCGGCGGTGACGGCCAGGTGCAGTGGAACATGCAACTGATCTCGCATCTGTTCGACCACGGGCTCGACGCGGCACAGACGGTGTCGGCGCCACGGTTCACCGTGTTCCCCGGCTCTGATGCCGACGTCGTCGGGCAACCCGACGAACTGCGTGTCGAGGCGACCGTCCCCGACGAAACCCGCACGCGGCTGCAGGCGATGGGGCATCGCGTCGTCGTCCAGCCTCCCTTCGGCGCAGGCGGCAGCGCGCAGGTGATCTGCCGCGACGGCCGCGGCGTGCTGAGCGGCGCGGCCGACCCACGGCAGGAGGGCGTGGCGATCGGTGTCGACTGACGGTGTGGCAGCGCCGATTCCGCAGGGTGACTACCGGCCCGCGGTGCTGCACGACGGTGTCGTCTACACCGCGGGCATGACCCCGCGACGCGACGGCGAACTGGTGCTGCGCGGCGTCGTGGGTTCCGCGGTCTCGGCGCAGGAGGCCTACGCCGCGGCGGGGATCGCCGCAGAGAACGCGCTTGCGGCGGTACGCTCGGTGTCTACGGGTGCCACGTACATCCGCTGCCTGCGGATGACGGTGTACATCGCGTGTGCGGGGTCTTTCCACGATCTGTCGGCAGTCGCCGACGGCGCATCCGCTGTCCTGGCAGCCGCACTCGGCCGCGATGGTCTTCCGGCGCGCGCCGCGATCGGTGTGCAGTCGTTGCCGTCGGGCGCGCCGGTCGAGGTGGATCTGATCGCCGCTGTCCGGTGATCTTCGGTATGCCCGAAAAGGCAAGGGACACAGTGCACATATCGGCCCTACTGCGGTGTGCACTTTCTCGTCACCACGGCCGGCAGAATTGTCCGAATTGCGAAAACTGCTGACCGACATAGGGTTACATGACCTACAAGGAATCCGACAGCCCTCGTCCGATTGGATGTGAAACCCGTTGTCCGCAGCTCACTGGGTCTACCTGCTCGGTCTGGTCGTCTTGATCGGCACCGTGGTCGCCAAGAAGAACGTCATCGCGCCGGCGATCGTCGCGACCTTCCTCACCGGCCTGGTGTATCAGGGCAGCGTCACCACGGGCCTGGGGGCGGTGTTCAACGCCGCGATCAGCGGAACCCGTGAGCTGTTGCCCATCTTCATCATCATCGCCCTGGTCACCGCGATGCTCGGCGCCATGCGCGGACTCGGCGCCGATGCCGTCATGATCCGTCCGTTGAGCGGCCTGTTCCGCAACGGCCACGTGTCATACCTGTTGCTCGCGGCGGTGACTTTCCTGCTGTCGCTGGCGTTCTGGCCGACGCCGGTGCTGCCGCTGATCGCCGCGATCCTGCTCCCCGCCGCGGTGCGAGCCGGTCTGCCCCTGCTCGGCGCGGCGCTGGCGATCGCCATCGCCGGTCAGGGGATGGCTCTCAGCTCGGACTACATCATGGGCGTGGCCCCGGCGTTGTCCGCCGAGGGCGCGGATGTGCCGGCGCGCATGATCGCCGACCGGGCCACGCTGATCGCGTTGATCGCAGGCGCCGTGGCGCTGGCAATCGCCTACTTTCGCGACGTGCGCACCAAGACGACCGACCCGGCCGCGGCCACGGAGGCGGCCGGCGCCGGAAACCCCGGGCCCGCCGGACCGATCTCCGCGGCGGGAGGGCAGACCAAGGGCGCCGTCGCCACCCTGAGCGCACCGGCCACGGAAATTGCCGCGCCCCACCGTAATTCAAAGGGCGTGCTGGTTGCGATCGCGATTCCGGTTCTGTTCGCCGGTCTGCTGGCATTCATGCTCCTCGGCCGGTTCACCACGCTGGTACCGGATGTGGACGAAGGGCTGGGCGCGCCGCTGGTGGGCGGGACGGCCGCCCTCGCACTGGTGGCCATCTCGGTGATCGCCAACCGGCGAGGATGGCTCGAGGATGTGGGTGCCCACTTCACCGAGGGCATCGCGTTCTCCTTCCGCACGATGGGAATGGTGATCCCGGTCGCCGGCTTCGTCTACATCGGTCTGGCCGACTACTCCGCGGGCATCCTCGGCCTCCCCGACGGCGCCGAGGCGCCCGCGTTCCTCTTCGACGCCGTCGCCGCGGTGCAGGGCCACATTCCGCATACGCCGGTGTTCGCCGCGTTCGCGATGCTGATCGTCGGGATGCTGCTGGGCCTCGACGGCAACGGCTGGCCGGGTCTGCCGTTCACCGGATCCCTGGCGGCATCCCTGGGAGACGGCGCCGACCAGGTCGCCACACTCGCCGCGATCGCGCAGAACGGCGCGAGCTGGACCGGCGGCGGCACGCTGGTGATCTGGTCCTCGTTGATCGTCGTCGCCGGGCTGACCGGGGTGCCGGTCGTGGATCTGGCGCGCCGCCTGTTCATCCCGGTGGTCACGGGTCTGGTGGTGGCGACCGGTGTCGCGACGCTGGTGCTGCTGTGACCGAGGTCCTCGCGGCGAAGGGCCGCACGGTCGTCGAGACGGCTGCGCTGGTGCGCTCAGGTGAGCTCACCGCCGTGGAGACGGTCACCGAAGCGCTCGACCGGATCGAGCGCCGCAACCCCGCGCTCGGCGCCTTCGTCCACGTCGACGCCGACGGCGCCATGGAGCGGGCGAGCGCAGTCGACCGGCTGGTCTCCGACGGCCGCGACCCCGGGCCGATGGCCGGAGTCCCGTTGGGAGTCAAGGAACTCCATCCGGTGTCGGGCTGGCCGTTCGCCATGGGCAGCACCCTCTACGCGGGCCGCACCGCCGATCACACGTGCACGCTGGTGACCCGTGCCGTGCGGGCCGGGGCCGTCCCCATCGGGCTGACCGCCTCGCCGGAATTCGGCCGGGCCTCGTTCACCGCGTCCGCGCTGCACGGAATCACCCGCAATCCGTGGAACCCGGAACTCACCCCCGGCGGTTCCAGCGGCGGGTCGGCCGCCGCCGTGGCCGCGGGCATGGTGCCCGTCGCCACCGGCACCGACGGCGCAGGCTCGCTGCGGATCCCCGCCTCCTACTGCGGGCTGGTCGGTTTCAAACCGACCTACGGTCTCGTGCCGCGCGGACCTCGGCACGTCGGAGCCGCCGACAACGACCATTACGGCGCGCTGACCCGGACGGTGCGCGACACCGCCCGTTTCCTCGACTGCGTGTGCGGGGTGGACCCGTTCGACCGTGCCTCGCTGCCGGCGCCGGTGCGGTTCGAAGACGGCCTCGGCGCCGACCCGGGCCCGCTGCGCGTCGCGTTCGCCGAGACCCTGGGCAATGCGCCGTGTGATCCGGCGGTGGCCGAGGTGGTGCGGATCGCCGCGGAGAAGTTCATCGCCGCCACCGGTGCCGAGGCGGTCCCCGCACAGCTGACGGTCGACCCCCGGTGCGGCGAGGCATACCGGACGCTGTCGGCGCCCGATGTCTACACCCACCTGCGCAGCGCACCAGCAGGGACCGATCTGCACCCCACGCTGCGGGGGTACCTGGACGCGGCAAACGCGGTGGACGCCGACGCCCTCGCCGACGCCCACGCGATCCGCGCCGGCCTGGTCGCCACCCTCGCCGAGGCGTTCGAACGCTTCGACCTGCTGCTCGTACCCGCCACCCAGGTGCCGGCGTTCCCCGCGCGAGGGCCCATGCCCACCGAGATCGCGGGTGTGCCCGTGGATCACTGGGGGGCGCTCGCGGTCACCTTCCCCTTCAACCTCACGGGCCAACCGGCGATCTCGGTGCCCGCGGGTACCGTGGCCGGGGTACCGGTCGGTCTGCAGATCGTCGGACGCCGCCACCGCGACGCGCAGGTGCTCACCGCCGCCGCCGTGGTCGAGGAGATCACCGGCTGAGCGTGTGCGCGCTCGGGCGCTGAGCAGCGCCGATTTGGTCCATCGCGCATGCTCACCTAGAATCAAACGGTTGCCTTGGGCAGACCTCGGCCGATCTGTGTGTGCAGCTCTTCGCGCAAGCGCTCATCGCAAGATCAGGCCCTGCGTGCTCTTCGGTGACAGCAAGGACCGCGTACGTCAGGTCGGTATCTGGCGTGCAGACATAACCAGGTCAGGAGATCGAGTGATTCAGCAGGAATCGCGGTTGAAGGTCGCCGACAACACGGGCGCCAAGGAGATCTTGTGCATCCGCGTACTCGGTGGTTCATCGCGACGCTACGCCGGCATCGGTGATGTCATCGTGGCCACCGTCAAGGACGCCATCCCCGGCGGCAACGTCAAGCGGGGCGACGTCGTCAAGGCCGTCGTCGTGCGCACCGTCAAGGAGCGCCGCCGCGCCGACGGCAGCTACATCAAGTTCGACGAGAACGCCGCCGTCATCATCAAGAACGACAACGATCCGCGCGGCACCCGCATCTTCGGCCCCGTCGGCCGCGAGCTGCGTGAGAAGCGCTTCATGAAGATCGTCTCGCTCGCCCCGGAGGTGTTGTAGATGAAGGTCCACAAGGGCGACACCGTGCTGGTGGTCTCCGGTAAGGACAAGGGTGCCAAGGGCAAGGTCATCCAGGCCTACCCCAGCCGCAACAAGGTCCTCGTCGAGGGCGTCAACCGCATCAAGAAGCACACCGCGGTCTCGAGTAACGAGCGCGGCGCGTCGTCGGGCGGCATCGTCACGCAGGAGGCGCCGATCCACGTCTCGAACGTGATGGTCGTCGACTCGGACGGCAACCCCACCCGCATCGGCTACCGCGTCGACGAAGAGACCGGCAAGAAGGTGCGCGTCTCCAAGCGCAACGGCAAGGACATCTGAGATGACTACCGCAGAGAAGACCCTCCCGCGCCTGAAGCAGCGCTACCGCGAAGAGATCCGCGACTCGCTGCAGCAGCAGTTCGGCTACGCCAACGTGATGCAGATCCCGGGCGTCGTCAAGGTCGTCGTCAACATGGGTGTCGGTGACGCCGCCCGCGACGCCAAGCTGATCAACGGCGCCGTCAACGATCTCGCCCTGATCACCGGCCAGAAGCCCGAGATCCGCCGCGCCCGCAAGTCCATCGCCCAGTTCAAGCTGCGCGAGGGCATGCCCATCGGTGCCCGCGTCACGCTGCGCGGCGACCGCATGTGGGAGTTCCTGGACCGCCTGGTCGCCATCGCGCTGCCGCGTATCCGCGACTTCCGCGGCCTGAGCCCCAAGCAGTTCGACGGCACCGGCAACTACACCTTCGGTCTGACCGAGCAGTCGATGTTCCACGAGATCGACGTCGACAGCATCGACCGCCCGCGCGGCATGGACATCACCGTCGTCACCTCGGCGACGAACGACGACGAAGGACGAGCGCTGCTGCGGGCGCTGGGCTTCCCCTTCAAGGAGAACTGAGCTAATGGCAAAGAAAGCACTGATCAACAAGGCCAACAAGAAGCCGAAGTTCGCAGTGCGGGCCTACACCCGCTGCCAGCGCTGCGGTCGCCCGCACGCCGTCTTCCGCAAGTTCGGCCTGTGCCGGATCTGCCTGCGCGAGATGGCCCACGCCGGCGAACTGCCCGGTGTGCAGAAATCGAGCTGGTGACGCGATGAGCGCTCGCGCGAAGAGCCTTTAGCACAGCCAAAGACCAACAACCAATCAAACATGCGCGGCAGGCCCTGACCGGGGAACCGTCGCGAGGAAGGTGAAGCGGCTGTCATGACCATGACGGACCCGATCGCAGACTTCTTGACACGTCTGCGCAACGCCAACTCGGCGTACCACGATGAGGTGGCTCTGCCACACAGCAAGATCAAGGCCAACATCGCCGAGATCCTCAAGTCGGAGGGCTACATCTCCGACTACCGCACCGAGGACGCCCGGGTGGGCAAGTCGCTCGTCGTGCAGCTCAAGTACGGCCCCAGCCGTGAGCGCAGCATCGCGGGCCTGCGCCGGGTGTCCAAGCCCGGCCTGCGGGTCTACGCGAAGTCGACCAATCTGCCCCGCGTTCTCGGCGGCCTCGGCGTGGCGATCATCTCCACGTCCTCCGGCCTGCTCACCGACCGCCAGGCAGCACGACAGGGCGTGGGCGGCGAAGTCCTCGCGTACGTGTGGTGAGGGGGTAGGAAACATGTCGCGTATTGGAAAGCAGCCGGTTCCGGTTCCCGCCGGAGTCGACGTCACGATCGAGGGCCAGAACGTGTCGGTGAAGGGGCCCAAGGGCACCCTGTCGCTGGCCGTCGCCGAACCGATCGCCGTGGCCCGTGACGACGACGGCGCCATCGTGGTGACCCGTCCCAACGACGAGCGGCGCAACCGCTCGCTGCACGGGCTGTCGCGCACCCTGGTGGCCAACCTCGTCGAGGGCGTCACCCAGGGCTACACCACCAAGATGGAGATCTACGGCGTCGGTTACCGCGTCGCGCTCAAGGGTTCCAACCTCGAGTTCGCGCTCGGCTACAGCCACCCCGTGGTCATCGAGCCGCCGGAGGGCATCACCTTCGCGGTCGAGACGCCCACCAAGTTCTCGATCTCGGGTATCGACAAGCAGAAGGTCGGCCAGATCTCGGCGATCATCCGTCGCCTGCGCCGCCCCGACCCCTACAAGGGCAAGGGTGTGCGCTACGAGGGTGAGCAGATCCGCCGCAAGGTCGGAAAGACAGGTAAGTAGACATGGCTACTGCTCAACAAGCTGATGCAACCAAGCTGCACAAGCCGGTCGGGGCGAACATCTCGCAGACGCGCCGGCGGGACCGCATCCGCCGCCACGCCCGGCTGCGCAAGAAGGTCTCCGGCACCGCGGAGCGGCCGCGTCTGGTCGTCAACCGCTCGTCGCGCCACATCCACGTACAGTTGGTGGACGACCTCACCGGCACGACGCTGGCAGCCGCATCCTCGATCGAGGGCGATGTGCGGGCCATCGACGGTGACAAGAAGGCGCACAGCGTGCGTGTCGGTCAACTGATCGCCGAGCGCGCGAAGGCAGCGGGTATCGACGAGGTGGTGTTCGACCGTGGTGGCTACACCTACGGCGGTCGGATCGCCGCGCTGGCCGACGCCGCGCGTGAAGGCGGGCTGAAGTTCTGATGACCGACGTGTACAAGACTGGAAGGACTGCATGATGGCCGAGCAGGCAAATAATGCCGGGCCGGCGACATCCGACGGCCGGGGCGGACGGGGCGACCGTGACGGTCGTGGCCGCCGCGACGACCGTGGCGGCCGTGGCCGCGACGGCGGCGACAAGAGCAACTACCTGGAGCGCGTCGTCTCGATCAACCGCGTCTCCAAGGTGGTCAAGGGTGGCCGTCGCTTCAGCTTCACCGCGCTGGTGATCGTCGGTGACGGTAACGGCATGGTGGGTGTCGGCTACGGCAAGGCCAAGGAAGTTCCGGCCGCCATCGCCAAGGGTGTCGAGGAGGCTCGCAAGGGCTTCTTCCGCGTGCCGCTGATCGGCGGGACCATCGTGCACCCGGTCCAGGGTGAGGCCGCCGCGGGCGTCGTCATGCTGCGCCCGGCGAGCCCCGGTACCGGTGTGATCGCCGGTGGCGCGGCCCGTGCGGTGCTGGAATGCGCCGGCGTCCACGACATCCTGGCCAAGTCGCTGGGCAGCGACAACGCGATCAACGTGGTGCATGCCACCGTGGCCGCGCTGAAGCAGATCCAGCGTCCCGAAGAGGTGGCGGCCCGTCGCGGTCTGCCGCTCGAGGATGTTGCGCCGGCCGGCATGCTCAAGGCCCGGCGTGAGGCTGACGCGCTCGCCGCGTCCTCGGCACGTGAAGGATCTGCGTAATCATGGCTGAACTGAAGATCACCCAGGTGCGCGGCACCATCGGTGCGCGCTGGAAGCAGCGGGAGAGCCTGCGCACGCTCGGCTTGCGGAAGATCCGCCAGTCGGTCGTCCGTGAGGACAATGCGCAGACCCGCGGCCTCATCAAGACCGTGCATCACCTCGTCGTCGTAGAGGAGGTCTGAGACGATGACACAGCCGATCAAACTTCACGACCTGAAGCCGGCTCCCGGGGCGAAGACCGCGAAGACGCGTCTCGGCCGCGGTGAGGGTTCGAAGGGTAAGACCTCGGGCCGCGGCACCAAGGGCACCAAGGCGCGTAAGAACGTCTCGCCGATGTTCGAGGGCGGCCAGATGCCGATCCACATGCGGCTGCCGAAGCTCAAGGGCTTCCGCAACCGCTTCCGCACCGAGTACGCCGTCATCAACGTCGGCGACCTCGGCCGGCTGTTCCCGAATGGTGGCGACATCGGCCTCGACGAGCTCGTCGCCTCCGGTGCCGTTCGCAAGAACACGCTGGTGAAGGTGCTCGGCGACGGCAAGCTGACGGCGGCGGTCAACGTCTCCGCCCACAAGTTCAGCGGCAGCGCCCGCGAGAAGATCACGGCGGCCGGCGGTTCGGCCACCGAGCTCTGACATTCACCTCGCAGATGACCCCGCACGCTTCGGCGTGCGGGGTCTTCTCGTTTTCCGGGCAGGCCAGACGATCGGTGAAGGATTCCGGACGCCGCGCTATTTCGGGGCGCTGCCGGCGACCATAGCGTTTCCGGTATGAAGACAGTGCTCATCACCGGTTGCTCCTCGGGTTACGGACTCGCGACGGCGCAGCGCTTCCATGCCGAGGGATGGAACGTCATCGCCACCATGCGCACACCGCGCGACGCGGTGCTGACGCCGGGGGAGCGGCTCACCGTACTGCCGCTCGACGTCACCGACCCCGCCAGCATCGCTGAGGCCGTGTCCTCCAGCGGGCCCATCGACGTGCTGGTGAACAACGCCGGCATCGGCGCCGTCGGCGCATTCGAGGCCACGCCCATGTCCCTGGTCCGAGAGTTGTTCGAGACCAACACCTTCGGCGTGATGGCGATGACCCAGGCGGTCATTCCGCAGATGCGGGAACGCCGCTCGGGCGTCGTGGTGAACGTGACGTCGTCGGTGACGTTGGCGGCCATGCCGCTCACCGCCGTCTACACCGCGAGCAAGATGGCCGTCGAGGGATTCACGGCGTCGCTCGCCCTGGAACTCGAGTTCTTCGGTGGGCGGGCCAAGCTGGTCGAGCCCGGCTACGGTCCGTCCACGCGGTTCGCGGCCAACGGAAGCGGGCGTATGGACGGGTTGATCCCCGAACCGTATGAGCCGTTCGCCGAACCGGTGTTCGCGGGCTATCACTCGCCGGGCCCGGTCACCACCGCGGAGGACGTCGCGGAGGTGGTGCTGCGGGCGGCCGTCGACGACTCGGGTCGGCTTCGGTTCCCCGCCGGGGCGGACGCGGTGGCGTTATCCGCGTAGCTTGTCGGTGTGCAGGAACGTCCCGGCGGCTCCGATCCGGTCGAGATGCTGGTCGCGCTGCTACGGCCCACGATGGTCGAGTCGAAGATCATCAGCGGGGCGGGCGACTGGAGCGTGCGGGAAGCGCGCTACGCCGATCCGGCATTCTGCGTCATGCTCGAGGGATCGTGCGTGTTGCGCCTCGACGGCCATGACGCTCTCGAACTGCACGGTGGCGACTTCCTTCTCCTGCCGGTCATGCCCGGCTTCATCATGACCAGCGGGTACGACGCCGGCCCGACGGCCGTGATCACCGAACCGGTATCGCGCGACGTGCGGCACGGCGACCCGGAGGGGCCGGCCACCATGCGGATGCTCGGCGGCTACTGCCGGTTCGAGCCCGCGAACTCCTCGCTCCTCACGCCGCTGTTACCGCGGATCGTCCTGGTGCGCCGGGACGAACCCGCAGCGACACGGTTGCACCGGCTCGTCGAGTTGATCGCCGACGAGACCGCTTCGATGTCGCCGTCCGCGTTGATCCTGGAACGCCTCGTCGAAGTGCTGCTGGTCGAGGCGATGCGGCTGCGGGCCGCGCCGTCTGTGGATGGGCAGCGGAGTCTGCTTGCGGGACTGTCTGATTCGGTTCTCGCACCGGCGCTTCGGCGGTTGCACGCGGACGTCGCGTATGGGTGGACGGTGGAGCGTCTCGCGCGGGAGGCGGGTGTCTCGCGCGCGGTGTTCGCGGAAAGGTTCAGCCGCACAATGGGTATGCCGCCCATGCAGTACCTGCACCATTGGCGGATGGCCTTGGCGAGGGACATCCTCCGCAATGAGGACGTGTCGATGGCGGAAGTCGCCCGCCGGACCGGTTACCAATCCGCGAGTGCGTTCACCACCGCGTTCACCCGGGTGACGGGGGCCTCGCCGACCGCGTTCGCGCGGGCCGCTGATTGAGTTCGGCGGCAGGTTGTCCACAGCGGCCGGTTCATCCACAGGCGTGGGGATTTCGCATCGTGGCGTGTCGGTGCCGGATGCCATAATCGAAAGCATGTTCGACGAATTCTCGGATGCGGCCTTGGTGGCGGCGATCGAGGAGTCCGCGCGCACGGAGGCGCAGGCCGGGGCGGCGCGGTTGGCGGCGGTGGCTGAACTGGCCAGCCGGCGCCGCGTCGATGCCGGCGATGACGAACGGCAGTTGTGGGTGTGTGATCCCTGGGCGGCCACCGCCGCCGAGATCAGCGCCGCCATGGGCATCAGCGCGTACGCGGCGTCGAAGGAAATGTGCATCGCGCTGGCGGTGCGGGACCGCTTGCCGATGGTGGGGGCGCTCTACGCCGAGGGCAGGATCAGTTCCCGGATGGTCACGGCGATCACTTGGCGCACCCGACTGGTCGCCGAAGGCGCCCCGCTGCAGCAGATCGACGCCGCGATCGCCGAAGCGGTGCGTGGGTGGGGCGTCCTGTCGGGCGACAGACTCGATCAGGCCGTCGACGTATGGGTGGAGCGGTTCGATCCGGCGGCGGTGATCCGCGGGCGCACCGCGGCACAAGAAAGGGATTTCTCGATCGGGGCGCATAAAGACGGGGCCGTGACGACGTCGGTCTGGGGCCGGTTGTCGGCCACGGACGCTGAGCTGTTGCGGCGGCGGGTGGCGCAACTGGTGGCCGGGGTGTGCGCCAATGATCCGCGCACCGCCGGGCAGCGGCGTTCGGATGCACTCGGGGTGCTCGCCGCCGGCGGGGACCGGTTGGCCTGCCGGTGCGGTGACCCGGACTGCCCGGCCGCCGCCCCTGATGCCCGCGCCGAAGCGGTGAGCATCCACATCCTCGCCGACCAGAACGCCGTCACTGCCACCACCGACCGGACACCGTCCGAAGAAGGCACCGAGGAGGAGCCCTCCGAGGCCGAACCGGCACGCGAACCGGAGTCTTCACCCGCCCCCACCGTGCCCTCACCGCATCCGACTGGTACCGCGGTGATCGTGGGCGGTGGGGTGGTGCCGACGCCGCTACTGGCCGAATTGATCCGGGCCGGGGCGAAGCTGGCTCCGATCCGGCCACCCGCCCCCGCCCCCGAGCCGCGGTACCGGCCCTCGACCCGGTTGTCGGCGTTTGTGCGGATGCGCGACCTGACGTGCCGGTTCCCCGGCTGCAACCGACCGGCCGACCGCGGCGACATCGACCACACCACCCCTTACCCGGCCGGGACGACCCACCCCGCGAACACCAAATGTCTGTGCCGGCTCCACCACTTGTTGAAAACTTTCTGGATCGGCATCGGCGGCTGGGCTGATGAACAGCTGCCCGACGGCACGGTCATGTGGACCGCCCCGACCGGGCGGCAATACCGCACCAAACCCGGCAGCCACCTGTTGTTCCCCGACTGGAACACCGCCACCGCCGGCCTACCTCCGCCCCCGACCGACACTCCACCCGCGCCGCCGCGGGGGTTGAGCATGCCCAAACGCCGACGCACCCGCGCCGCCGAACGGCGCGCCCACATCAACGCCGAACGCGCCCGCAACCAGGCCCATCTCGCCCACCACACGAGCCCGCCACCCGAACCCAGCGCGGAGGAAGCGCCTGTCGGCGGCGAATCGAATTGCCTCGCTGGCCTATTCGACCGCCCGGGCGCCGCCGACCACGACATACCCCCACCCTTCTGACGGTGGAAGTTTCAACCGAGCTGCGGAAGCACCTCGGCGGCAAGGCGTTCCATCTGCTCGCGGTCTTCGGCGACGGTCGCGCCGACGGGGTTGCACAACACCATCTGTGCGCCCGCGTCGATGACCTCCCGCAGGCCTCGTGCCACCTCGTCGGCTGTGCCCGACACGGGGACCGCGTCGATGCCCGCCATCTCGCCGTAGATGCGGCGCAGCCCGGCGATCACCCGCTCCCCGGCCCGGGCCGAATCGTCGTCGACCATCAGGTACACCCGCTTGCCGATGCGGAAACCCGCTGCGTCCCTGCCCTGTTGGTCGATCTCCCGACGCACGATCCGCACGGCCTCGGCGAAGCGTTCCGTGGTCGACGAGCCCGCCCCGAGGAATGCGTCACCGTGCCGCACCGCACGGGCCAGCGCCGCGGGTGCGTTGGCGCCGAACCAGATCGGCGGATGGGGGCGCTGTACCGGCTTGGGCTGGATCGGCAGATCGTCGACATCACGGAACCGCCCGTGGAATGTCACCCGCGGCTCATCCGACCACGCCGCCTTCATCAGCTGCACACCCTCGGTGAAGTAGCCGACGAACGTCTCGGGTGCCACCCCGAACGCCGCGAATTTCCGCCTCCCACCGCCCGACGCCACCCCGACATCCAGCCGTCCGTGGCTGAGCCGGTCGACCGCCGTCACCGACGCCGCCAGCTGCAACGGATCGTGCAGTGACGACACCAGCACACCGACGCCGAGCCTCAGCCGTGTCGTACACGCCGCCGCATACGCCAACAGCTCCAGCGGTGCGATCAGAGGCGTCGGCCCGACCGGCTGCTCCAACACCCAGCCGCCTTCGAAGCCCAACTCTTCGGCCCGGGCCAGATAGCTCTTCACCCCTTCGGCGTCGAAGCCGTCCGGATCGCGCTGGGGAATCGAGATCGAGAACCGCACACCATCACGGTACGGCGGCCGCACCGGCGTATCGCAGAACGCCGGTACCCTCGGTCGCATGTTCGCCTTCCTCCCCGGCATCCCCGGCGCCGACGATG
Organism: Mycolicibacterium litorale; assembly: GCF_014218295.1. Next base: position 1,181,203 of record NZ_AP023287.1, read on the forward strand.
TGCGCGCCATCGTGCGGCGGGTCGACACCGCCCGCCACAAGGGCGTCCCGAACGGCTGCGTGCTCGAACTCGACCTGCTGTCGGTGCCGCCGGAGACCAGCGGCTTCGACCCGCTGGCGATGATCTCCTCCGGTGGGCGCCCGATGGTGCTCCGCCAGGCCGTCGCCGCCATCCACCGGGCCGCCGAGGATGACCGCGTCGCAGGCCTGATCGCCCGCGTGCAGATCTCGGCCGCACCCGCCGCGCCGGTCCAGGAGCTGCGGGACGCGATCGTGGCCTTCAGCGCCGTCAAGCCGTCGGTCGCCTGGGCCGAGACCTATCCCGGCACGCTGTCCTACTACCTGGCGTCGGCGTTCCGCGAGGTCTGGATGCAACCGTCGGGCACCGTCGGTCTCGTCGGGTTCGCCACCAGCGCGCTGTTCCTGCGCGACGCCCTCGACAAGGCCGGTATCGAGGCCCAGTTCGTCGCCAAGGGCGAATACAAGTCGGCCGCAAACCTTTTCACCCAGGATCGCTACACCGAACCGCATCGCGAAGCGGACAGCCGACTGATCGAAAGCCTCAACCAGCAGGTGCTGGCCGGCGTCGCCGCGTCCCGCAACCTGGAGACGAAAGACGTCGACGCCCTCGCCGACAAGGCGCCGCTGCTGCGCGACGACGCGGTGACGGGCGGCCTCGTCGACCGCATCGGCTTCCGCGACGAGGCCTACGCCCGCATCGCCGAACTCAGCGGCGCCGAGGGCATCACGCCCCGGAACGTCGACGGGCCGGACGCGCCCCCGCGGCTGTTCCTGTCCCGCTACGCCCGCGCCACGGCCCCCGGTGCCGGCCCGTCCATCCCGGGCCGCAAGGCCAAGCCGACCATCGCCGTCGTCACCCTGCACGGCCCGATCGTCAGCGGCCGCGGCGGACCCGGCCTGCTGCCCCTCGGCAATTCGAGCGCCGGGGGCGACACCATCGCCGCCGCGCTGCGCGAAGCGGCCGCCGACAAGGACGTCAAGGCCATCGTGCTGCGGGTCGAGAGCCCCGGCGGATCGGTCACCGGTTCGGAGACCATCTGGCGTGAGGTGCTGCGCACCCGCGAAGGCGGTACGCCGGTCGTCGCCTCCATGGGTGCGGTCGCCGCATCGGGCGGCTACTACGTCTCGATGGGCGCCGACGCGATCGTCGCCAACGCAGGCACCATCACCGGATCCATCGGCGTGGTGACCGGGAAGCTCGTCGCACGCGAGCTCAAGGACCGGCTCGGCGTCGGATCGGATTCCGTGCGCACCAACGCCAATGCCGATGCGTGGTCGGCGAACTCACCCTTCACCGACGAACAGCAGGCGCACGTCGAAGCGGAGGCCGACCTGTTCTACACCGACTTCGTCGAACGCGTCGCGGACGGCCGCGGGCTGTCCGTCGACGCCGTCGCCGAGGTGGCGCGGGGCCGGGTGTGGACAGGCGCCGACGCGAAGGACCGCGGTCTGGTCGACGAACTCGGCGGACTGCGCACCGCGATCGACCGGGCGAAGGTACTGGCCGGTCTCGAACTCGACGCCGACGTCCACATCGTCGGATACCCGGGGTCGTCGGTGCTCGACATGCTGCGCCCGAAGCCGTCGTCGCAGCCCGCAGCGGCGTCGCTGCCGGATGCGCTCGGTGTGCTGGTCGGCCGGTCGATGGTCAACCTCATCGACCAGGCCGAGCGGTCGGTCAGCGGCGTCAGTGCGCTGTGGTTCGGCGACTACCGCTTCTGATACGTGGCGCTGACGTAGACGATCTCGCCCAGCGGGTCGTTGTCGCGATCGACCATCGGCACGTCGTGTTGGGCGAACAACTCGGCGCGGGATGTCCCGGTCACCTGCCAGCCCAGCGACGTCAGGTACTCCATGACGTGGTTGCGCTCGCCGTGGTAGATCAGCGACGGCATGTCGAGATCCAGTCCGTGCTCGCGCATCTGCGCCGTCGCGGCCCTGGCCTTCTCCGGGTCGAACTGCCTGATGCCGGGCACGTACTCGGTCGCCACGGTGCTGCCTGATGCGCTCAGCGCGGTGACGTTGTCGAACAACAGATCCTGCGCCTCGGGCGGCAGATAGATCAGCAACCCTTCGGCGCACCAGGCGGTCGGCGCCTCGCTGTCGAAACCGGCGGCCCGCAGCGCGGCCGGCCAGTCCTCGCGCAGGTCCACCGCCACGGTCCGCCGCTCCGCGGTGGGCTCGGCGCCGATAGCCGCCAGCGTGGACGTCTTGAACTCGATCACCGCCGGCTGGTCGACCTCGTACACGACCGTGCCGTCGGGCCACGGCAGCCGGTAGGCCCGCGAGTCCAGGCCCGAAGCCAGGATCACCACCTGGCGCACCCCGCCGCGCGTCGAGTCCAGGAAGTAGTCGTCGAAAAATCGTGTGCGCAAGGCCATTTCGTCGATCCTGGCCTGCATCGAAGCCCCGTTCGACGGGTCGAGGTCCGCCATGTCGAACTCACCGTCGACCACCTTGGTGAAGAACTCGATCCCCACCGCCCGCACCAGCGGCGCGGCGAACGGGTCGTCGATCAGACCGCGCGGATCCCGGCTGGCGACCGCGCGGCCCGCCGCCACCATGGTGGCCGTCGCACCGACGCTCGACGCCAGATCCCAGCTGTCGCCCTCGGTACGGGCCATCGCGCTACCTCATTTCAATGTGGCGGTCAGATAGCCGGAGCCGGCGGCCACGGCCGCGAGATCCTCGGGATACTCGAACCCGTTCGCAGCGTACGCCTCCACCGAGGTGCGTACGGTGACCTCCCAGCCGCGCTCGGCCAGATAGGTTCCGGCCGGGGTGCGGTCCCCGGTGTAGAACAGGTCGAGCAGGTCGACCTTCGAGCCGACGTGCTTCGACCACTCACTGACCCGGCGCAGCCAGGCGTCCTGCGATGCGCCGAAGTCCATGTGCTCGGTGGCGATCCGGCTGCCCGGGGCCGACAGCGCGATGATGTTGTCGAACAGCCGGTCCTGGGCGTCTGGCGGCAGGTAGATCAACAACCCCTCCGCGATCCACGCCGTTGCCGCGCTCGGGTCGAACCCGCTGTCGCGCAACGCCGTCGGCCAATCCTCGCGCAGGTCGATCCCCACCGTGCGCAGCTCGGCGGCGGGGGAGGCGCCGAGTCCGGCCAGGGTGCGGGTCTTGAACTCGATGACCTCGGGTTGGTCGATCTCGTACACCACGGTCCCGGCCGGCCAGTCCAGCCGGTAGGCACGGGTGTCGAGACCCGATGCCAGGATCACGGCCTGACGCACGCCCGCGGCGGCGGCGTCGGCGAAGAAGTCGTCGAAGAACCGCGTCCGCACCGCGATCTGCTCGCAGGCACGGCGGTTGTCGAGCATCGGGTGCCCTTCGACGTGCAGTTCGCCGTCGGCGCGCCGGATGCACTCCTCGAGTCCCACGGCCTTCACCAGCGGATCGGCGTACGGGTCGTGGATCAGCGGGTTCGGTTGTTTGGACGCCAGTGCTCGCGAGGCGGCGACACCCGTCGCCGTCGAGCCCACGCTGGACGCCAGATCCCAGGTGTCGCCTTCGGTGCGTGCCATGGTTGCTCCTTACTTCTTGACCGCGGTCACGGCGAGGGACTGGCGTAACGCCTCGATGCTCTCGCCGACTTCCTCACCGGTGGGGAAGGGGCGCCCGTAGTGGGCGAACATGTCCGGTCTGCTCCGCGCGTCGACGTCCCAGCCGCGGGCCTGCAGATACTCGACGACCGGGTTGCGCTCACCCTCGTAGAACAGGTCGGCCATGTCGAGTTCCAAGCCGTGGCGCCGCCACTCCTGGCTCATGCGCGCAGAACTCGCGCCGATCCGGGCGCCCGCATCCGGGTGGTACTCGGTGGCCAGCCTGCTGCCCGGGGCCGACAGCGCGGTGATGTTGTCGAAGAGCCGGTCCTGGGCGTCGGGCGGCAGGTAGATCAACAACCCCTCGGCTATCCACGCGGTGGGCAGGCCCGGGTCGAAGCCGTGCTCACGCAGCGCGGCCGGCCAGTCGTCGCGCAGGTCGACGGCCACGGTGCGCAGTTCGGTGGCGGGGGAGGCGCCGAGTCCGGCCAGGGTGCGGGTCTTGAACTCGATGACCTCCGGCTGGTCGATCTCGTAGACGACGGTTCCCGACGGCCACGACAACCGGTACGCGCGGGCGTCGAGGCCCGAGGCCAGGATGACCGCCTGCGGCGACCGCGCCGCCAGGAAGAAGTCGTCGAAGAACCGGGTCCGCACCGCCATCACGTCGGTCATCACCGCGAGCATCGCGCTGTTGCCCGGCTCGAGCGTGATCTGCCCGTCGAGGAGTTTGACGAAGTAGTCCACGCCGACCGCCCGCACGAGCGGTTCGGCATACGGATCGTCGATCAGCGGCTGGGGGCCGCGGCTGGCCACGGCACGGGCGGTGGCGACCATCGTGGCCGTCGCGCCCACGCTCGATGCCAGATCCCAGCTGTCGGCATCGCTTCGTGCCATCGCGTCGCCCTACTTGACGGCGGTGACGTAGCGGACGTCGGCGAAGTTGGCGCTGCCGTGCTCGGCCGAGGGCAGTCCGCACTTGGCCATCAGGTCGGTCGCGGTGATGCTGTCGGTCTGCCAGCCCCTGGCGCCCAGATACTCGGCCACCTCCGCGCGCTCACCGGTGTAGACCAGCTCCGAGAAGTCGAGATCGAACCCGAACTGCCGCCACTGGTCGCGCACCGCCTGCATGCGTTCGCGGATCTGGTCCTCGTCGGCGTCCGGCGAACTCACCACACCTTCGGCCGCCACCCGGCTGCCGGCGGGGCTGATCTCGGTGATCTGGTCGAGCAGGCGGTCCTGCGCCTCGGGCGGCAGGTACCCGAACAACCCCTCGGCGATCCAGGCGGTCGGCTTCGTGCGGTCGAATCCGGCAGCCTCCAGCGCGCCGACCCAGTCGTCGCGCAGGTCGACCGGGACCGTCCGGTGGTCGGCCGTCGGCTTCGCGCCCAGCCGGGCCAGCGTCTCGGTCTTGAAGGTGATGACGTCGGGCTGGTCGATCTCGAACACCACCGTGCCCGCCGGCCAGGGCAGCCGGTAGGCGCGGGAGTCCAGCCCGGAGGCCAGGATGACCGCCTGGCGGACGCCGGCGTCGGCGGCGGCGGAGAAGAAGTCGTCGAAGAACCGGGTGCGGGCCGCCATCCCGTCGGCGAAGCGATCCATGTTGCCGGCGCCGCCGGTGCCGTCGGGGTCGAGGTCGGTGGGCGTGATGTCACCGGTGGCCAGCCGGGTGAAGAAGTCGACACCCACGGCGCGCACCAGCGGTTCGGCGAACGGATCGTCGATCACCGCGTCCGGTTGGCGTGTCGCCACCGCGCGGGCTGCCGCCACCATGGTCGCGGTCGCTCCCACGCTCGACGCCAGATCCCAGGTGTCGTTGTCGGTGCGTGCCATCGAATGCCCCCTTCAAGAGTGCCCAGCGTCCGATAATTAGCTGGGTTAACCAGCTCGCGCCGACTGTACGCTTCGTTCCTGAAGGCAATCTGCGACCGCGCAGCGATGCGGGGGTGCCGGGTGGCAACTGTTACTCTCGTAGACTGTTTGACGCGTCCCGCTAGCAGGCGAATCGTCTGCCGTGACGGTGCGTGTGACTTGACCATGACGCTGGTTTGTCCAGCCCCATTTGGCACGCCGCGCTCAAGAGGTCGGCTGCGCAGGAGGAAAGAGTGCTCTCGGCTTTCATCTCGTCGCTGCGGACGGCCGACCTGAGGCGCAAGATCCTGTTCACGCTGGGCGTGGTCCTGCTCTACCGGGTCGGCGCGTCGCTGCCGTCCCCCGGAGTGAACTACCCCAACGTGCAGGAGTGCATCGCGCAGGTCAGCGGTGGGGAATCGGGTCAGATCTATTCGCTGATCAACCTGTTCTCCGGCGGGGCGCTGCTGCAGCTGTCGGTGTTCGCGGTGGGCGTCATGCCCTACATCACCGCGAGCATCATCGTGCAGCTGCTGACCGTCGTGATCCCGCGCTTCGAGCAGCTGCGCAAGGAGGGGCAGGCCGGTCAGGCCAAGATGACGCAGTACACGCGTTACCTTGCCGTGGCGCTCGCCGTCCTGCAGTCGACCAGCATCGTGGCGCTCGCCGCCAACGGCGGGCTGCTCCAGGGCTGCACCCTCGACATCATCGACGACCAGGCGATCTTCTCGCTCGTCGTCATCGTGCTGGTGATGACCGCCGGCGCCACGCTGGTGATGTGGATGGGTGAGCTCGTCACCGAACGCGGCATCGGCAACGGTATGTCGCTGATCATCTTCGCCAGCATCGCCGCGGCCATGCCGGGCGAGGGCAAGTCGATCCTGGACAGCCGGGGCGGCCTGGTGTTCACCGCGGTGTGCGCGGGCGCGCTGATCATCATCATCGGCGTCGTATTCGTCGAGCAGGGCCAGCGCCGCATCCCGGTGCAGTACGCCAAGCGCATGGTCGGCCGCCGCATGTACGGCGGCACCTCGACCTACCTGCCGCTGAAGGTCAACCAGGCCGGCGTCATCCCCGTCATCTTCGCGTCGTCGCTGATCTACATCCCGCACCTGATCACGCAGTTGATCCAGAGCGGCAGCTCCAATCCGGGCACCGGCTGGTGGGACCGCTTCGTCGCGGAGTACCTGACGGACCCGAGCAGCCCCTGGTACATCGGCATCTACTTCGCGCTGATCATCTTCTTCACCTACTTCTACGTCTCCATCACGTTCAACCCCGACGAGCGGGCCGACGAGATGAAGAAGTTCGGCGGCTTCATCCCCGGCATCCGTCCGGGCAAGCCGACCGCCGACTACCTGCGTTACGTGCTGAGCCGGATCACGCTGCCCGGCTCCATCTACCTGGGCGTCATCGCCGTGATACCGAACCTGTTCCTCAGCGTCGGTAGCAACGGCCCCGTGCAGAACCTCCCCTTCGGCGGCGTCGGGGTGCTGATCATGATCGGCGTGGGTCTGGACACCGTGAAACAGATCGAAAGCCAACTGATGCAGCGCAACTACGAAGGGTTCCTGAAGTGAGGATCGTTCTACTCGGACCGCCGGGTGCGGGCAAGGGCACGCAAGCTGCGAAGCTGGCCGAGAAGCTGGGCATTCCCCACATCTCCACAGGCGACCTCTTCCGCGACAACATCGCAGGCGAGACCGAACTCGGCGTCGAGGCCAAGCGGTATCTCGACGCCGGCGACCTCGTCCCGAGCAGCCTCACCAACGCGCTGGTCGAAGACCGCATCGAGCAGGACGACGCCAAGGACGGCTTCATCCTCGACGGCTACCCCCGCTCGGTCGAGCAGGCCGAGGCACTCGGCCGGATGCTCGAGGACCGCAACCTCTCGCTCGACGCGGTGCTGGAGTTCCGCGTCTCCGAGGACGAACTGCTCACCCGCCTCAAGGGCCGTGGCCGCGCCGACGACACCGAAGAGGTCATCCTCAACCGGATGAAGGTGTACCGCGACGAGACCGCGCCGCTGCTCGACCACTACCGCGACGAATTGAAGACCGTCGACGCCGTCGGGTCGATGGACGAGGTGTTCGCCAGGGCACTGCACGCGCTCGGGAAGTGACGTGGCCGGCCTGAGGTTGCGCAAGGACAAGGTCGTCGCCCAGCGCACCCCCGACGAACTCGACGCGATGGCCGCCGCCGGCGCGCTGGTCGCGGCCGCGCTCAAAGCAGTGCGGGAGGCCGCCGCACCGGGCGTCAGCACCAAGGACCTGGACGCCATCGCCGAATCGGTCATCCGCGACGGCGGCGGTATCCCGTCCTTCCTCGGCTACCACGGGTTTCCCGCCAGCATCTGCTCGTCGGTCAACGACCGCGTGGTGCACGGCATCCCCTCGGCCACCGAGCTGCTGGCGGCAGGTGACCTGGTCTCCATCGACTGCGGCGCCATCCTCGACGGCTGGCACGGCGACTCGGCGATCACCTTCGGTGTCGGCGCGCTCATCCCCGTCGACGAAGCGCTGTCGGCGGCCACCCGCGAATCCATGGAGGCCGGTATCGCCGCCATGGTCCCCGGCAACCGGCTGACCGACGTCTCCCACGCCATCGAGAAGGGCACCCGCGCCGCCGAGGCGCGCTATCAGCGCGCGTTCGGCATCGTCGACGGCTACGGCGGGCACGGCATCGGCAGGCAGATGCACATGGACCCGTTCCTGCCGAACGAGGGCGCGCCCGGACGCGGGCCGCACCTGGCTCCCGGTTCCGTGCTGGCGATCGAGCCCATGCTGACCCTGGGCACCACCAAGACCGTCGTACTCGAGGACGAGTGGACGGTGGTCACCGCCGACGGTTCGCGCGCCGCCCACTGGGAGCACACCGTCGCGGTCACCGAGGACGGGCCGCGAATTCTCACGCTCTGATCGACAATGAACCACGTCACCGCCGACATCGTGTCACTGGCGGAAGGTGGTTATGGACGATCCGGAGGCCACGATGATGCGGGTGCTCTACGACGAGCACGCCGCCGCTCTGTGGCGCTATGCCCTGCGTCTGACCGGTGACCGGGCCCGCGCCGAAGACGTCGTCCAGGAAACGCTGCTGCGCGCGTGGCGGCACCAGCCCGACGGGTCAGCCAGGGCGTGGCTGTTCACCGTCGCGCGCAACCTGATCATCGACGAACAGCGCAGCGCTCGGGCCCGCCGCGAGACCGGCACCCCCGACGTGGAGGCCGTCGCGGACACCGCGGGCCCCGACGAGGTGGACTCGGCGCTGGACCGCCTGCTGATCGGATCGGCGCTGGCGCAGTTGTCCGAGGACCACCGGGCCGTCATCAGGCGCGCGTACTACCAGGGGTGGACGACGGGACAGATCGCCGAGGAACTCCAGGTACCGGAAGGCACGGTGAAGTCCCGGCTGCACTACGCGGTGCGGGCGCTGCGCCTGAACCTGCAGGAGATGGGGGTGACGAGATGACGCTGTCCGGTGTACCCCGCGGCGCCGACACCGGAGGCGGCGATCCGTATCTGCAATGGGATGCCGCCTACGTGCTCGGCTCCCTGTCGAGTGCCGAACGCCGGGAGTACGAGGCGCACCTGGAGACGTGTGACCGGTGCCGGGACGCGGTGGCCGAGCTCAGCGGAATCCCGGCCCTGCTGGCGATGCTCGACGCCGACGAGGTCCGCGCCCTCGACGAGGAGCAGTTCGAGCCGCCGCCGCTGCGGCCGGAGGTGCGCGACTCGGTGCTGGCCAAGGTCAGATGGCGTCGACGCCGTTCGCGGTGGCTGACGTCGGCGGCCGTCGGCCTGGCCGCCGCGCTGCTCGCCGTCGGGGTGGTCGTCGCGATGCGTCCCGAGGTGTTCGGTCTGCAGAGCGGCGCGCCGCAGACCACCGCCGCGACCTTCGAGATGACCAAACTCGCGCCCACGCCGTTCACCGCGACCGTCAGCCTGTCCGAGTTCGGGTGGGGGACCCGCATCGACATGGCGTGCTCGTACGGCGAATGGTCCGGTGGCGGGGCCGGAACGCCGCCAAGCCAGCTCGGCATGGTGGTGGTCGGCCGTGACGGCACCCGGTCCGAGATCGCCACCTGGCTCGGTCTGCCCGGCGCGACCGCGCTGCCGAGCGGGAACACCCCGATGCCGCGCGACCAGATCGCCGCCGTGCAGTTGATTTCGTCCGACACCCGGCAGGTGCTGATGGAGACGAAGCTGTGAGTGCGGCCAATGGTATGAAAGGTCGGTGAGCGATGGGCTGGAGGCGCGTGACCCGATCGCGCTGGCCCGCGCGAACTGGGAAGCGGCCGGCTGGGGTGAGGTGGCCGACGGGATGGTGGCCGTCACCTCCGTGATGCGGGCCCACCAGATCCTGCTGGCGCGCGTCGAGAACGCGCTGCGCCCCTACGATCTGAGCTTCTCCCGGTTCGAGCTGCTGCGCCTGCTGGCGTTCAGCCGTTCGGGGGCGCTCCCGATCACCAAGGCCTCCGACCGGCTACAGGTGCACGTCACCAGCGTCACGCACGCGATCCGGCGATTGGAGGCCAGCGGCCTGGTCGAACGGATTCCGCACCCCACCGACGGCCGCACCACACTGGTGCAGATCACCGAACTGGGCCGCTCGACCGTCGAGGACGCCACCGTCACCCTCAACAACGACGTGTTCGCCGACATCGGGATGTCCGCCGACGAATCCCGGGCGCTGGCGGCCTCGATCGAGACACTGCGCCGTCACGCCGGCGATTTCTGACGGTTCGCCAGCCACTCCCGGAAGGACTGCAGCCGCGGGTTGAGCTCGCGAACCCGGTCGAGATCGCGGTCGGCGGTGAACTGTGCGGAGTTCTCGGCGTAGTACTGGAACATGTTGCCCATCTCGACCGCCGACGGGAAGCCCTGCGCCCGGAACCGGTCGAACGGCACCGGGACGTAGGTCACCGGCTCGCCGAGCGCGTCGCTCAGCGCCGCCGCGTAGCCGTCGCCGGTCAGGATGTCGCCGGCGATGCTGACGGTCTTGCCGACCAGGGCGTCGCCCCGCGCGAAGACGCCCAGTGCGCTGCGGCCGATGTCGTCGACGGCGATCCCCGCCAGCGGCTGATCGGCGATGGGCAGCGCGAGCGTCAGGGCGCCGTCGTCACCGCGCCTCGGCGGAAACGAATCGACGAAGTTCTCGAAGAACAGCGTGGTCCGCAGGTAGGTGACCGGCAGTCCGGCGAAGAACGCGTCCGCCTCGGCCTTGGCGTCGAAGTGCGGCACCTTGTAGCCCTCGACGTCCGGCACCGCGGCGTCGTCGGCGAAGTGGCCGCGGGTGTCCTCCAGCGTCGACCAGACGACGTGCTCGACGCCGGTGCGCTCGAGGGCTCGTGCGGCGGCTGCGGCCTGTGCCAGTTCCCGCTCGGCGCGTGATATTCCGGCGTCGGGGGCCAGGGGCGCCCAGTAGTTGGTGACGACGAAGGCGCCGTGCACACCGTCGAACGCCCGGTCCAGGCTGGCCTCGTCGTCGAGGTCGGCCGCGACGACCTCGGCACCCGCCTCGGACAGCGCCGCGCCCTTCGGTGACCCGGGATTGCGGGTGAGCGCCCTGACCGTGAATTCGCCGCCGTCGTCGAGGATGGCCCGCACCAGCCCTCCGCCCTGACTTCCGGTCGCTCCGACGACCGCGATGGTCCTCTTCGGTGTCATCTGCCTCTCCTTGAGTTGATGTGTCAACCTACGGGATCGACGGTAGGCCTTCATGGGTTGATATGTCAACCCATCGGCTAGCATGGCCGTTGTGACGACGAAGCGGCAGCTGACCGACGACGAACAGCGGGCGTGGCGCGCGTACATCGCGATGCAGCACACCCTCAGCCGTCATCTCCAGCAGCACATGCAGCGGGAGTTCGGGCTGTCCGGCTCCGACTTCGAGATCCTGGTGACGCTGTCGGAGGCCGACGGTCGGCGGATGCGGGCGGCAGACCTCGGTGCGGCCACCCAGTGGGAGAAGAGCAGGCTGTCGCACCACCTCACGCGGATGGCCGCGCGCGGGCTGATCCGACGCGAACCCGGTGAGGGGCGCTACCCCGACATCGTGCTGACCGACACCGGGCTGGCCACCCTGCAGGAGTGCGCCCCGGTCAACGCCGCCAGGGTGCGGGAGCTGTTCGTCGACGTGGTCGGGCCCGACCGGCTCGAGACGTTGCGCGGGATCGCCGACGACGTCGTGGCGGCCGTCGAAGAACACCGAAACACCGACTGCCCGCTGCCGCGCTGATCAGGCCGGGTCCCCGACCTGGGCGGGCAGCGGAATCGTCGCCGTCACCGCGGTGCCCGCGCCCGGTCGCGACCGGATGTTCAGCCGGCCGCCCACGATCTCGGCGCGTTCGGCCATCGACAGCAGCCCGTAGCCGCCCATCTCGTCGCCGCCGAGCGGGTGTTCGAAGGTGTCGAAACCCACGCCGTCGTCGATGATCTCGAGGCGCGCGACGTCTCCGGACACGCTGAAGGTGAGCCGGGCGGTGTCGGCGTGCGCGTGTTTGACGACATTCTGCAGACACTCCTGCGCGATGCGGTACAGCGCCAGCTCGACGTGATCGGGCAGGCGGCGCTCGGCGAGGTCGACCTCGATGTGGATCTGGGGGATGGAGCGCGCCAGGGAGGCCAGCCCACCCGCGAGGCCGAGGTCATCGAGCACCGGCGGACGCAGCCCGCTGATCGCGGCACGTGCCTCGCCGAGGGTCAGTGCGACCAGCTCACGGGCCGCGGCGAGCTGTTCGGCCGCGACCTGCGGATCGTCGATGGTGCGCACGGCGGCGTCGAGCCGGTACGACAACGTCACCAGGCGCTGGGAAATCCCGTCGTGGATGTCGCCCGCCAACCGCCTGCGCTCGATCTCCTGGGCTTCGATCACCTGCTCGACGAAGTTCTCGTGCGCACGCTCGCGGGCCACCAGCTGCCGGTGCAGCCGCGCCTGGTGCAGGGCGCCCGCGATGAGACGGCCGATCACCAGCAGCAGTTCCACGTCGCGGGCGGAGAACTCGCGGCGCTCGACGGTGTGCACGTTCAGCACGCCGACCAGACCGCCCGGGTCGGTCTGCATCGGCACCGACACCATCGAGGTGAAGTCCTTGCCGCGCAGCGACTGGAACGGCATGTAGCGGGGATCGGACTCCTTGTCGTGGCTGATCACCACCGGTTCGCGGTGGCTGGCGACCCAGCCGGAGATGCCCTGCCCCAGCGGCAGCCGGATCTTGCCGATCTCACGGTCGAACGGCGGCGTGGCCCCGGCCAACGTCAGGGACCGGTCGGAGTCGTCGAGTACGTGGACGAAGCAGACGTCGGTGCCGGTCGCCGCCGTGATCATGCGTGCGGCCGCCGCGGCCAGCGGTTCCACCCCGGGACCGCTCGACGCCGCCTGGATGAGCTCGCGCAGCAGGGCCAGTTCGCGGTCGGCGGTCAGCAACGGCGGCGCGCTCACTGGTAGATCCCCTCCCGCAGCGCCGTGGCCACCGCACCCGCACGGTCGCCGACGCCGAGCTTGCGGTAGATCGAGCGCAGGTGGGTCTTGACCGTCTCCTCGCCGATGACGAGTTTGTTCGCGATGCCGCGGTTCGACAGGCCGGTCACGACGAACGAGAGGATCTCGCTCTCCCGCTGCGTGAGGCCCTGGCGGGCGCCCGGCCAGAACTCGTCGCGCTGCAGCCGGGCGGCGGTGTCGACCGCCCTGGCCGCCATCCCCGGATCGATGGCGGTCTGGCCCTGATGGGCCAGCTCCAGCTGGCGGACCAGTTCATCGCTGCTGATGCTCTTGAGCAGATATCCCGACGCGCCGACCCGCAGCGCCTGGAACAGGTACTGCTCGTCGTCGTACACCGACAGCATGACGACCTTCTGGTCCGGATCGCGGTCGCGCAGTTCCAGGCACAGGTCGAGGCCGCTCGACCCCTGCATGCGCACGTCGCAGAGCACGATGTCGGGGCGCAGTTCGGCGACGACGCCTGCGGCCCGTTCGGCGCCGACGGCCTGACCCACCACCGTGACGCGATCGGCGAACGTCGCCAGCATGGCCTTGAGTCCCTCGATGACCATCTCGTGGTCGTCGACCAGCACGATCCGCACCGGCCCGCCCGTCATGGCATCACCTTAGAGGCGCGGTGGGTGCCGGCTGGGCAACTTCGCCACGTCCAATCCCCCGTTGGGGGGAGGACGTGCGCCTGTGACGTAGGCCACTGTGATCAGGTGCAGACAACGCGTGAGAGAACATGGTGTGCGGGCCGGTTCTGGTGGGACTGTGCCCGCCCGGTGGATGCGGATGTCACCCCGCTGCGGGCGCTGGTCTTCGACCTCGAGGCGTTGACCGACCTGGACTACGACGTACACCGGGTGGTGTTCAACGCCGCCTTCGCCGCGCACGGCGTCCCGATCGCTTGGTCGGAGTCCCGGTACCGACGGCTGATGGTGCTGCGCGACGAACGCCAGCGCGTGCTGGCCGAACTGCGCAACCACTGCGTCGGTCCCGAATGCGACGTGCTGGTCGAACTGCTCGCCGACGAGATCTGCTCGACCAAGGCGATGATGTTCGAGGAGATGGTGCTCGACGCCGGTGCCACCCCGCGGCCCGGCCTCGACGACCTCATCGGGGACGCGTTCGCCGCGGACATCCCCGTCGCGGTGGTGACCGCGGGCCGGCGGTCGTGGGTCGAACCGCTGGTGCGCCAACTCGTCGGCGAGGGACAGGTGGAGACCATCGTCACCCGCGACGACGTAGCGGCGCCCGGTGTGGAGTCCTATCAGCTGGCGCTGCGCGAACTCGGCGTCACCACCGACCATGTCCTCGCGCTGACCGGTTCGACGGCCGGGCTGCGCACGGCGACCGGGGCCGGCCTGGCCACCGTGCTCGTGGGTGCCGACGCCGCCGCACGCGATACGTTGGCGGCGTTGGCCGTCCGCACCGATTACGCCGGCGCGGAACCGCTGCGGCTCACGGCGTGCGAACGGCTCTACGCGCGGTCGTCGACGCGGAGGACGGTGCCCGCGGCCTGAGTCACTCGACGTGCTGGCCGACCACGCGTGACGCGCCCGACCACCAGAGAATCGATCGTTTTGCGATCGCTGTGTCGGCGCGGGCACCCCGCGACTCCATGGCCCTCATCTGACCGATCGACCTGTCGCGGGTCTTTCACCGGGTGGCACCGTTCCCGCTGTCGTGCGCGTCGACGGCCAGACCGAGACGTGGGATCACGCTGGGCCGTCGCGCAGACCGGCGCTACATGACGGCAGCACTGGCGCGTTGTATCGAGGCCTCCGAGGAGGATTTCGACGCCGGGGTCAACCCCGCAGCATCTCGATGATCGCGCTGAAGTCCTTGTCGGCGTGGTCGGTGGCGAAGCTCGCGTACAACTCGGCGGCGTGGCTGCCCAGCGGTGCCGACGCCCCCGTCGACTCGACCGCGTCCATGGCCAGGCCGAGGTCCTTGTTCATCAACGCCGTGGCGAAGCCGGGCTTGAAATCGTTGTTGGCCGGAGACGTCGGAACCGGCCCAGGCACAGGGCAGTTCGTGTGCACGGCCCAGCAGTTGCCGGTCGCACCGGTGATGACGTCGAACAGCGACTGCGCCTCGAGCCCGAGCTTCTCGGCGAGCACGAAGGCCTCACCGATCGCGATCTGCTGGACCGCCAGCACCATGTTGTTGCACAGCTTGGCGGCCTGACCGGTGCCCGACGCGCCGCAGTGAACCACCTTGCCCGCCATGGGCTCCAGCACCGGACGGGCCCGCTCCAGCGCGTCGTCGTCCCCGCCCACCATGAACGCCAGCGTGCCCGCGGTCGCGCCCTTGACCCCACCCGACACCGGCGCGTCGAGCTGCGCGAACCCCTTGGCGACGGCGGCGGCGTTGATGGCCCGCGCATCGTCGACCGAGATGGTCGAGGTGTCGATGAACAGCGTGCCCGCCCCGGCGGCGGACAGCACCTCGTCGTAGACGCTCTTGACGATCGCGCCGTTGGGCAGCGACGTGAGCACCACCTCGGCGCCGGTCACCGCTTCCGGGCCGCTGTCGAAGGTGGCGATGCCGTTGCCCTCGGCGGTGGACCGCAGGGCCGGCACCGGGTCGAAACCGCGAACGGTGTGACCGGCCTTGGCCAGGTTGGCCGCCATCGGCCCACCCATGTTGCCCAGACCGAGGAACGCGATCGTGCTCACTGGTTAGCCTCCTATGCCGATGCCCGCGCCCTCGCAGCGGCTGCCCGCCCGATGACCACGCGCATGATCTCGTTGCTGCCCTCCAGGATTCGATGCACCCGCAGATCGCGGACGATCTTCTCCACGCCGTACTCGCGCAGGTAGCCGTAGCCGCCGTGCAGCTGGAGCGCCTGATCGGCCACCTCGAAGCAGGCGTCGGTGACGTAGCGCTTGGCCATCGCGCACAGCTCCACCTTGTCGGGATGGTTGTCGTCGAGCGCACTGGCGGCCCGCCACAACAACATTCGCGACGTCTGCAGTGCGGTGGCCATGTCGGCGAGGGTGAACCGGATGGTCGGCTCGTCGAGCAGGGTGGCGCCGAAGGCCTGCCGGTCGGCCAGATACGTCGCGGCCCTCTCGTACGCCGTCTGAGCACCGCCCAGCGAACAGGCGGCGATGTTGAGGCGGCCGCCGTTGAGGCCGTTCATCGCGATGCCGAACCCGCTGCCCTCGGCGTCGGTGCCGCCCAGCATGTTCTCCGCGGGCACCCGGGCGCCTTCGAACACCACCTGGGCGGTGGGCTGGGCGTTCCAGCCCATCTTCTGCTCCTGGGCGCCGAAACCCACACCCGGCGTGTCCTTCTCGACGATGAACGCCGAAATGCCCCGCGGCCCTTCACCACCGGTGCGCGCCATCACCACGTACACGTCCGAGCTGCCCGCACCCGAGATGAACTGCTTCACCCCGTCGAGGACGAAGTGGTCACCCTCGCGGACCGCCCTGGTGCGCAACGCGCTCGCATCCGACCCGGCGCCCGGTTCGGTCAGGCAGTAGCTCGCGATGGACTCCATCGACGCCAGCCGCGGCACCCACGTCTTGCGCTGCTCTTCCGAGCCGTAGGTGTCGACCATCCACGCGCACATGTTGTGGATGGACAGGAACGCCGCGATGGCCGGGTCGGCCGCCGACAGCTGTTCGAAGATGCGCACCGCGTCGATGCGGCGCAACCCGCTGCCGCCGACGTCCTCGCGGCAGTAGATCGCCGCCATCCCCAGTTCCGCCGCCTCCCGTAACACGTCGGTGGGGAAGTGGTGCGCCTCGTCCCACTCCAATGCGTGTGGAGCGAGGCGTTTCTCGGCGAACGCGGCCGCCGTCTCGGCGATCACGCGCTCTTCGTCGTCGAGACCGAAGTAGTCCATCAGCTTGAGTCGTCCAGTCGGCCTATTTCATGGTGGGGATGACGAACTCGGCGCCATCCTTGATGCCCGACGGCCAGCGCTGCGTGACGGTCTTGGTCTTGGTGTAGAACAGGATCGAGTGCGGCCCGTGCTGGTTGAGGTCGCCGAAGCCGGACCGCTTCCAGCCGCCGAAGGTGTGGTAAGACACCGGAACCGGGATCGGCACGTTGACGCCGACCATGCCGACCTGGACACGGGCCACGAAGTCGCGGGCGGTATCGCCGTCGCGGGTGAAGATCGCCACGCCGTTGCCGTACTCGTGTTCGGTCGGCAGCCGCAGGGCCTCTTCGTAGTCGTGGGCGCGCACGATGCACAGCACCGGACCGAAGATCTCGTCGGTGTAGATCGACATGTCCGGGGTGACGTGGTCGAACAGGGTGGGGCCGATGAAGTAGCCGCCCTCGAGGCTGTCGTCACCGAACTGCATTTCGTCGCTGGTGCGTTCGCGGCCGTCGACGACCGCTTCGGCGCCGGCCTCGACGCCCTGGGCGATGTAGTCCTTGACGCGGTTGAGCGCGGCCTCGGTGACCAGCGGGCCGTAGTCGGCCTTGGGGTCGAGGCTGTGGCCGACGCGCAGCTGGTTCACCCGCTCGACGAGCTTGTTCCGAAGCCGTCGCGCTGTTTCTTCGCCGACGGGCACCGCGACGCTGATCGCCATGCAACGCTCACCGGCGCTGCCGTATCCGGCGCCGATGAGTGCGTCGACGGCCTGGTCGAGGTCGGCGTCGGGCATCACGATCATGTGGTTCTTGGCGCCGCCGAAGCACTGGGCGCGCTTACCGTTGGCGGTCGCGCCGGCGTAGATGTACTGCGCGATGTCGGAGCTGCCGACGAAGCCGACGGCCTGGATCACCGGATGCTCGAGGATCGCGTCGACGGCTTCCTTGTCGCCCTGCACGACCTGGAACACCCCGGCGGGCAGACCCGCCTCGATGAACAGTTCGGCCAGGCGCACCGGAACCGAGGGGTCGCGCTCGGACGGCTTGAGGATGAACGCGTTACCGCACGCCAGCGCGGGGCCGGCCTTCCACAGCGGGATCATCGCGGGGAAGTTGAACGGGGTGATGCCCGCGACCACCCCCAGGGGCTGACGCATCGAGTAGACGTCGATGCCGGTGCCCGCGCCCTCGGTGTACTCACCCTTGATCAGATGCGGGATGCCGATGGCGAACTCGATGACCTCGATGCCACGCTGGATGTCGCCCTTGGAGTCGGCGACGGTCTTGCCGTGTTCCTTCGACAGGAGCTCGGCCAGTTCGTCGACGTTCTGGTTGACCAGTTCGATGAAGCGCATCATGACCCGGGCGCGGCGCTGCAGGTTCCACGCCGCCCACTCCTTCTGCGCCTCGGCGGCACCGGCCACCGCGGCGTCGACGTCGGCACGCGAGCCGAGCAGGACCTGCGCCTGCACCGCGCCCGTGCTCGGGTTCATCACGTCGGCCGTGCGGGTCGACTCACCGGAGGTGCGCTTGCCGTTGATGAAGTGCTGGATCTGTGTGGTCATGAGAAAGCCCCTCGCTCGAGATACTAGGACATCCTAGTAAATGGTCGGGCCGGTTGACAAGACGTTTCTGCGGTCGAGATCAGGCTTGTCGCACGGGAGAGGCGCGAAGGCGGGGCTCACGCCTGATGTCGGCGGAGGTCCTCCACGTATTTCCGGCAGGCGTCCCACGTCGGGAGCAGCCCGGAGTCGCGGGCTTGCGCGAGCGTCGGGGCGGCGGCGTCGCGGTCGGACAGGATGAGCTCGCCGTCGTAGGGCCAGTCGATGCCCAGCGCCGGGTCGGCCGGTGACACCGTGTGCTCACGCGACGGGTCGTACCCCGTCGAGCACAGGTACATCACCGTCGAATCGTCCTGCAGCGCAAGGAAAGCGTGGCCCAGCCCCTCGGACAGGTAGATCGAGCGGCGGTCGCGGTCGTCGAGCAGCACCGCATCCCACTGCCCGAACGTCGGCGAACCCACCCGGATGTCGACGGCCACGTCGTACACCGCGCCGCGCACACAGGTCACGTACTTGGCCTGACCGGGCGGCACCGCGGCGAAGTGCAGGCCGCGCAGCACCCCGGCCTTCGACACCGAACAGTTGGCCTGGCGCAGGTCCAACCGGTGGCCGGCGAAACCGGTGAACTCGCGGTCGGTGAACCACTCGAAGAACGTCCCGCGGGCATCGGTGTGCAGGGTAGGCGTGATCTCCCAGGCGCCGGGGATCGCCAGCTCCCTGGCGGTCACTGGCCGCGTTCCTCGTAGGCCGCTTCGGCGGCGTCCTTCAGCGGCCGCCACCACGCCTCGTTGTCGCGGTACCACTGCACGGTCGCGCGCAGCCCCTCCTCGAAGTCGAGATGGGCCGGCTTCCAACCCAATTCGTCGTACAGAGTCGACGGGTCGATCGCGTAGCGCAGATCGTGGCCGGCCCGGTCGGTGACGTGGTCGAAGTCGTCGGGGTCGCGGCCCATGATCTGCAGCAGTGTCCGCAGCACCGACAGGTTGTCGCGTTCCCCCTCGGCGCCGATCAGGTACGTCCGGCCCACCGTTCCATCGCGCAGGATGCGCCACACCGCGCTGTTGTGGTCGTCGACATGGATCCAGTCGCGCACGTTGGCGCCGGTGCCGTAGAGCTTGGGCCGTCGCCCGGTGAGCACGTTGGTGATCTGCCGGGGGATGAACTTCTCGACGTGTTGGTAGGGACCGTAGTTGTTGGAGCAGTTGGAGATCGTCGCCCGCACCCCGTACGAGCGCACCCACGCACGCACCAGCAGATCCGCGGCGGCCTTGGTCGACGAGTACGGGCTCGACGGGTTGTACGGCGTCGACTCGGTGAACCGCTGCGGGTCGTCGAGGGGCAGGTCGCCGTACACCTCGTCGGTGGAGACGTGATGCAGCCGCACACCGGCCCGGCGCACGGCCTCGAGGACCGTGTAGGTCCCGACGACGTTGGTCTGCACGAACGGTCCGGGATCGGCCAGCGCGTTGTCGACGTGGGTCTCGGCGGCGAAGTGCACGACGGCATCGGTCGCCGGATCCAGCTCGGAGACGAGCGAGTCGACGAGGGCGGCGTCGGCGACGTCGCCTTCGACCACCCTTATCCGGTCGGCCACCGGCGCCAGCGATTCCCGGCTGCCGGCGTAGGTGAACGCGTCGAGCACCGTCACCGCACAGTCGGGATACTCGCGCACGGTGGCGTGCACGAAGTTCGCGCCGATGAACCCCGCCCCGCCGGTGACCAGCAACCGCATGGGGAAACCCTAGCGGGCGGCCGAAGACCGAGCGTCGTCCCTCGAGATCGACGTAATGGCGGGATCTACTCGCACTTACGCGCCCGTTTGTTCGTTTGGGCGGTCCGCGCCCGAGGTCACTTCGTCAGGCCGAGCGGGCCCGCCAACTCCTTCAGCGTCGGGATCAGCTTGTCCCAGCCGCCCAGCACCTGGATCGCCACGTGGTCGGCGCCGCGCTCGTGGTGCTCCTCGAGGCGGGCGGCGATCTCCTCGGCGGTGCCGTGGGCGACGACCGCGTCGATCAGCTTGTCG
The DNA here is from genome assembly GCF_014218295.1 of Mycolicibacterium litorale. The sequence continues at coordinate 1,201,529 of NZ_AP023287.1, forward strand.
CTGCCAGGTTTCGCCACATCCTCGTCGGTGAAGCCGAGCCTCTTCCAGTTGTTCACGTAGTTGCTCAGGCCGAGGTAGAACTCGACGGTCTCGCGGCCGACCCGGCGGGCCTCCTCGACATCGGTGCTCAGCACCACCTTGTGCTCGGGCGCGATGAACACCGTCGGGCCGACCAGGTTGCGCGCCTGGCCGGTGTGCTCGGGAGTGGTCAGGTACGGGTGGGCGCCTGCGCTGCGCCGCGCCGACAGCTCGAGCACCTTGGGGCCGAGCGCGGCGATCACCAGCCGGCTCGTCGGCACCTTCGCGGCGTCGAGCTTGTCGAGGTATTCGACCAGCACGTCGTAGGGCTTGCGGTACTCCGCGGTCGCCTCCGGGTGGCCGATCCCGATCCCGAGCAGGAAGCGGCTCGGATACTTGTCCTCGATGCGGTGATAGGACGCGGCGACCTCCTCGGCCGGCGACGCCCACACGTTGACGATGCCGGTGGCGACCTGCAGCGTCTCGGTCGCGTCGAGGATGGGCTCCACGAACGCCAAATCCGCGGCGGGGGACGCGCCCACCCAGACCGCGCCGTAGCCGAGCTCTTCGATCTGCGCCGCCTGCTCGGGTTCCGGGGCGCCGGGAGTCCACACGCCGTAGCGACCCAGGCCGGGTTTGAGGGAAACCCCTTCGGTCATTTCTGATCCCTTCGATCCTCGTCGGGCCGGTTCACCGCAGGCCGAGCGCGCCGGCCAGGTCGGTCAAGGCGGCCACCAGCTTGTCAGGTCCGGTCAACACCTGGACAGGCACATGGTCGGCGCCGGCGTCGAGGTGCTGCCGCAGCCGGGCCGCGATGGCGTCGACGGTCCCGTAGGCGACGACGGCGTCCACCAACGCATCACTACCCGGTTTCGCCACGTCTACATCACTGAATCCGAGGCGCTTCCAGTTGTTGACGTAATTGGCCAGGTTCAGATAGACGTCGAGCACCCTGCGGCCGACCGCTCGGGCCTTCTCGGCGTCCGTCGTCAGCACCACCTTGTGCTCGGGCGCCAAGAACGCCTCTGCACCGATCACCTCGCGAGCCATGGCCGTGTGCTCCGGTGTGGTCAGGTACGGATGCGCCCCCGCCGCCCGCTCCGCCGACAGCTTGAGGACCTTGGGTCCGAGCGCGGCGACCACCCGCCGGTCCCGCGGCACCCCGTACTCGTCGAGCCTGTCGAGGTACTCGGTGAGCGCGTCGAGCGGTTTGCGGTACTGCTGGTGGGCCTCGGGGTGCCCGACGCCGATCCCGAGCAGGAAGCGGCCCGGGTGGGCGGACTCGATGCGATGGAACGACTCGGCGACCGCGCCGGCCTCAGCCGTCCAGATGTTGACGATCCCGGTGGCGACCTGCAGCGTCGTCGTCTCGTCGAGGATCGGTTCGACCCAGTCCAGTTCGGCGGGCGGGGAACCGCCCACCCATACGGCGCCGTAACCGAGCGCCTCGATCTCTCTGGCCTGCGCGGGTGTCACCGCGCCGCCGAACACGCCGTACCTGCCGAGATCGGGTTTCGTCATGACGGCTGTAACCGGGGGCGGCACCGCGGCTATTCCGCCGCCGCTATTCCGCCGTGGCCTCCGCCGGGACCTCCGCCGGGGCGGGCGCCTGCAGCGGCAGGCACACGATGAAGCGGGTGTCACCCGGGACGGACTCGACGCGGATGTCGCCGTGGTGCTTCTCCACGATGATGCGCCGCGCCAGATCCAGGCCGAGCCCGGTGCCCTCGCCGACGGGTTTGGTGGTGAAGAACGGAGTGAAGATGCGGTCGACGATCTCGGCCGGGATACCCGGGCCGTCGTCGCAGATCTCGACGCGCACCCGTTCGTCGCGGTCGCGCATGGTGCGCACCGTCAGGGTGCCGCGGCCGTTCATCGCCTGGATCCCGTTCTGGATCAGGTTGGTCCACACCTCGTTGAGATCGCCCGGGTAGCAGAGCAGTTCGGGCAGGGAGGTGTCCTTCTCCCACACCAGGTTGACCGGTTTGTCCTTGCCGATCTTGTCGCCGAAGATCGTCTTGATCGTGCTGTGGATCAGTTCGTGGACATTGGCGCTCTGATAGGCGCCGCGATCCATCTGCGAATACTGTTTGGCGCCCGCGAGCAGCGCGGAGATGCGCTTGCTCGCCTCGGCGATCTCGCTCATCCGCAGTTCGGTGTCGATCGTGTACTTCAGCCAGCCCAGCGCGCTCTGCAGTGACGCCGAGCAGTCACCGTCCATGACATCGTCGACCGAGGCCGAGATCCGCTCGAGCCAGTCGATGTCGAGGCCCGCTTCGACGAACGTGGGCGCGTAGTCCCAGCCGCCCGCGATGCCGTGGTCCTCGAGCCAGTCGCCGATCTGGTCCTCGCGGTCGGAGGTCTCCAGCGGCGACAGATCCATGCTCCTGGACTTCGCGACCTGCTCGGCGACCTCGTCCTGGATCTTCACCAGCGCGCGCAGCGCCTCGGGGCTGAACTTGCCGTCGGCGAGCATGGCCAGCTTGTGGCGCATCTTGCCCACGCCCTCCTGCAGATCCGCCACGGCGCGGGCGGTGGCGGCGGCCGGGTTGTTGAGCTGGTGGGTCAGGCCCGCGGTGATGGTGCCCAGCGCGAGCAGCTTCTCCCGCTGGCCGATGATCTGATGCTGTCGGCGCCTGCCGACGGTCTGGCCCTCGAGCAGATGGACCGCCATGGGGAACTGCGAATGCATGAACCGGGCGAACGCGTCGGCGTCGAGGACGAAGAACCGCGACGGTTTGGTCACCCGCACCGACGCCTCGTACACGTGCTCCTCGCCGGGGACGTACGCCGACCACGCACCGCAGTAGACCCCGCGCTGGGAGGTGCGGCCGGTCTCGATGTCGGCGCCGCCCGAGCGTTTCGACATCACCAGTTCGCCGTCGATCAGCACGTAGAAGCAGGTGGCCGGATCACCCTCGGTGCACAGCGGACCGGTCGGGAAGGTCTGGATGTGGCCGTCCGCGCACAGCATCTCGAGTTGTTCGTCGGTCAGCGCCTCGAACAGGAACAGTGTGCGCAGTTCGTCGCGCAGGCACTCCTGGCCCATGGGGATCCTCCTAGGCTTCCGCCAGATACCGGTGCACCAGCATCACCGCCATCGACCCTTCGCCGACGGCGGCGGCCACCCGTTTGGCGGACTCGGCGCGCACATCACCTGCAACAAACACACCCGGCACACTTGTTTCCAGGTGGTGTGGCGGGCGGTCCAGCGTCCAGCCCGAGACGTCGCGCAGATCGGGCCCGGCCAAGATGAAGCCGTGGTCGTCGCGGACCACGATCCCGTCGAGCCACTCGGTGCGCGGTTCGGCGCCGATGAAGATGAACATCCGGCCGCAGTGGTGATCCTCGCGGGCGCCGGTCAGGGTGTTCTCCAGGCAGATGCCCTCCAGATGGCCGTCGCCCTTGACGGCGTGCACCACGGTGTTGGGCATCTCGCGGATCTTGTCGTTGGCCCTGATCTGCTGGATCAGGTAGTACGACATCGAGTCCTCCAGCCTGCGGCGGCTGACGATCGTGACCTTCTTGGCGGTGCGGGACAGATGCATCGCGGCCTGGCCGGCGGAGTTCGCGCCGCCGATCACGTAGACCTCGTCGTCCTCGCAATCGGCCGCCACCGACGCCGTCGCGCCGTAGTACACGCCGGCACCGGTCAGCCCTTCGCATCCTTCGGCGGGCAGCTGGCGGTACTCGACGCCCATGGCGAGGATCACCGAACGCGCGCCGATCGAACGGCCGTCGGACAGCCGCACGGTACGCGCCGACCCGTCGATCTCCAGCGCGGTCACCTCGGCTGCGGTGATGAGCTCGGCGTTGAACTTCTCGGCCTGCCTGCGCGCCCGCTCGGCGAGCTGCGAACCCGACAGCCCGTCGGGGAATCCGAGGTAGTTCTCGATGCGCGAGCTCTGCCCGGCCTGCCCACCCGTGGCGGTGCGCTCGATGAGCACGGTCTTGAGGCCCTCCGAGGCGCCGTACACCGCGGCGGCCAGCCCGGCGGGCCCCCCGCCGATCACCACCAGGTCGTAGAAGTCCTCCGACGGGGTGGTGGTCAGCCCCAGCGTGGCGCCCAGTTCGGCATCCGACGGGTCGACCAGCGTCTCGCCCTGTTCGGTGATCACCACCGGCAGCGTCATGCCGTCCTGGCCTGCCGCTTCCAGCAGCTGCCTGCCCTTGGTCTCGTCGGCCCGGAACCAGGTGTAGTACAGCCGGTTGCGCGCCAGGAACTCGCGCACCTCCGACGACCGGGCGTTCCACGGGTGCCCGACGATCTTGGTGTGCGGGATGGCCCGGTCGCCCGTCTCGCGCCACGCCTCGATCAGCGCGTCGATCACCGGGTAGAGCTTCTCCTCGGGCGGATCCCACGGCTTGAGCAGATAGTGGTCGAGGTCGACGACGTTGATCGCGTCGATGGCCGCGTGGGTGTCGGCGTACGCGGTGAGCAGAACGCGGCGGGCCATCGGGAAGATGTCCATCGCCTCTTCGAGGAACTCGATCCCGCTCATGTGCGGCATCCGGTAGTCGGCGACGAACACCGCGACGGTCTCACCCCGCAGCTTCAGTTCGTGCAGTGTCTCGATCGCGTCCTGACCGGATTCGGCGCGCACGATGCGGAAGGTCTCGCCGTAGTGGCGGCGCAGGTCGCGCGCGACCGCGCGCGAGACCGCCGGATCGTCGTCGACGGTGAGGATCACGGGTTTGCGTGGTGCCGCGCCAGAGCCTGTCATCGCGATCAAGTATGCGCCGGTCGTCCAACCGATATCAGGCTTGTCGACGTCGCGGTCCTAGACTGCGCCCGTGGCGGACCTCGAATTCTCCGATTCCGTGTTCGTGGGGCGCGATCCCGACGCGGTGTACGCGTTGGTCTCCGATGTGACGCGGATGGGGGAGTGGAGCCCGATCTGCCGGGCCTGCTGGTGGGACGACGCGGAGGCCGGCCCCGTGGCGGGCGCCTGGTTCACCGGCCGCAACGAGACCCCCGAGCGGGTGTGGGAGACCCGCAGCCAGGTGACGGTGGCCGACGGCCACGACTTCGTCTGGGAGGTCAACGGCGGCTGGGTGCGGTGGGGCTTCGCCGTGGCGGCCCAGGACGGCGGCACCCGGCTGACCGAGCACTGGCGGCTGCTGCCGGCGGGCGTCGCCGGCTTCCACGAACGCTACGGAGCCGACGCCGAGGCACAGATCGCCGAGCGCAGCGCCGCCGCGCACTCCGGGATCCCGGAGACGCTGGCCGCGATCAAACGCACCGCCGAGTCCGGCTGGACGTCGCGCGCCGCGGCCGGTCGATAGGGCAGTCCGCGACGATTTTGGGGCAGCCGACGCAGCGGGTAGTATTGACCAACGGTGCGGTGCCCGCGCCGGCTCTTGCGTGCCTCTGGTTTCCGGAATATCCGACTACCGGCTCACGTTTCGTGGTCGGGGCCTAGCTGTGCCAGTGCAGTACGTCGCCGGCCGCGGCGACGGGCGCCGAACAACCAGAAGACAACGGAGGATCTCCGAAAAGTATGGCAAAGAAAGACGGTGCCATAGAGGTCGAGGGTCGCGTGGTCGAACCCCTGCCCAATGCGATGTTCCGCATTGAGCTGGAGAACGGTCACAAGGTTCTCGCCCACATCAGCGGCAAGATGCGGCAGCACTACATCCGCATCCTGCCCGAGGACCGTGTCGTGGTGGAGCTGTCTCCCTACGACCTGTCCCGGGGCCGCATCGTGTATCGGTACAAGTAAACCCAGACAGAACGACTCGAGAAGGATCTGCACGCCGTGAAGGTGAACCCGAGCGTCAAGCCCATCTGCGACAAGTGCAGGGTGATCCGTCGGCATGGGCGGGTCATGGTGATCTGCTCCGACCCGCGCCACAAGCAGCGGCAGGGCTGATCGCGGCCGGCCGAACGTGGCCGGCCAACCCTGATTGACAACTCAATGCTGACCTCCCAGTACCACCAGGCGGATACGCCGCCTGTACACGCCCGGACGGAGGCCGGGCCCCGCCACGACGGCGGGAGCGGACTGGGAACAGACCTCCGCCAAGAAGAAGGAATGGCACACCCATGGCCCGACTAGTGGGCGTTGACCTCCCGCGCGACAAGCGCATGGAGATCGCACTTACCTACATCTACGGCGTCGGCCGTACCCGCTCCCAGGAGATCCTGGAGGCGACCGGCATCGACCGGGATCTGCGCACCAAGGATCTGACCGACGACCAGGTCACCCAGCTGCGCGACTACATCGAAGCGAACCTGAAGGTGGAGGGCGACCTGCGCCGCGAGGTGCAGGCGGACATCCGTCGCAAGATCGAGATCGGCTGCTACCAGGGCCTGCGGCACCGTCGCGGCCTGCCGGTGCGCGGCCAGCGGACCAAGACCAACGCGCGTACCCGCAAGGGCCCGAAGCGCACCATCGCCGGCAAGAAGAAGGCCAGGTAAGTAGATGCCACCGAAGAAAGCCGCCGCTTCCAGCGCGAAGAAGGGGCAGAAGACCCGCCGCAGGGAAAAGAAGAACGTCCCGCACGGCGCCGCACACATCAAGAGCACGTTCAACAACACGATCGTGTCGATCACCGATCCCCAGGGCAACGTCATCGCCTGGGCGTCGTCGGGTCACGTCGGCTTCAAGGGGTCGCGTAAGTCGACGCCGTTCGCCGCGCAGTTGGCCGCCGAGAACGCCGCCCGCAAGGCGCAGGAGCACGGCGTCAAGAAGGTCGACGTGTTCGTGAAGGGGCCCGGTTCGGGCCGCGAGACCGCCATCCGCTCGTTGCAGGCCGCGGGCCTCGAGGTCGGTGCGATCGCCGACGTCACGCCGCAGCCGCACAACGGTTGCCGTCCGCCCAAGCGGCGCCGGGTCTAGGGAAGAGGGACTAGAAACTCATGGCTCGTTACACCGGACCGGCCACCCGCAAGTCGCGTCGTCTCGGCGTCGACCTCGTCGGTGGCGATCAGTCGTTCGAGAAGCGCCCCTACCCGCCCGGCCAGCACGGCCGCGCGCGGATCAAGGAGAGCGAATACCGCACCCAGCTGCAGGAGAAGCAGAAGGCCCGCTTCACCTACGGCGTGCTGGAGAAGCAGTTCCGCCGCTACTACGACGAGGCCAACCGGCAGCCCGGCAAGACCGGCGACAACCTGCTGCGCATCCTCGAGAGCCGGCTGGACAACGTCGTGTACCGCGCCGGCCTGGCGCGCACCCGCCGGATGGCCCGCCAGCTCGTCAGCCACGGCCACTTCACCGTCAACGGCGTCAAGGTCGACATCCCCAGCTACCGGGTGTCGCAGTACGACATCATCGACGTGCGCGAGAAGTCGCTGAACACCGATCCGTTCATCATCGCGCGGGAGACCGCGGGTGAGCGTCCGATCCCGTCGTGGCTGCAGGTCGTCGGCGAACGCCAGCGCATCCTCGTCCACCAGTTGCCGGAGCGCGCGCAGATCGACGTGCCGCTGGCCGAGCAGCTGATCGTCGAGCTCTACTCGAAGTAACACCCCGGCCGTCCCGATGGCGGCAGGGTTTGTGCGACATCAAATAGCGGGTGTCGTGAAGAAGGAGAAGAACACATGCTGATCTCTCAGCGCCCCACACTGTCCGAAGAAACGGTCGCCGAGAACCGCTCCCGGTTCGTCATCGAGCCGTTGGAGCCCGGATTCGGTTACACGCTGGGCAACTCGCTCCGGCGCACGCTGCTGTCGTCGATCCCCGGCGCAGCGGTCACCAGCATCCGCATCGACGGTGTGCTGCACGAGTTCACCACCGTTCCCGGGGTGAAGGAAGACGTCACCGACATCATCCTGAACCTCAAGAGCCTGGTCGTGTCCTCCGAGGAGGACGAGCCGGTCACCATGTACCTGCGCAAGCAGGGCCCGGGTGAGGTCACCGCGGGCGACATCGTCCCGCCGGCCGGTGTCACCGTGCACAACCCCGAGATGCACATCGCGACGCTCAACGACAAGGGCAAGCTCGAGGTCGAGCTCGTCGTCGAGCGCGGCCGCGGCTACGTGCCTGCCGTGCAGAACAAGGCCTCCGGCGCCGAGATCGGCCGCATCCCGGTCGACTCGATCTACTCGCCGGTGCTCAAGGTGACCTACAAGGTGGAGGCCACCCGTGTCGAGCAGCGCACCGACTTCGACAAGCTGATCCTCGACGTCGAGACCAAGAACTCGATCACCCCGCGTGACGCGCTCGCCTCGGCGGGCAAGACGCTGGTCGAGCTGTTCGGTCTGGCCCGTGAGCTCAACGTCGAGGCCGAGGGCATCGAGATCGGACCGTCGCCGGCCGAGGCCGACCACATCGCCAGCTTCGCGCTGCCGATCGACGATCTGGATCTGACCGTCCGGTCGTACAACTGCCTCAAGCGCGAGGGTGTGCACACGGTCGGCGAGCTCGTCGCCCGTACGGAGTCCGATCTGCTCGACATCCGCAACTTCGGCCAGAAGTCCATCGACGAGGTCAAGATCAAGCTGCACCAGCTCGGTCTCTCGCTCAAGGACAGCCCGGCCACGTTCGATCCGTCCGAGGTGGCGGGTTACGACGCGGCCACCGGCACCTGGAACAGCGACGCGAGCTACGACCTGGACACCGACCAGGACTTCGCCGAAACCGAACAGCTCTAACACCCGAATTCTCGAAAGAGATCCGTCCCGGCCCTACCTGATACGGGGGTCGGCCCCACAAGGAGATAGTCGCAATGCCCAAGCCCACCAAGGGCCCTCGCCTCGGCGGGTCGTCCTCGCACCAGAAGGCGCTGCTGGCCAACCTGGCCACGTCGCTGTTCGAGCACGGCCGCATCAAGACGACCGAGCCCAAGGCACGGGCGCTGCGTCCGTACGCGGAGAAGCTGATCACCCACGCCAAGAAGGGCACGCTGCACAATCGGCGTGAGGTGCTCAAGAAGATCCGGGACAAGGATGTCGTGCACACCCTGTTCGCCGAGATCGGCCCGTTCTTCGCCGACCGTGAGGGTGGCTACACCCGCATCATCAAGGTCGAGCCGCGTAAGGGCGACAACGCCCCGATGGCGGTCATCGAGCTGGTGCGGGAGAAGACCGTGACCTCGGAGGCCAACCGGGCCCGCCGTGCGGACGCGTCCCAGAAGGTCGCGGCCGCCGCAGCGCCGCAGGCGGCCGTCGAGCCGGAGGCCGCCGAGGGACCCGAGGCATCGGACACCGCCGACGCGGTGACCGAGGCCGAGGACACCACCGCGGTCGAGGCCTCGCGGTCGACGCCGGACGAGGATCCCACCCAGGATTCGGACGCTGACAAGTCCTAGTGACATGAGCGCAGACCAGCCCGCCACTTCACCGAGTGGCGGGCTGGTTCATTCTTCCCGTCGCTCCGCTCGCCCGGTGATTCGTCTTCGGCTCGACGTCAGCTACGACGGCACCGACTTCGCCGGGTGGGCTCCGCAGGCCGGTCAGCGCACGGTCGCCGGGTCGATCGACGAGGCGTTGACGACGGTGTTCCGCACGCCGGTGGTGGTGCGGGCCGCCGGACGCACCGACGCGGGTGTGCACGCCACCGGGCAGGTCGCCCACGCCGACGTGCCTGAGGGTGCGCTGCGGTACGCCTACCCGCGGACTCCGCGTCCGGCCGACCCGGAGTTCGGCCCGCTGGTCCGCCGCCTGAGCCGATTCCTGCCCGCCGACGTGCGGGTCCGTGAGATCGCCCGCGCACCAGCGGGTTTCGACGCCCGCTTCTCGGCGCTGCGCCGGCATTACACCTACCGACTGGGGACTGCGCCCTACGGCGTGGAGCCGCATCTGGCCCGCTACGTCACGGCGTGGCCGCGTCCGCTCGACGTCGCCGCGATGAACGCGGCGAGCCGCGGCCTGGTCGGGCTGCGCGATTTCGCGGCGTTCTGCCGGCACCGCGACGGGGCGACCACCATCCGCGACCTGCAGCGCCTCGAGTGGGTTCGCGACGGCGACCTGGTCACCGCCTACGTCAGCGCGGATGCGTTCTGCTGGTCGATGGTGCGTTCCCTGGTCGGTGCGCTGATCGCGGTCGGGGAGCACCGCCGCGACCCCGACTGGTGCGCCGGGTTGCTCTCGGCGACCCGGCGGTCGAGCGAGTTCGCGGCCGCCCCACCCCAGGGGCTGACGCTCGTCGGGGTGGACTACCCACCCGACGACCAGCTGGCCGCGCGCACCCTGGTGACCCGCGACCTGCGCGTCATCGACTAGCCGGTCAGATGCGGGCGGCGATGAAGTCGGCGGCCTGATTCACCATGCCGGCGTTGACGTACGCCCTGGCCGCGTGGTCGGGCCAGTTGCCTTCCCAGGTGTTGGGGTCGGCCGGGCTGCAGATCGGATCCGCGCCGTGGCACAGCTCGATCGTGCGCTCGCGGTAGAGCGGGCTGAAGTTGGTGATCGGTCCGACCCAGGCGATGCCGTTGCCGAACAGCGCCACCGCGGCGATGTGCCGGTCCATGCCCGGCGGCAGCGGCTTGTCGAATCCGAACGCCGCGATGGGGGCGGCCAGCACGACGTCGGTGACGGCCGCGCCGAGCGAGTAGCCGCCGAGGACCAGCCGGGTGTCGGGGCACCGCCCCGCCATGTCCTGGATGCGCGAGCTCATGTCGTTGGCGCCGATGTCGATCTCGGTGTCCGCCGGGTACTGCACGGTGTAGAGGTCGATGTCCTTGTCGGTCTTGCTGCGCAGAGCACTGATGAGCGCATTGCCGATCACGCCTGCGCCCGGCGCCTCGGTGCGGCCGCGAGCGAAGATCAGCTCCGCCTGCGGGCACGACTGAGCCGACGCGACGGCGGCGGTGCGGGGCAGTGCGGCGGGCACGGTGAGGAGTCCGGCAGCGACGAACACGGACGCGGCGAACGTCAGACACCGGCGGACCCAGCGGGGCGACGCGGAATGATCATGCACCCCGTCGATGGTAACCGACATGGTCGTCAAATCAGCCCGGCTGCAAAACCCGCGGCCTGGCCGATGAAGGGTGACGTCTCGTAGTGGGTGTGCGCGAACGGGTTGCGGCCGTCGGAGCAGATCGGGTCGCCGTCACTGCAGAGATCGACGCTGCGCCCCGCGAACAAGCCCTGCGCCGAGACGGGGTTGCCGAACTTGGCCGCGGGATTGCCGAAGACCGCCACCGCCGCGACGTCGCTGACGTAGCTCGACGGCAGCGGGGGCGCCGAACCGAGGTCCCCGATCCGGTTGCCGAGCGGCGGGACGCCGGCGAGCATGTCGATCACCGCGGCGCCCTGCGAGTAGCCGCCGAGGACGAACCGGGTGCCCGGGCACTGCGACGAGACCGACGCGATACGCGCGGTGGCGTCCGTGGCGCCCGCCGCGGTGTTGAGGAAGTCGTACGTGGCGGGGTAGTTCACGCCGTACGTGCTGAGCGTGCGGCCACCGAGCAGCGGCCGCATCGCGTCGGCGAGTGCCTGGCCGACGCGGCCGATCCCCGCGGGCTCGCTGGTTCCCCTGGCGAAGATCAGTTCGACATCGGAGCAGCCCTGGGCGGCGGCGGTCGGCGCGGGTCCCGCGGCGACGAGGAGGCCGGCTGAGGCGACGGTCAGTGCGGTGGCGGTCAGGCGCGCACCGGCGCGAAGCAGGTTCACCGGCACATAATCACATAGATGGGCTAGCTACATCCAACAGAATCGGTGCCATGCTCGCCGTGGCGGGGTGTTTCCGGCCACATCGCCTCGGCGACCAGCTCGCCCTGGCGGGCCAGGACGAGGCCGGTCAACACGACGACCCCGCCGACGGCCTGGATCGCCGTGATGGATTCGCCGAGCATCACCCATGCCGCGAGCACCGCGAAGAGCACCTCGGAGAGCCCGACCAGCGAGGCGAACCGCGGCCGCAGCCGGGCGATCCCCACGATGCCCAGCGTGTAGGCGATCGCCGTCGGGATCAGGCCGAGCGCGATCACGGGCACCACCCACGAGGTCGTCCACCCGGCGATGACGGTGTCGTTGGCGGTGAAGGTCAGCGGCATGATGCCGACGAGGCCGACCAGTGCGGTGACCGCCGCGCCGACCGCGAGGCCGCCGGCGGCGAGTGTGATCGGGTGGACGCCGGCGGAGTCCTCACCGGTGGCGGCGCGTTCCGACATCAGGAAGTAGCAGGCGGCGCAGACCGCGGCGGCCATACCCCAGCCGACGCCGACGAGGTTGATGTGCAGCCCGGCGAACCCGCCGGTGTCGACGATCCCGAGCACCAGCATGATGCCCGCGACCGCCACCGTGACGCCCGCCAGCGTCAGGCGCGACGGCGTGCGGCGGGTGCTCAGCCACACCCAGCCCACCACGAGGATCGGCGCGGTGTACTCGAGCAGCAGCGCGACCGCGACGGACAGGTGCGAGACGGCGCTGTAGTAGAACAGCTGAGCGCCGGCGATCGGGACGGCGCCGTAGACGACGACGGTCCGCCAGTGGCCGGCGGCCTCGCGCACCCAGCCGGGGCGCATGATCGTCGCGAACACCGCCATCAGCAGGGCGCCGCCGGCGAGCCGAGCGGTGACGGCCGCGGTGGGGCTCCAACCGGCGACCATCAGCGACTTGCCCAGCGGTCCGGACATCCCGAACGCGAAGGCCGATGTGACCGCGAACAGCAGGCCGACCCGGAAGTGGTCGACAGATGTGCGCGGTGACGTGAGGGTGCCGGGCGCGGCCATCTCCACCTCCACAGCGTGTAATGAGTAAAATCAGCTTTGGTCCTGACGCTATCGATCGAAGGAGTCATGAGTCAAATGAATTTCACTCATGACACTGAGCTCACACTGCGCGCCGCCTGTGTGCTGGTGAACACCGACCGGGTCGACGGCGAACAACTCGGCGACCTGGCCGCGCTCGACCAATATCTCGACAGCTTCGGCTGGACCGGCCGTCGCGACCGCGACGACGCGGAACTCGCCGAGGTGCACCGGTTGCGGTCCCGGCTGGGCAGGATCTGGGCGGCCGCCGAGGACGAGGAGCGCACGGTCGGTCAGGTCAACGCCCTGCTCTCCGACACCCACGCCGCACCCTGGCTGACGCGCCACCCCGAGATGCCCGAATGGCATCTGCACCTGGCCTCGATCCACGACCCACTGGGGCAGCGGATGGGTGCCGAGATGGCGATGGCGCTCGCCGACCTGATCCGCGGTGGCGAACTGCGGCGGTTGAAGACCTGCGCCGCACCCGACTGCGAGGCGGTGCTGGTCGACCTGTCGCGCAACCGGTCCCGGATGTTCTGCGACACCGGAAACTGCGGTAACCGCCAACACGTGGCGGCCTACCGTGAGCGGCGCTCCAAGGACTCCTAGCTGATTCCTAGTTGTCGTCGTCGGTGCTGAACCGGCGGACGTGGTCGAGGACCGCCGGGCGGTCACACGAGACGTAGCGTGCCTGATTGCCACCAGCACGGCGGGCGTCGTACATCGCCATGGTCGCGATGGTGATCAGCTCGTCGAGCAGATCCGACGGCGGACAGTCGCCCAGCCCGCGCATCGGGGTGCTCACCACCCCCATACTCGCCGTCACCCGAGGCGGCGTGGCCGCGATGGCCTTGCGTACCCGCTCCACCAACGGGAACGAATCCGGCGTGGCGAACGTGTCGGCGATCAGGTACTCGTCGTCACCGGTGTGGGCGACGAACGCGTTGTGCCGTGTCGTCTCCCGCAGGGTCTGGCCGATCGACACCCGGGCCCGTTCACACGCCAGTTCCCCGTCGGTCTCCGCCAGCAGTCGCATGTTGTCGAGGCTGATCACCACCAGCACCAGCCGCTGATCGTCGTCACGGCTGCGGGCGACCACAAGCCCGGCGGCGCGGTAGAACGCCTCCCGGTTCAGCAACCCGGTCAGCGGGTCGATGTCGGCGTTGTCCACGTCGATGTCGATGGCGTAGAGCAGGAGGTGACATGCGAACGGCACCGCCACCGTCACCGTCAGGGCGATCGCCAGCGACGTCACCGCCCACACCGTATCCGCGGTCTCCGCGAGCCGGAACGCGAGCACGATCGCGGTGAACTCGGCCAGCGCGAACACCAGCACGATGTAACGGGCGGTGTGGAACAACGCCACGTAGGCACCGAGCACCGCGAACCCGGTCGCGAGCAGCAGTCCGGCCTCGGGGTCGGACATGATCAGGCAGCCCGCGGCGATGTTGACCGCCGTCACCAGCACGAACAGACCGGACTGCCGTCGTGAGGGCCACCGGCGGCGCAGCCACAGCGCCGCCATCGCCAGACAGCTCGCGGTAACGACCGCGCCGACCCAACGGCCGAGTACGGTGTGCGGGCCGGCGTCGCTCCACTGCATCGCCAGCGGCACCAGCCCCAGGGTCGTGACGAACATCGCGATCAGCCGGCAGGTCGCCGACTGCGCCTCGCGCGCGGCCAAGAACGAGGTGAGCCAGTAGAAATGCTCCGGCTGGCGCCAATACTGCCGCACCGCCTGGAACATCTCGGATACCTCCCACCGCTTCCCACACTGTATGCCCGCCCACCGACGCGCGACGTGAAATCAGCGTCGGGTGGGGGAGCCCGGCGCGGTTAGGCTCCCCACGGGGGTGGAGATGGGACGACCGACCACTCGACTGCAGGTCAGCGGGTATCGATTCCTGATGCGCCGGACGGAGCACGCGCTGGTCCGCGCGGACGTCCGCATGCTCGACGATCCGTTGCGGGGTCAGTCGATCGCGCTCGTCGCGGGTGCGGTGCTGGCCGCGATCGTGCTCGCCGGGTGCGCGGTGCTGGCGGTGCTGCGCCCGCAGGCCGGACTCGCCGACGCCGCGGTCGTGGCCGACCGACAGTCCGGCGCCCTCTACGTGCGGATCGACGACACCCTGCACCCGGTGCCGAACCTGGCGTCGGCGCGCCTGATCGTCGGGGACGCCGCCGAACCCCGCACCGTCGCCGCCGAAGCACTGGCCGAGGCCAGGCGCGGACCCCAGGTCGGAATCCCGGGGGCGCCGGCGAGCATCGGTCCGGCGATGTCGCGCGAGGACACCGGCTGGACCGTCTGCGACACCGACGCGTCGACGACCGTCATCGTCGGTCCGTCTCCGCCGGGGGCCGTGGCACCCGACGACGCCGTGCTCGTCACCGCGCGATCCGAGGGACCCGCGGTGACCTACCTGTTGGCCGGCGGTCGCCGGGCCGCGGTGGATCTGCGTGACACCGCGGTCGTGCGCGCGCTACGGCTCGACGGCGTGACACCGCGGCCGGTGTCGCGCACGCTGCTCGACGCGCTGCCCGAGAGCCCGCCGATCGCGGCTCCGACGGTGCCCGCCTCCGGCGCCCGAGGTGCCCTGGCAGGCCATCCCGTGGGCACGGTCGTGCGGTTGCCGCGTGCCGACGCCACCGAGTACTACGTCGTACTGGCCGACGGCGTCCAGCGGATCGGGGAGGTCACCGCCGATCTGATCCGCTTCAGCGTGACGCAGCCGACCGGCGACATCCCGACCGTCGCGCCGGACGCGGTCGCGGCCGCCGGCGTCGTGGACACACTTCCTGTCGCCACCCATCCCGACCACGTGTCGATCGCCGACCCGGCGGTGCTCTGCGCCCACTGGATGGCGACCGGTGACGTGACGACGACGCTGCTCGACGGTGCGGCCCTGCTGCGGCGGTCCGCCGGCGTCGAGCTGGCGCAGGCCGACGCCGCGGGGCCGAACGTCGACGCGGTGGTGATGCCCGCGGGACGCAGCGTGTACGCCCGGCCGGTCGGCGTCACCGGAGCCGGCGGAGACGCCCAGCCGCGCTGGCTGATGACCGACCTCGGTGTGGTGTTCGGAGTCCCCGACGACGACACCGCCCGGGACCTCGGCATCGCGGGGGCTCCGGTGCCCGCACCGTGGCCGGTGCTCGCCCGGCTGCCCCGCGGGCCCGAGCTGAGCCGGGCCGCAGCCTCAGTCGTGCGTGACTCCGTCGGCGCGCCCGCGCCGACGCCATGACGCGACGAGGACGGCGACCGCGATACACACCCCCGCCCCGGCCAACGCGATACGGCGCGGTCGCGGATCGTCGGGAGCGTCCGGCGGTACCGCCACCCGCCGCACCGGTCCGCCCGACGCCTCGGCCGGGGTGCCGCCGCTGACCGCGGCCGCGACGTCGACGACACCGTGCCCGACGGCCGGGTCCCACCCGCCCGGCGGCCGGTGCGCGCTGTCCTCGATGCGCTGCATCACCTGGCGGGCGGTCAGCTGCGGCCAGCGTGCGCGGACCAGCGCAGCCACGCCGGAGACCACCGGCGCGGCGTAGCTGGTCCCGCTGATCGGCGCCGTGCCGTGCGCGGCGGGCAGCGCGTCGACGAGTCCGTCCCCGTCCGGGTCCAGCGAGACCACGCCCTCACCGGGCGCGGCGACGTCCACCCACGGCCCGGCGAGGCTGAACGACGACGGGGCGCCGTCGGCGGTCACCGATCCGACCGTGAGCACCAGGTCGTCGTACCAGGCGGGGCTCGCGACGGACGCCACTGTCTGCCAATCTGGTCGGCCTGCCTGTACGGGGTTCTGCGTCGGGCACTGACCCGATCCGCCCACGTTGCCCGCCGCGGTGACGACGACCGCGTTGCGCACGTCGACGGCGTAGGACAGCGCGGCGCCCAGCGCGCGGTCGTCGAGGGCGTCGGCCGCCGCCAGACACGCCACCGACGACACGTTGATCACCGTCGCACCGAGATCGGCCGCGGCGCGCACCGCTTGCGCCAGCGTCCGCACGTCGCCGTAGCCGCCGGCGCCCGGCTCGTCGGCCGGTCCGAACCTGGTGCTCGACTGCCGGATGCCCAGCACCGCGGCGTCCGGCGCCACCCCGCTGAAATCGCCTGTGGCGGCGATGATCCCGGCGACCAGCGTGCCGTGGCCGTCGCAGTCGTCGGTGCCGTCGCCGGTCGACACGTAGTCACCGCCGGCGATCAGCCGGGGCAGCAGCCGGTGCCGGGACACCCCGGTGTCGACGACGGCGACGGTCTGACCCGCACCGCGGGTGAGCGGCCAGACCTGCGGCAGGTCGAGCATGTCGAGCTGCGACCGGCTCGTCGGCGGATCGCCGGCACCACGCCGGACGGCACCCGCACACTCCGAACGCTGCGTCGTGCGCTGAGGCGGGGCGGGCGGACCGGCGGCAGGCAGGAACGACTCGTCGACCGGGGGAGGAGTCACCGCCGACACCGGAGGCGCGGTGGCCAACGGCACCGCCGCCACGACGACCCCGGTGAGCGCGCTCGCCGCCAGCCGGGTGGTCACATCAGGCTCGCGGTGCGCGCGAGGTTGAACACGTCGAGCGCCGCACAGCCGACGGGCACGACCGCGGCCAGGACCGCGTACTCGACGACCTCCAGCGCTCGGGACGCGACCGGAGAGCGTTCCTCCGGTGCCTCGCGTGCGATCACCGCGACACCGGCACAGACGGCGAGCGCCGCCGCCCAGTGGCCGTAGTGCGCCACCAGGACCACGAATCCCGCAGTCAGCGAACATGTTCCGGAGGCCACCAGCGCCCATCGGCACCGGCCCGCGGCGTAGCACCGGGCCCGCAGCACCAGCGCCGAACCGACGACGGCGCAGAACGCGGCATCGGGCAGCCAGTGCCCAGGGCCGCGCAGGGAGCCCACGGCCACGACCGCGGCGCCGACTCCCACGGTGGCGGAGGCGCCGATGACGAGGCCGACGAGCGCCCGGTGTCCGGCGCGCGCCCGCCGGTCCGCATCGGGGTGCGGTTCGTCGGCCAGCGACGGGGCCGGAGCCAGCCCGCTCATCACCACCGACAGTCGGGGTGCCAGGCTCAACGCACCGAGCCCGAGCAGTGCCGCCGTCACGCCGACGGTGTGAGCGGGCAGATCCCACAGCACCGCACCCGACAACGCCGCCGCGCCCAGCAGCCCACCGCAGGCAAACGCCGTCGAGGCGGTCGGCGCTCCGACGCCGATGCGCAGGAGCGCGAGGCCCACGGCCGCGGCGACCGCGGTGGCCAGCAGGGCATGCGCGGCGTGCAGCGGTCCGGGAACCACCAGGGCACCGCACAGCGCGGCCGTCAGGACGGTCAGGCAGGCGAGCGGATCGCACACGCACGACCCACGGCCGGTGCGCGACGTGACGACGGTCGCGCCGGCGACCACGCACAACAGTGCGGCCGCGCTGAGCAGCGATGCCGTCGCGCCACCCCGTCCCGCGACAGAGGCGGCGATCCCCGCCGATGCGGCCACCAACCCGGCGGTCACCCGGAGTGCCCGGGTGTCTCCCGGCGTCGGTGCCGTCGTCAGCACGGCCGTCACGAGGTCGGCGCGCGCGAACGTGGGCACCCGCGGCTGTGCCGGGCTCAGGAGAAGCAGATCTCCGTCGCCGATTCCCTGCTCCCGCAATGCGATCGACTCGTCGAGCACCGTGCCGCACACCGTGGCCAGCTGCCACCGCCCGCGGATGTCGTCGGAGCCGGCCGCCACCAACTCGACGATATCCGGCAGCAGCGATGCCACCGGAAGCCCGGCCGGCAGAACGAGATCCACCGGACCGGAATCGGTGTCGGCGTGCACCGAGACGTGACATACGTTGGCTGACATCGCTTCCCCCGTTCGACTCGTGACCCGGCCACCGTAACCGCGCGGCCCGACAGCGAAATGCACGGAATTCCGATCCTGTGGACAGGGAACCGAGGGGCGCCGCCCGGCGTCCAAACACCGATGGACCTCGTGGATCGCATGCCCCGTGCGGGGGAGTTCACCCTCGATCCGCCACCGGCGGTGCCCCGGCAGGTGGGTGGGCACCCGCTGGCGCGGTTGATGCCGTTCGCGATGCTGATCGCCGCAGGCGGGATGATGGTGCTGTACTTCAGCTCCGGGACGGGCCAGTCGCGCAGCCCGATGTTCGGCCTGTTCCCCGTGATGATGGTGCTGTCGACGGTCGGCACCCTCGTGTTCGGCGCCCGCGGTGCGCAGCGCGGGGCCGAGGTCGACCGCAACCGGCGGGACTATCTTCGCTACCTCGACGGTGTCGACCGCGCCGTCACCGGCACCGCGCGCAGCCAGTACGACGACGAACATCACCGGCATCCCGACCCGCGGACGCTGTGGACCCTCGCCGGCGGCCAGCGAATGTGGGAACGCACCGCCGACGACGACGAATTCGGTTCGGTGCGTGTGGGTGTCGGGCGCGGGCCGACGATCGTCCAGTTGGTCGTTCGCGAGACCGACGGCAGCGACGACGCGGACCCGGTGACGACGGAGGCGGCGCGCGCACTGGTCCGGGACCGATCCTCGGTGGACGGTCTGCCGCTGACCGTGAACCTCATCGGACCCGCGCTGATCTGTTTCGTCGGCGACGGTGCGGCCGTGCGGGATGCCGTCAGGGCGGCGGTGTGCCAGCTGGCGACACTGCACGATCCCACGCACGTCGCGGTGCGGTCGGCCGGTGCGGATCCGGGCGCGTGGGACTGGGTGAAGTGGCTGCCCCACCATCGGTCCTCCGCGAACCACGTGCTGCTCATCGCCGACGGTGCGCCTCCACCGCCTCATCGGCCGGGCGTGACGGTGCTGTGTGTCGGCGAGGCCGAGGACGCCGATGTGACGGTGCGCGTCGACTCCGGCCGGCTGGTGATCTCGGACCGATCCGGAGGGCAACGGACCGGTGTCCCCGACGGGCTCTGCGGCGCACAGGCCGCGGCGTGTGCCAGACGGTTGGCCGGCTGTACCGCCGCGATGGACGAGGCGCCGGCCCCCGCGGCGCGCCGTCACTGGCAGGATCTGCTCGCCATCGCCGATCCGGCGCGGATCGACGCCACCGTCGTGTGGCGACCGCGCACTCCCGCGCAGTTCCTGCGAGTACCGATCGGGTTGGCGGACAACGGGACTCCCGTTGAGCTCGATCTGAAGGAGGCGGCCGAGCACGGAATGGGACCGCATGGACTGTGTGTCGGGGCCACCGGGTCGGGCAAATCCGAGCTGCTGCGCACACTCACCCTCGGGCTGATCGCCTCACACCCGCCGGACTCGTTGAACCTCATCCTCGTCGACTTCAAAGGCGGCGCGACGTTTCTCGGGCTCGAGGGCGCCGCGCACGTGTCGGCGGTGATCACCAACCTCGACGAGGAGTCGCATCTGGTCGCCCGCATGCGCGACGCGCTCGCAGGTGAGATGCACCGCAGGCAGCAGCTGTTACGGGCGGCCGGCAACGTGGCCCACATCGGCGGATATCGGCGCGCGCGGTCGTCGCGGAGCGATCTGCCCGCCCTGCCGGTGCTGGTGATCGTCGTCGACGAATTCTCCGAATTGCTCACCCAGCATCCCGATTTCGCCGAACTGTTCCTCGCCATCGGTCGGGTCGGCCGTTCGCTGGGCATGCATCTTCTGCTGGCCAGTCAGCGCCTCGACGAGGGCAGGCTGCGCGGACTGGACACCCACCTGTCCTACCGGATCTGCCTCAAGACGTTCTCGGCCGGTGAATCGCGGGCGGTCCTGGGTGTGGGTGATGCGCACGAACTGCCCAGCACGCCGGGCGTGGGATATCTCAAGACCGCATCCGGTGACATGACGCGGTTCCGTGCGGCGTTCGTCTCAGGACCGGTGACCGGCCCACGCGCGACAGCACCGGATGAACCGTCCGGACCGCGACTGTTCACCGCTGTCGCCGACGAACCGGACGAGCCCGCGCCGCAGGCCGATGTCTGCGCGCCGACCGTGCTCGACACAGTGGTGGGCCGACTGGCCGGTCACGGCACCCCCGCACATCGGGTGTGGCTGCCGCCGTTGAGTGGGCCGCCGGCACTGGATGCGGTGCTCTCACGGGCTCCCACCGACGGCGCCGCCCCGCTGAGCGTGCCGATCGGTCTGGTGGACTGTCCCTTCGAGCAGCGGCGCGAACTGTTCACCGTCGCCCTCGGTGGCGCGGCGGGCAACGTCGCCGTGGTCGGCGGTCCGCGCTCGGGCAAATCGACGGCGTTGCGCACCCTGGTGCTCGCACTGGCCGCCACCAACGACCCTGGCGCGGTGCAGTTCTACTGCCTCGATCTCGGCGGCGGTGCGCTGGCCGCGATGGGGGAGCTGCCGCACACGGGCGCGGTCGCGGGGCGGCAGGACGCCGAACTGATCCGGCGGATCGTCGGCGAATGCGAATCGCTGGTGCGGACCCGGGAAGCGCGCTTCCGCCGGAGCGGTATCGAGTCGATCGCGGAGTACCGTCGGCGCCGCGCGGCGGGCGACCCCGATTTCGAGAGCGACCCCTACGGCGAGGTGTTCCTGGTCGTCGACGGATGGGCGGTGCTGCGGCGCGACTTCGAGCACCTGGAGCCGGCGATCACCGCGCTTGCCGTCCAGGGGTTGTCCTACGGCGTACACGTCGTGCTGAGCGCGTCGCGGTGGGCCGATCTGCGTCCCGCGCTGAAGGATCAGCTCGGCACCCGCATCGAGCTGCGGTTGGGGGAGCCCGCCGAGTCCGAGATGGACCGCAAGCGGGCCCGCCAGCTCACCGACGGCCCACCCGGGCGCGGCCTCACCCGTGAGGGGCGGCAGACGGTGATCGCGCTGCCGCGACTGGACGGTGTGCCGAGCGTCGACGGGTTGGGGGCGGCGCTGACCGCCGCCGCGGATACGCTGCGGACCCGGTACGGGCACCGCAGTGCACCCCCGATCGCCGCGCTCCCCGCGCTCGTCCGCCGCCACGACGTCGCCGGCGACGAGTCGGCCACCAGGGTGATCCTCGGCTTGGGTGAGGATCGACGTTCGGCCACAGTGGATTTCGCGATGCAGCCGCATCTCGTCGTGCTCGGGGACGTCGAGTGCGGTAAGACCGCCGCGCTGCGCACCCTGTGTACCGGTCTGGTCGCGAGCTGCCCCCCGGATGCGGTGCAGCTGCTCATCGTCGACTTCCGCCGGACCCTGCTCGGCGTCGTCGAGTCCGACCATCTCGCGGGCTATGTGATGGCCGAGTCGGGCCTGGCCGCTTCGGTGCCCGCAGTGGTCGAACGCCTGGCGGCACGGATGCCCGGCGCCGGTGTGACCCAGCAGCAGCTGCGGGCCCGGACATGGTGGTCGGGTCCGGAGATCTACGTCGTCATCGACGACTACGACCTGGTGGCCGGCGGCACCACGTTGACGCCGTTGCTCGCGTACCTGCCGCACTCCCGCGACGTCGGCCTGCATGTGATCGTGGCCCGCCGCTCCGGCGGGGCGGCGCGGGCGATGTTCGACCCCCTGCTCGCACGGTTGCGAGACCTGGGCGCGATGGGGCTGATGATGAGCGCCGGGCCCGAGGAGGGTGTCCTACTGGGATCGGTACGGCCCAGCGTGCTGGCGCCCGGGCGGGCGACGCTGATCACCCGGGGCGCTCCCGACCGGCTGGTCCAGGTGGCGTGGACCGATCCGCCGTGACCGTCGTCGAGGTGGGGCCCACCACGATCCGCGGCCCGGGTTCCGTCGACGACGAATTGGCCGAAGTGGCAGTCGAATCCATCGACGACACGGTGATGCTCGTCGACGACCGGCCGGTGGCGGTGCGCAGCGTCATCGCCGATCTGATTCGGTCGGCCGCCGGGTCCGGCGACGCCCCGCTCACCGTGGTCCATCCGAGTTGGTGGAGCGGTCGCAGGGTGGGCTCGCTGCTGGCGTCGGCACACGACGTCGACCGGACCGCGACCGTCGCCACCCGGGCCGAACTGTTCGGCGGCGACCGCGCCGCCGTGGTGGAGATCGCGGCCGACCACGTCGCCGTCGTCACGACAGGCATCTGCACGATCACCCGGTGCGGCGACGACGCCACGTGTGCCGCCGTACTGCGCGAACTCCCGTGCGCTGTAGAGGTATTCGTGGACCTGCCGCCGCTTGTCGGCGGCGATGCGCTGGTCTCGGCCATCGTGGCCGCACTGCGCGATCGGGGAGTCAGCGTGACGCGGATACCCGCGCCGACGCGGGAGCCCACTGCCGCGGCGCCGCAGCGCCCCCGGCGGTGGGCGCCCGTGCTGGCCGGAGCGCTGCTCGCCGCGGTGTGTCTCGGCGCGGCGGCGGTCACCCGCGACACCGCGCCCGCCCCGGGCGAACCGACGGCGCTTCTGGTGGAAGGTCGCGTCGGCGTCGTGGTCCCTGCGCTCTGGACAGCCCACCGCATCACCGAGGGCGCCGGATCGGCGCGTGTGCAGATCACCTCACCCTCCGATCCGGCCGTCGCACTGCACGTCACCCAATCGGTGTTGCCGAGACCGCAAACGCTCGAGCAGGTGGCCGATGCATTGCGCGACGCACTTCAGACCGAAGACGGTCAGGTGTTCACCGACTTCCGCGCCGCCGACCAACGGGGCGGGCGCGCGGCCGCGACCTACCGGGAGCGTCGCGCCAAGCACCAGACCGAGTGGGCTGTGCTGGCCGACGGGCCGTTGCGCATCGCCATCGGCTGCCAGAGTCCACCAGGACGCGCCGACGCGGTGCGCGCGGCGTGTGAGGCAGCTGTGCACTCGGCGCACGCGGTGTTCTGAAAAAAGATGCACCACAGCGGAACCGGATCATCCTCGGCGGCGTCAAAACTCATATCGCACACAGCAGAAGGGAAGCCACTCGATGACGACACCGACGGGCGGGGCGCTCAACACCGACTTCGAGCTCATGGGCTCTGTCGCCGGTGCGATCGACGCCCGCAACGAAGAGATCCGGGCGATGCTGCAGGCGTTCATCGGCCGGATTACCAGTGTGCCGCCGTCGGTGTGGGGTGGTGCGGCGGCCGTCCGATTCCGTGAGGTGGTGGACCGCTGGAACGGCGAATCGGTGAAGTTGCACACCGCCCTGCAGCGGATCGCCGAGACGATGCGCAGCAACCAGCAGACGCTGCTCGCCGCGGCCGACGGCCATTCCCACCAGATCGGTGCCATCGGCACCACCCTGTAGCAGCGAGAATGGGAGACACCATGGACCACGTTCTGTCCTACGACTTCGACCAGATCGAGTACACCGTGCGCCAGGAGATCCACGCCACGCACGGTCGGCTCAACGCCGCTCTCGACGAACTGCGAGCCCAGATCGCCCCGCTGCAGCAGGTGTGGACCCGGCATGCCGCCGAGGCCTACCGCGCCGAGCAGTTGCGGTGGGACCAGGCGGCCGCAGCGCTCAACGAGATCCTGTTCAGCCTGGGTGCCGCGGTGCGTGACGGAGCCGACGACGTCGCGGCGACCGATCGCAGCGCCGCCAACGCCTGGGGGTGGTGACACCCCCGCCGCAGACCCTGTGCGGTCCCGTCGGGAGGGGAGCCCGCGGGACCGCACAGTTCTGCGTTTTGACCTGCGACGACGCGCGCGGGTAAGCTGCCTCGTTGGCGTGCGGTGCCGTCAGGTAACGCGGGTCCCCGGGTCAACGTCGGTCGCCGGGACACACCTCCGCCACGCCAGACCGTCACCCGGGCGACCGGGGTCCGATGCGGGGTAAAACCCGAGATGAGAAGGGTAAGCACTGTGCCTACATACACGCCGAAGGCGGGTGACACCACGCGCTCGTGGTACGTCATCGACGCCACCGACGTGGTGCTCGGCCGGCTCGCCGTCGAAGCAGCCAAGCTGCTGCGCGGCAAGCACAAGCCGACATTCGCACCCAATGTCGACGGTGGCGATTTCGTCATCGTCATCAACGCCGAGAAGATCGCCCTCAGCGGCGACAAGCTCAACACCAAGTACGCCTACCGCCACTCGGGTTACCCCGGCGGTCTGCGTCGGCGCACCATCGGTGAGCTGCTGATCAAGCATCCGACCCGGGTCGTGGAGAACGCGATCGTCGGCATGCTGCCGCACAACAAGCTCAGCCGTCAGGTGCAGAAGAAGCTCAAGGTGTACGCGGGTCCGAACCATCCGCACGCCGCGCAGCAGCCGATTCCGTTCGAGATCAAGCAGGTGGCGCAATGACAGAGCCGACTGGAACCGAAGCCGTCGAAACGACGACCGAGGACTTCACCGCCGACGTCGAGCCCCGTGAGCCGGTCTACATCGACCGCCCGATCCAGACCGTCGGCCGCCGCAAGGAGGCCGTGGTGCGGGTGCGTCTGGTGCCCGGCACCGGCAAGTTCATCCTGGACGGCCGCACGCTGGAGGACTACTTCCCCAACAAGGTGCACCAGCAGCTCATCAAGGCGCCCCTGGTGACCGTCGACCGGCTGGACAGCTTCGACGTGTACGCGCACCTCGACGGCGGTGGACCCTCCGGGCAGGCCGGCGCGCTGCGCCTCGCCCTCGCCCGTGCGCTGATCCTGGTGCAGCCCGAGGACCGGCCGGCGCTCAAGAAGGCCGGGTTCCTCACCCGCGACCCGCGTGCCATCGAGCGCAAGAAGTACGGCCTGAAGAAGGCCCGTAAGGCGCCTCAGTACAGCAAGCGCTGATCGTTTCCCCGAGTCGCCGGGCACATCCACGATGTGCCCGGCGATTCGTGTTTTGTGAGCCGTCGCACACTGTCGATCGAGTTAAAGATCGGCTGGGGTTCTTTTTCGGAGATGCGCTGCGAATCGGCGGAGAACATGTCGCGGCGCAGTTACTTAGACCGTCGTTCCGAATCGGCGGAAATCGCGGTCCTCGGTTGAATTCGGCGGCCGGGTTGCGAAACCCTCGGATCGAAGCACGGGCGCCTTGCGTCGGCGGACCTTCCGCCTCCGGGGGCGAGTCAGTCACTCGTACCGAACCGGGCCGTGGCTTCGTGACTGAAAAGGAGCAATCCCATGAACACGATCATGAAGAACGCCGCTGCCGGCACCATCCTGGGTGGCGGGCTGCTGTTGACCGCGGGTCTCGGCCTGGCCCACGCACAGCCGGCCGACACCCCTGACGGCCTCGTCACCGTCGCGGTCGGCAACACCGCGATCCTCGAGGCCGTGGACGCCGAGACGGCGGCCACCGCGGCCGGTGCGATCTGCGGCACCGCGACCTCGGACGTGGCCGCGCTGGCCGAGCAGGTCGACACCGAGGGCACCGACCAGACCGTGTGCGACGGTCTCCCGGGTGGCGCGCTCGCCATCACGAACACCGTGCCCGCCGCCGCCGAGGCGCCCGCCGCCGAGGCTCCCGCGGTCACCCCGGGCGGCACGGACGACGTGCAGCTCCCGGCTGAGGGTGAGTCCGGCGAGACCGCCCCGGCCGACACCGCGCCGATCGGATAACTCGATCGTCCTCACCACCGCCCGCATCCACCCGGATGCGGGCGGTGCGTCGTTCGGGGCGGAGTTGGCTCCACGGCAGCCATGTGTGAGAAGTTTGTCGGCATGGCTCGACTGTTCGGCACCGACGGCGTGCGCGGGGTCGCCAACCGCGATCTGACCGCTGAACTCGCGCTGGCGCTCGGTTCGGCGGCCGCACGGCGGCTGAGCGCCGGCGGTGACCCCCGGCGCAGGGTGGCGGTCGTGGGCCGCGATCCCCGCGCCAGCGGCGAGATGCTGGAGGCCGCCGTCATCGCCGGCCTGACCAGCGAGGGTGTCGACGCCCTGCGCGTCGGTGTCCTGCCCACGCCGGCGGTCGCCTACCTCACCAGCGCCTACGACGCCGACTTCGGCGTGATGATCTCCGCATCGCACAACCCGATGCCGGACAACGGGATCAAGATCTTCGGTCCGGGCGGGCACAAGCTCGACGATGCCACCGAGGACCGCATCGCCGAACTGGTCCAGCAGGGCCCGGGTCAGCGGCCGGTCGGAGCGGGCATCGGCCGCGTGGTCGACGCCGCCGATGCGCTCGACCGCTACCTTCGCCACGTAGGCAAGGCCGTCACCACCCGCCTCGACACCCTGACGGTCGTGGTCGACTGCGCCCACGGCGCCGCCTCGGCGGCCGCACCGATGGCCTACCGCGCGGCCGGCGCCAACGTGCTGACCATCAACGCCGATCCCGACGGCCTCAACATCAACGACGGCTGCGGCTCGACGCACATGGAGACCTTGCAGGCCGCGGTGGTGTCCTACGGCGCCGATCTGGGACTGGCGCACGACGGCGACGCGGACCGCTGCCTCGCCGTCGACGCCAACGGCCGGGTGATCGACGGCGACGCCATCATGGTCGTCCTCGCGCTGGCCATGAAGGAAGCCGGCGAACTGGCCGGCGACACCCTGGTCGCGACGGTGATGAGCAATCTCGGCCTGCACCTGGCGATGCGCAGTGCGGGTATCGAGGTGCGCACCACCAGCGTCG
The DNA here is from genome assembly GCF_014218295.1 of Mycolicibacterium litorale. The sequence goes on from NZ_AP023287.1 coordinate 1,228,595, forward strand.
GTGACCGGTACGTGCTCGAGGAGCTGCGGGCCGGGTCGTTCGCGCTGGGCGGCGAACAGTCCGGTCACATCGTCATGCCCTCGCTGGGCACCACGGGTGACGGCATCCTGACGGGTCTGCGGTTGATGTCGCGGATGGCGCAGACCCGCAAGTCGCTGGCCGCGCTGGCCGAACCCATGCAGACCCTGCCGCAGGTGCTGATCAACGTCGAGGTCGCGGACAAGGCGACCGTGGCACAGGCGCCGTCGGTGCAGACCGCGGTCGCCGAGGCCGAGGCCGCGCTCGGCGATACCGGTCGAATCCTGTTGCGGCCCTCCGGAACCGAACAGGTGGTCCGGGTGATGGTGGAGGCGGCCGACGAGGACACGGCTCGGCAGTTGGCTGTCCGGGTGGCCGAATCGGTGAGCGAACAACGCTGACGCCGGGAACCGGCTCGCGTCGCGCCGCGTCCTATCTGGCATGGGAGCAGCTCACGCCACCCGCGTAGACGGTGCGGGACTCGTCGGCATCGCCGGCCGGTACGACGCCGCGGCGAGCATCGTCGACACCGCCGTGCGGACGCACCTTGCGACGTTGTCGTTCGACGGTGCCACCGCCGGCCGCGGGTACGTCGCGCACGGCGATGCGCTGCGGGCCGCCGTCGAGGACGTCGTGGCGGCGCTGAACAGCTGGGCGCGTTCGGCGACGGACATCGCGGCGGCACTGCGGGCGTCGGCCGCGCGCTACGCCGAGGCCGACACCGATGCAGCGGCCCGGGTGCGGTGACCCGTGGCGGGCACCTTCGACGTCGCGGCCCGCTTGGCCGAGGGGTGGCCGGCCGTCGACGATCTCGCACGTTATGCCGAGGCGTGTCAGGCGCTCGGCACCTGCGGTCACGGTCTGACCGACCGCGTGGAGCAGGCGTACGGCAGTGAGACCGGGCTCGACCTGCATGCGCTCGACGCCGATCACGCCGCCCTGACCGCGGCGGTGGCGGCGGTGCGAGAGGCCCAGCAGCTGCAGGAGTCACAGTTGAATGCGTTGAGCGCGGCGTGGACCGGAGCGGGGGCGGACGCCGCGGCCGAGTTCCTGCGCCGGCACAGTGCCGCGTCGGCGGAGGTGGTGACGGCACTGTCCGCCGCGGCCGAGCAGGTGGGCGCGTTGCGGGACGAGCTGTGGCGGATCGTCGACGCGAAGGTCGCGGCCGCCGAGGAGGTCGACGCGCGCACCGACGGGGTGCGCGGGCAGTGGCGGGCGGCCGCGGAGACGGTCACCACCGGTGTGGGGGACCGGGCATCGGCCAGCGAACTCGTCGACGCCCACGTCGCGCCGTTCGTCGAACGAGACGTCCGCGGGGAGTGGGTGGCGGCCATGGAGAGGGCGGGCGAGGCGATCGCCCAGCGCTTCGACGCCGCCACCGCCGCGGTGAAAAGCATTGCGCCCGTTGGTTTCCCGTCGGCAGCACCGGTTGAGGCGTCGTGGGCAGCGCCCGGATCGTGGTCCGGAGCGCCGACGTCGGCGCCCGGATCACCGGCCGTGCCGGGAACCGATCCCGCGGCCGCGTCGCCCCGGGCGACGGCGCCCACGCCGCCGACTCCGTCGGCAGGGGCGGCCGGGGCACTGCCGGATCTGGGTTCGGGTGCTTCGGGTCTGTCCGGGTTCGGCGGGCTCGGTCAGCAGCTCGGCGAGGTGCTCGGCGGACTGATGCCGACCGTCGGGGATGCGCTGGGGGAGCTACCCGACCCCGACGACCCCGAAGATCTGGAGGTGGACGAGGACGCCGAGGAACCGGACGAGGGAGACGACTCCGAGGAAGACGAGGACACCGGAGACGAAGACACCGAAGACGAGGACGCCGGAGACGAGGACACCGAAGACGAAGACACCGAAGAAACCGAAGAGGGACAGGAGCCCGAGCCGACGGAGCCGGTGCCGCCCACGGAGCCGGCGCCGCCTCCGGAACCCGAGCCGGTGTCCCCGCCCGAGGCGCCGACACCCACGTCGACCCCGGCCGCGCCGTTGGCCGCACCTGTTGCGCCCGCACCGGCCTCGGCGACACCGTGTGAGATCGCCGCCGACCAGGTGCCCCAGGTCGGCGAATAGCCGGCTCCACCGCGAGCGGGGGCTCAGGGCAGCAGCGCGTGCAGTTCCTCGACGTAGCGCACGGATTCGCGGCGGTCGGCGGTGACCGGCTGCAGCAGCAGGGTGGTGGCGCCGGCCTCGGCGTAGGCGGCCAACCGCTCCTTGACGAAGCCCTTCGGCCCGATCAACGACACCGAGCGCACGAGTTCGTCGGGCACCGCGTCGATCGCCTCGGCCTTGCTGCCGGCCAGGTAGAGATCCTGGATCGTGTCGGCCACGTCGCCGAAGCCGTACCGCGTTGCGAGGTTGTGGTAGAAGTTCTTGCCGCGCGCACCCATTCCGCCGATGTACAGCGCGAGTTGGGGTTTCACCCACGCCAGGCGGTCGTCGACGTCGTCGCCGACGGCCAGCGCCGCGCTCACCATGACGTCCAGCGGCCCGAGCTCCGGATCGCGCTTGGCCAGGCCCGCGCGCAACGCGTCACCCCATGCCTCGTCGGCGCGTTCCGGGTGGAAGAACACCGGCTGCCAGCCCTCGGCGATCTCGGCGGTCAACTCGACGTTCTTGGGTCCGAGTGCCGCGATGGTGATCGGAATGCGTTCGCGCACAGGGTGATTGATCAGATGAAGGGGTTTGCCCAGCCCGGTTCCCCGGTCGGCGGGCAGCGGGATCTGGTAGTGCTTGCCGTCGAACTCGACGTTCTCGCGCCGCCACACCTTCCGGCAGATCTCGACCACCTCGCGGGTGCGGCCCAGCGGCGCGTCGAACGGGACGCCGTGGAAGCCCTCCATCACCTGCGGTCCCGACGTGCCGATGCCGAGCCGGAAGCGGCCGTCGGAGACGTAGTCCAGCCCCGCCGCCGTCATCGCCAGCAGTGAGGGGGTGCGCACGTAGATCGGCACCACGCCGGAGCCCAGTTCGATGCGCGAGGTCTTGGCCGCCAGATATCCGAGCTGGCTGATCGCGTCGAACGAGTAGGCCTCGGCCACCAGAGCGATGTCCACACCGACCTTCTCGAGTTCGACGACGTCCTCGACGGCCTCTCGGAAGCCGCCCGCATAACTCATGAAGATGCCAGTGCGCATGAAAGGGTTATACACCCAACCGGTTGGTTGGGCGAACTACGGCTTCAGCAGCGCCGCGACCTTGTTCTCCAGATCCACCGGGTCGTCGGAGTGCGGGTCCATCACGTCGGTCTTCGGCAGCAGCGCTTCGGGGTTGCTGAAGTCGCGGTACTTCCGGTCACCGGTCAGTTCGTTGAGCAGATACCCGGTGAGCAGCGCGCGCACGATCTTCTGGGTGCCCTTGTCCGCACCGGGCAGTTTCACCGCCCGCGCCAACCGGCGGCCCTCGACGAGACCGCCCGCGGTCACCTTGTGCACCGCGCGCAATGTCGCGGGCTTCCACGCCCGAGCCAGTTCGACCGCATTGGACCGCAGCGACATCGGATCACCGGGGTCGGCCAGGATCAGGCCCGGGACCTGTAGCGACGCCGCAGGCTGCTCGGCGGGCGGGCTGGACACGGTGGGGAAGAGCGCGGCCGCCGCCTGCAGTCGATCCGGCATGCCCGCCGCGGTGAAGACCGCCGCCGATCCGCCGAAACCGTGCCCGACGACCGCGAGTTTCGCCGGATGGACGCTGATCTGACCGGGTCCGAGCCGCACCCCGGTGATGATGTCGAGCGTCGTGCCCAGATCGAACGCGAGATTGAGCACCGACGGCGCGATCCCGGTCTCGGTGTTCGGAGCGGCCGCCACGATGCCCCACGACGCCAGGTGTTCGAGGGTGCCGCTGTAGCGCAGCCCACTGGCCAGCCAGTCGTGTCCGAACGCCACACCGGGCAGGTTCAGTCCGGTTTCCGGCGTGTACACCACGCCGGGCAACCCGGCGAAGGCCAGGTCACCGCGCAGAACGCGATGGGGGCCGCGGCGGGTCAAGGCCTTGAACAGCTTCTTTGTGCTGGCCACGTGACGACCGTAGCTCACCGCTGCCCGCGGGGCTCTTGCACTACCCTGGTTCTCTATGTGTGGAATCGTCGGCTATGTCGGGCCCCGTCCCGCCTGCGCCATCGTGGTCGACGCGCTGCACCGGATGGAGTACCGCGGCTACGACTCGGCGGGTATCGCTCTGCTCGACGGACACGGCGGTATGACCGTGCACCGGCGTGCCGGCCGGTTGGCCAATCTGGGCGAGATCCTCGACTGCGCCGCACCGGAGACGCTGTCCGGATGTAGCGGCCTCGGCCACACCCGATGGGCCACGCACGGCCGGCCCACTGACCGTAACGCCCACCCCCACCGCGACGCCGACGGCAAGATCGTCGTCGTCCACAACGGCATCATCGAGAACTACGCCCCGCTGCGGAGCGAGCTCGAGGCCGAGGGCGTCGAATTCGCCAGCGACACCGACACCGAGGTGGCCGTCCACCTGGTCGGCCGCCAGTACCGCTACGGCGACACCGCGGGCGACTTCGCCGCGTCGGTGCTGGCCGTGCTGCGGCGGCTGGAGGGGCACTTCACGCTGGTGTTCGCCAACGCCGACGAACCGGGCACGATCGTCGCCGCGCGCCGCTCCACCCCGTTGGTGCTGGGCATCGGTGACGGCGAGATGTTCGTCAGCTCCGATGTCGCGGCGTTCATCGAGCACACCCGCCACGCCGTCGAACTCGGCCAGGACCAGGCCGTCGTGGTGACCGCCGACGGATACACCGTCAGCGATTTCCACGGCGATGAGGACGTCGAGTACCGAGAGTTCCACATCGACTGGGACCTGTCGGCCGCCGAGAAGGGCGGCTACGAGTACTTCATGCTCAAGGAGATCGCCGAGCAGCCCGCCGCAGTGTCCGACACCCTGCTCGGGCATTTCGTCGACGGCCGCATCGTGCTCGACGAGCAGCGGCTGAGCGATCAGGAGCTGCGCGACATCGACAAGGTGTTCGTGGTGGCGTGCGGTACGGCATACCACTCGGGGCTCCTGGCCAAGTACGCGATCGAGCACTGGACGCGGCTACCGGTGGAGGCCGAACTGGCCAGTGAGTTCCGCTACCGCGACCCGGTACTGGACCGCAGCACGCTGGTGGTGGCGATCTCGCAGTCCGGCGAGACCGCCGACACCCTCGAGGCGGTGCGGCACGCCAAGAAGCAGAAGGCCAAGGTGCTGGCGATCTGCAACACCAACGGCAGCCAGATCCCGCGCGAGGCCGACGCCGTGCTGTACACGCGTGCCGGACCGGAGATCGGGGTTGCGGCCACCAAGACGTTCCTCGCCCAGATCGCGGCGAACTATCTGGTCGGGCTGGCGCTGGCGCAGGCGCGCGGCACCAAGTACCCCGACGAGGTGTCGCGGGAGTACCGGGAGCTCGAGGCGATGCCGAACCTGGTCGCCCAGGTGCTCAAACAGCTCAACCCGATGGTGGAGCTGGCACGGCGTTTCGCCGACAAACCGACGATCCTGTTCCTCGGCCGGCACGTCGGTTATCCGGTCGCGCTCGAGGGTGCGCTCAAGCTCAAGGAGCTGGCCTACATGCACGCCGAGGGCTTCGCCGCCGGTGAGCTCAAGCACGGGCCGATCGCACTGATCGACGAGGACCTGCCGGTGATCGTCGTCATGCCCTCGCCCAAGGGTGCGTCGATGCTGCACGCCAAGCTGCTGTCGAACATCCGCGAGATCCAGGCCCGTGGCGCGGTGACGATCGTGATCGCCGAAGAGGGCGACGACACCGTCCGGCCGTACGCCGACCACATCTTCGAGATCCCGGCGACCACGACGCTGTTCCAGCCGTTGCTCTCGACGATCCCGCTGCAGGTGTTCGCCGCCGAGGTCGCGCGGGCGCGGGGCTACGACGTCGACAAGCCGCGCAACCTGGCCAAGTCCGTCACCGTCGAGTAGTGGCCGACGGCGTCGGTCACTTCCGCGGCGACGAGGCGTTCGCGCACTTCGAGGCGGTGTACCGCGACGGGATGGCGACGCTGCCGCCGTTCGACGCACGGTTCGACGTGCCGACCTCCTTCGGCACGGTGCGGGCCTACCGGTTCCCGGGTCCGGGGCCGGCAACACCGGTGCTGCTGTTGCCCGGTCGCAACGCGCCGACCCCGATGTACCGGTCCAATCTGCCGTCGCTGCTCGCCCGCCGCACGGTCTACACCGTCGACCTGCTGGGTGAGCCCGGCATGTCGGTGCAGACCGTGCCGATCACCGACGCCGACGATCAGGCGCGGTGGCTCGACGAGGCGCTGGTCGGGCTTCGGCTCGACCGGGTGCACGTGCTGGGGACGTCGATCGGGGGCTGGGCGGCGGTGAACCTCGCGGTCCGCCGGCCCGGTCGGGTGGCGTCGCTGGTGCTGCTCGACCCGGTGATGACCTTCGACGGGATTCCGCCGAAGATCCTGCTGGCCTCACTGGCGCTGACCGTGCCCGGTGTGCCCGGCGTGATCCGCCGCCGCGTGCTCAGCTGGGTCTCCGGCGGCGCCGACGTCAGCGGGCTGGTCATGGAGGCCCGGCTGATCGACGCGGGTACCACGGACTTCGTCTTGGAAATTCCTGCGCCGCAACGCATCACCGAGAGCCAGCTGCGGTCGCTCGACATTCCGGTGCTCGCGCTGCTGGCCGGGCGCAGCGTGATGCTGCACGCCGACCGTGCCGCGGATCGGGCCCGAAAAACCCTGCGCCACGGCGAGATCGAAGTGTGGGCGCAGGCGTCGCACTCGATCAGCGGTGAGTATCCCGAGGAGATCGCCGAACGCGCGCACCGCTTCTGGGACCGCGTCGACGGCTAACGGGACAGCGCCTCGACCAGCTGGTCGACGGTGAGGGTCCACCCGCTGTGGAAGTTCTCGAATTCGGTGGGGGGCAGCATGGTGTGCTCGATCGACATGAGCGTCCGCTCGTCGTCGACGGGAGCGAACGTCACCTCGACGACGCTGACGGTGGTGGGATCCGGCCAGTCCGAATTGCTCCACGTGAAGCGCAAAAGGTGTGGTCGGTCGATCGCGAGGAACTGCCCTGTGATCAGCACGCGCTCGCCCACGTCGTCCACGTCGAAACGCACGCGGCCCCCGACGCGGGGTTCGAGTTCGACGTCGACGACCCGGGTGGGGTGCGGGCACATCCAGTCGGTCAGCGCCTCGGGGTCGAGCCATTCGTCGAACACCTCGTCGGGCGGGGCGGGCATGACACGCTGCACCCTGACGGTCACGTCCTCGGTCATCGCTGACCCCGCTTGCGGCGCAGTCGCTCCGCCAGCCGGTCGGCCCGCGTGGACCAGAACTCGGTCTGCTCGTCCATCCACCGTGCGGCCAGGGTCAGGCCGTCCGGCCGCAGGGACAGCCAGTGTTCGCGGCCGCGTACCTCGCGGGTGACCAGCCCCGCGGACTCCAGCACGCCGATGTGCCGCGAGACGCCGGCGAACGTCATGGGCAGCGGCGCGGCAAGGTCGGTGATGCGCGCGTCACCGTCGCGCAGCGTCTCCAGCAGGCGGCGGCGCGTGGGATCGGCGAGGGCGGCGTATGCGCGGTCCAGCACCTGATCTTCAACCATGTTGTTGACTATATAGCCCCGGGTGTGGTGTGCTGACCGCAGTGACGTTCAACAAGAATGTTTAATGTTGGCGAAGGGGTCGCGATGAAGACACCACCGATCGTGTCGGCGCGGGAATGGCAGGACGCGCACCGGGAGATGCTGGTCAAGGAGAAGGAGATGACGCGGGCGCGGGACGCGTTGGCCGCGATGCGCAGGCGGATGCCGTGGATGGCGGTGGAGAAGTCCTACGCCTTCGAGGGACCGGACGGTCCGGCCACGCTACGGGATCTGTTCGACGGCCGCAGACAGCTGATCGTCTACCGCGCCTTCGTCGAACCGGGTGTGCACGGCTGGCCCGACCACGGATGCGTGGGCTGCTCGCTGATGGCCGACCACATCGGCAACCTCGCCCATCTCAACGCGCGTGACACCACGCTGGTGTACGCCTCGCGGGCGTCGCAGGCCGACCTGGAGCGGATCAAGGCGCGGATGGGCTGGGACATCCCCTGGTACACCATCACCGACGACTTCGACGCCGACTTCGGGTGCGACCAGTGGCACGGCACGAACGCGTTCATCCGCGACGGTGACCGGGTGTTCCGCACGTACTTCGTCAACGACCGCGGCGACGAGGCGTTCGTCAACACCTGGACGTTCCTCGACATGACGGCGCTCGGCCGCCAGGAGACGTGGGAGGACTCACCGCAGGGCTACCCCCAGGATCCGCCGTACGAATGGTGGTGCTGGCACGACGAGTACGGACAACGCGAGCCCTCACGGTGGTTCGGCGACCCGGATCCGAATGACCCCGACGACCCCCGGCCGCCTCGTGCAGCCGAGGAGCGGGGTTGCTGTGCCGACCACTGAGGCGGAGCACAGCGCGCGGCTGTACCGGGAGTGTCAGGAGCGGACCGCGCAGGTCGTGTCGGGACTCGACGAGGTCGGGTGGGGCACCGCGGTGCCGACGTGCCCGGGATGGTCGGTGCGCGACGTGGTGGCACACCTCGTGGCGGTCGCGCAGGAATGGTGCGACGGGCGGCTGGCCGGAGTGCCGACCGACGAGCACACAGCCGCGCAGGTCGCTCGCTTCCGTGACGTCGGCACCGCAGACCTGCTGGCCGCGTGGCAGGAGGCGACGGCGCGGCTCGGCGAATCGGCCACCCGCCGGGGGCTGGTCGCGCCGGTCGGCGACGTCGTCAGCCACGAGCACGACATCCGCGGGGCGCTCGGCCGCCCGGGAGCGCGTGACTCCGCGGCCGTGCGGTACGTCTGCGACCAACTGCTCGACATGCTGGAGCCACCCGTCGCACTGCGGGTGATCGTCGAGGACGGCGAGCACCGCAGCGGCCCGACACTCCACGATCACGAACTGCGCCTTCGGACTTCGCGATTCGACGTCCTTCGCTGGCGGACGGGGCGTCGCAGTCGGCGTCAACTGGCGGCGATGGACTGGTCGGGCGACCCCGGTCCGGTCCTCGACACGTTGTGTCTGTTCGGACCCGCCGCCACCGACATCGTCGAGTAACCACCACGTCATCGCCGCATGCCGACGTAGGCTGTGGCTGATGCGGCACTACTACAGCGCGGAGGCGATCCGCGACGCGGAAGCACCGTTGCTGCAGCGCCTGCCCGACGGCGCGCTCATGCGCCGTGCGGCGTTCGGGCTGGCGACGGCGATCGCCCGTGAGCTCACCGCACGCACCGGTGGGGTGGCCGGCCGCACGGTCTGCGCGGTCGTCGGCTCGGGGGACAACGGCGGCGACGCCCTGTGGGCCGCGACCTTCCTGCGCAGGCGCGGTGCGTCGGCCACCGCGGTGCTGCTCGATCCCCACCGCGCCCACCCGAAGGCGCTCGCCGCCTTCCGGGCGACCGGTGGACGGGTCGTCCAAAAGGTGCCCGACGCAACGGATCTGGTGATCGACGGCATCGTCGGTATCTCGGGTTCCGGTGCGCTGCGACCGGCCGCGGCCGAAGTGTTCGCCGCCGTCGAGGATGCGGGGATCCCGGTGGTGGCCGTCGACATCCCCAGCGGCATCGACGTGCAGACCGGCGCCGCCGACGGCCCGCACGTGCACGCCGCACTGACCGTGACGTTCGGCGGTTTGAAACCGGTACACGCGCTGGGGCAGTGCGGCCGCGTCGAACTCGTCGACATCGGTCTGGACCTGCCGCAGTCGGATCTGCTGGGTGTCGAGGTGTCCGACGTGCGGGCCCGGTGGCCGCGGCCCGGACCGAAGGACGACAAGTACACCCAGGGCGTGACCGGAATCCTGGCCGGATCGTCGACCTATCCTGGAGCGGCGATCCTGTGCACGGGAGCGGCGGTCGCGGCGACCAGCGGTATGGTGCGCTACGCGGGAAGTGCTGCGGCCGAAGTGGTTTCACACTGGCCGGAGGTCGTCGCCGCACCGACCGCCGCGGCGGCGGGCCGGGTGCAGGCGTGGGTGGTCGGCCCGGGCCTCGGCACCGACGAGGCAGGGGCCGCGGCGCTGTGTTTCGCGCTGGACACCGACCTGCCGGTGATCGTCGACGCCGACGGGCTCACCCTGCTGGCCGCCCACCCGGACCTGGTCGCCGACCGTCGCGCGCCGACGGTGCTGACCCCGCACGCGGGGGAGTTCGCCCGGCTGGCCGGGTCCCCGCCCGGGGAGGACCGGCTCGCCTCGGCCCGCCGGCTGGCCGAGCAGTTCGGGGCCACCGTGCTGCTGAAGGGCAACGTCACCGTCATCGCCGAACCGCAGGGCCCGGTCTATCTGAATCCGGCGGGGGCGGCGTGGGCGGCCACCGCCGGGTCCGGCGATGTGCTGTCCGGGATGATCGGCGCGCTGCTGGCCGCAGGTCTGCCCACCGGTGAGGCCGCCGCGATGGCGGCGTTCGTCCACGCGCGCGCGGCGAACCTGTCCGCCGCCGATCCGGGTCCGCGCCCGGCGCCGACGTCGGCGTCGCACATCCTCGCCCACATCCGTACCGCACTCGGCAGTATCTGACCTGGAAGGAACCGAATTATGTCGCGCATGCATGGTCGCGCCCCGCAGATCTCGCCCGCCTACACCGGCCGGCTGGCGATGGCGCCGGTGCCGTCGCTGCGGTTGCCCGACGAGGCGATGGATCCCCAGGCGGCCTACCGGTTCATTCACGACGAGCTGATGCTCGACGGCAGCTCCCGGCTCAACCTCGCGACGTTCGTGACGACGTGGATGGACCCCGAGGCCGAGAAGCTGATGGCCGAGACGTTCGACAAGAACATGATCGACAAGGACGAGTATCCGGCGACGGCGGCCATCGAGCAGCGCTGTGTCTGCATGGTGGCCGACCTCTTCCACGCCGAGGACCTGCGCGACGACGACCCGTCCAGTGCGATCGGCGTCTCGACGATCGGGTCGAGCGAGGCCGTCATGCTCGCGGGCCTGGCGCTGAAGTGGCGGTGGCGCCAACGTGTCGGCGGCGACGGGTGGAAGGGGCGCACCCCGAACCTGGTGATGGGCTCGAACGTGCAGGTGGTGTGGGAGAAGTTCTGTCGCTACTTCGACGTCGAACCGCGCTATCTGCCGATGGAGGAGGGCCGCTACGTCATCACCCCGGAGCAGGTGCTCGAACACGTCGACGAGGACACGATCGGCGTGGTGGCGATTCTGGGCACCACCTACACCGGTGAGTTGGAGCCGATCGCCGAGATCTGCGCCGCCCTCGACACACTGGCCGCCGACGGTGGTGTCGATGTACCGGTGCACGTGGACGCGGCCAGCGGTGGGTTCGTGGTGCCGTTCATCCATCCGGATCTGGTGTGGGACTTCCGGTTGCCGCGCGTGGTGTCCATCAACGTCAGCGGGCACAAGTACGGGTTGACCTATCCGGGCATCGGTTTCGTGGTGTGGCGCAACGCCGAGCAGCTGCCGGAGGAACTGGTGTTCCGGGTGAACTATCTGGGCGGTGACATGCCGACCTTCACGCTCAACTTCTCGCGGCCGGGCAATCAGGTGGTGGGCCAGTACTACAACTTCCTGAGACTGGGCCGCGGCGGATACGCCCAGGTCATGCAGTCGCTGTCGCAGACGGCGCGATGGCTCGGCGACGAACTGCGCGACAGCGAGCACTTCGAGCTGATCAGCGACGGCTCGGCGATCCCCGTCGTCAGTTTCCGACTCAAGGGTGATCCCGGATACACCGAATTCGACATCTCGCAGACGCTGCGCTCCTACGGCTGGCAGGTGCCCGCGTACACGATGCCGGAGGGTGCCGAGGACGTCACCGTGTTGCGCGTGGTGGTGCGGGAAGGGTTCTCCGCCGACCTGGCCCGCTCGCTGCGCGACGACATGGTCACCGTGCTCAACCACCTCGACGAGCTCAAGCCTGGCGGTCACTTCGACGAGGTCCAGCCCTTCGCCCACTAGGAACCCACCGCCGAGATCAGGCATATCGCCCGCGTCAGGCCGTTTGCAGTGCATCAACCCTGATCTCGGGCAGTGGCGGGGTTCTGGGACAATCGGGGCGGTGATATGACCATGCAGACAACCGAGACCCCCACCGCACAGGCGGTCATCGACCTCGACGCGATCACGCACAACGTCGGCGTTCTGCGTGAACGCGCGGGTGCCGCCCAGGTGATGCCGGTCCTCAAGGCCGACGGCTACGGGCACGGCGCCACCGAGGTGGCCAGGACGGTGCTCGCCGCGGGGGTCACCGAACTGGGCGTCGCCACCATCGGCGAGGCGCTCGCGCTGCGCGGTGACGGCATCGGCGCACCGGTGCTCGCCTGGTTGCACGCCCCGGGGACCGACTTCGCCCCGGCCCTGGCCGCCGACGTGCAGCTTGCGGTGTCGTCGGTGCGCCAACTCGACGAGGTGCTCGACGCCGTGCGCCGGACCGGCCGGACGGCCGACCTGACCGTCAAGGTCGACACGGGGCTGAGCCGCAACGGGGTCAGCCCCGCCGAGTACCCGGCACTCCTCGAGCGCCTCGGTCGCGCCATCGCCGAAGACGCGGTGCGGGTGCACGGCATCATGAGCCATCTGGCGTGCGGCGACGAACCGGACAATCCGACCAACGACCGGCAGGCGCGGCGGTTGACCGATATGCGTCGCCAGGCCGTCGACGCCGGCGTGCGCTTCGAGGTGGCGCACCTGTCCAATTCGCCCGCGGCGATGACCCGGCCCGACCTGGCCTTCGACATGGTCAGGCCGGGGATCGCCGTCTACGGCCAGACGCCGATCCCCGCGCACGGCGATATGGGCCTGCGTCCGGCGATGACTCTGAGATGTCCGGTGACGCAAGTGCGTTCGATACATGCCGGCGACGGGGTCTCCTACGGGCACACCTGGATCGCCCAGCGGGACACCACGGTGGCGCTGCTGCCGATCGGATACGCCGACGGGGTCTACCGCACCCTCAGCGGCCGGTTGCAGGTGTTGATCAACGGCCGGTTGCGCCCCGGTGTCGGCCGGATCTGCATGGACCAGTTCGTCGTCGACCTCGGACCCGGAGCCGTCGACGTCACGGAGGGTGACGAGGCCGTCCTCTTCGGCCCGGGCACCCGGGGGGAGCCCACCGCCCAGGACTGGGCCGACCTGGTCGGCACGATCAACTACGAGATCGTCACCAGCCCCCGCGGCCGGGTGGTCCGGACCTATCGGCAGGAAAGCCGTTGACCGACAACGGTGGCGGGCGGCGCAGCAATGCCGGCTGGTTGGCGGGTGTCGCCGGGCTGGCCGCTGTCGGGTCCCTGGCCGGGGTGACCGTCGCCCGCTCCCTGACACGCCGCGTCACCGACGACGATCCCTACGCGGGCGAGGATTTCGAACTGCTCGACGCCGACCGCAGCTCCGTGGTCACCACCACCGACGGGGTGCCGCTGGCCGTGCGCGAGGTCGGCCCCACCGACGCGCCGATCACCGTGGTCTTCGCGCACGGATTCTGCCTGCGCATGGGCGCCTTCCATTTCCAGCGGGCCCGCCTGTCCGAACAGTGGGGCGACCAGGTGCGCATGGTCTTCTACGACCAGCGCGGTCACGGCCAGTCCGGCGCGGCGGATCCGGACACCTACACCGTCACTCAACTCGGACAAGACCTCGAAGCGGTGCTGGCCGTCGTCGTCCCGCGCGGCCCGGTGGTGCTGGTGGGCCACTCGATGGGCGGCATGACGGTGCTGTCGCACGCCCGGCAGTACCCGCAGCGCTATCCCACCCGCATCGTGGGAGCGGCCATCATCTCCTCGGCCGCCGAGGGCGTGGCCCGCTCACCGCTCGGCGAGATCTTGAAAAACCCTGCCCTCGAAGCGGTCCGGTTCACCGCCCGTTACGCACCCGGTGCGGTGCACCGCACCCGCGGACTCTCCCGCGCGGTGATCGGTCCGATCCTGCGCGCCGCGTCCTACGGTGACGAGAAGATCAGCCCGAGCGTCGTCGCCTTCTCCGAGAAGATGATGCACGACACCCCGATCGACACGCTGGTCGAATTCCTGCACGCGCTGGAGGTGCACGACGAGACCGAGGCGCTGCCCACGTTGGCCAAGATCCCCACTCTGATCGCCTGCGGCGACCGGGATCTGCTCACCCCGCTGGAGTCCTCGAAAGAGATGGCCGCCGTCCTGCCCAAGTGCGAACTGGTCATCGTCCCCGGCGCCGGTCATCTGGTGCAGCTCGAACAGCCCGAGGTGATCGACGATGCGCTGGTGCGCCTCGTCGAGCGGGCCACCCCGTCCAGACTCGTCGCGCTGGCCCGGCGACTGCGTGAGCGGACCCGGTCCCGTGGCTGAGCGGCAGAGCGGCACGGCCGAACTCGCCACCGCACAGGACACCATGGCGCTGGGCGCACGGCTGGGAGCCGAACTGCGCGCCGGCGACGTCGTCGTGCTCTCCGGTCCGCTCGGGGCGGGAAAAACCGTGCTCGCCAAGGGAATCGCTCAAGCGATGGACGTCGACGGACCGGTCACCTCGCCCACGTTCGTGTTGGCGCGGGTGCACCGCGCCCGCCGGCCCGGCCGGCCTGCGATGGTGCATGTCGACATGTACCGGCTGCTCGACCATCCCGGCACCGACCTGCTCGCCGAACTGGATTCGCTCGACCTCGACACCGACCTCGACGATGCGGTCGTCGTCGTCGAATGGGGTGAGGGTGTGGCCGAGCGACTCTCCGACAGCCATCTCGACATCCGGCTGGAACGCCAGGTCGAGACCGAGGCGCGCACCGCCATCTGGAAGTGGAGCCGGCAGTGAACGGCCTCGTCCTGGCCATCGACACCGCCACCCCCGCCGTCACCGCCGGGGTGGTGCGCCGCACGGACGACGGCGTGACCGTCCTCGCCGAGCAGGTGACCGTGGACCCGCGGGCCCACGCCGAACGCCTGACGCCCAACGTGCTGGCCGCCGTGCGCGACGCCGGCATCACCGTCGACGATCTCGCCGCGGTGGTCGTCGGGTGCGGACCCGGACCGTTCACGGGCCTGCGGGTGGGGATGGCCACCGCCGCCGCCTACGGGCACGCGCTCGCGATCCCGGTGCACGGCGTGTGCAGCCTCGACGCCATCGGGGTCGAGACGTCCGGTGAGGCGCTCGTCGTGACCGACGCCCGACGTCGCGAGGTGTACTGGGCGCGCTACCGCGACGGTGTGCGGACCGACGGCCCGGCGGTCAACGCCCCCGCGGACGTGCCGTCCGGGGCCGTCGTGGCGGCCGGAAGTCCGGAGCACGCGGCGCTTTTCGGCCTCGATGTCATCGGACCGCAGTACCCGACCGTGGCCGCCCTGGTGCGCGCCGTCGCCGACTGGACCACGGCACCGGATGCTCTGGTGCCGCTGTACCTGCGCCGCCCCGATGCGACCCCGCGTGCGGAGCAGAAGCGGTGAGCGTCGTCTACGGCCCGTTGACCAAAGCCGACGCCGCCCGATGCGCCGAACTCGAGGCCGTGTTGTTCCCCGGCGACGATCCGTGGCCGGCGCGCGCCTTCCACGCCGAACTCGACGGCGGGCACACCCATTACGTGGCGGCCCGCGACGACGGCACCCTGGTCGGCTATGCCGGGATCGCGCAGTTGGGCCGAACGCCGCCCTACGAGTACGAGATCCACACGATCGGTGTGGACCCCGCCTATCAGGGCCGTGGCATCGGTCGCCGGATGCTCGAGATGCTGCTCGAGGTCGCCGACGACGGGGTGATCTTCCTCGAGGTCCGCACCGACAACGAGCCGGCGATCGCGCTGTACGAGAGCGTCGGGTTCGCCAGGGTCGGCCTGCGCAAGCGCTACTACCGGATCAGCGGGGCCGACGCCTATACGATGAGGCGAGACCCACCGAGCGTTGCGAAGCGAGAAGCGCCGTGATCATCCTGGCCATCGAGAGCTCCTGCGACGAGACCGGTGTCGGCATCGCCGAGCTGTCCGACGACGGCACCGTCACCCTGTTGGCCGACGAAGTCGCCTCGAGTGTCGACGAACACGCCCGCTTCGGCGGGGTGGTGCCCGAGATCGCCTCGCGTGCCCATCTGGAGGCGTTGGGGCCGACGATGCGCCGGGCGCTCGACACGGCCGGGGTGCGCAGGCCCGACGTGGTGGCCGCCACCATCGGGCCCGGGCTGGCCGGTGCGCTGCTGGTGGGAGTTGCCGCGGCCAAGGCGTATTCGGCGGCGTGGCAGGTGCCGTTCTACGGTGTCAACCACCTGGGCGGGCACCTGGCGGCCGACGTCTACGACCACGGACCGCTGCCCGAGAGCGTGGGGCTGCTGGTGTCCGGTGGTCACACCCATCTGTTGCACGTGCGCTCGCTCGGGGAGCCGATCGTCGAATTGGGCAGCACGGTCGACGACGCCGCGGGGGAGGCGTACGACAAGGTGGCCCGGCTGCTCGGGCTGGGCTATCCGGGCGGCAAGGTGCTCGACGACCTCGCCCGCGAAGGCGACCGCGACGCGATCGCGTTCCCCCGCGGGATGACCGGCCCGCGCGACGATCCCTACGCGTTCAGCTTCTCCGGGCTCAAGACCGCGGTGGCCCGCTACGTGGAGAGCCATCCCGAGGCGTCGCAGGCCGACGTCGCGGCCGGCTTCCAGGAGGCGGTGGCCGACGTGCTCACCCGCAAGGCGGTGCGGGCGGCCACCGATCTGGGGGTGTCGACGCTGCTGATCGCCGGTGGGGTGGCCGCGAATTCACGGTTGCGGGAGCTGGCCGAGCAGCGCTGCGCCGAGGCCGGGCTCACGCTGCGCGTCCCGCGGCCGCGGCTGTGCACGGACAACGGCGCGATGATCGCGTCGTTCGCCGCGCATCTGATCGCGGCGGGCGCACCGTCGTCACCGTTGGACGTGGCCAGCGACCCCGGGCTGCCCGTGGTGCGGAGCCAGGTGGCGTGACCGTCACCGACACGCTCGCGATCCACGAATTGCTGTACCGCTACGCCGAACTGGTGGACGCCGGCGATTTCGACGGGGTCGGCCGACTCCTGGCCCGCGGGTCGTTCGCCGGGGTGACCGGTGCGGCGGCGATCGCCAGGCTGTTCGCCGCCACCACCCGCCGGTTCCCCGAGACCGGAACCCCGCGCACACGCCACCTGGTGCTCAATCCGATCGTCGAGGTCAGCGGGGACACCGCCACCGCCCGGTCCACCTTCTGCGTCGTGCAGGCCACCGACACGGTGCCGCTGCAGCCGATCGTCGTCGGCCGCTACGCGGACGCGTTCGCCCGCGACGCCGAGGGGTGGTACTTCACCGGTCGACAGGTCGACGTGGAGTTCGTCGGCGACGTGTCCGCGCATCTTCTGATCGACCCCCGCGACTTCGACGACCAGGCACCCTCCCAGCCTTGAGTGCTAGCACTCGCATGTATAGAGTGCTAGGTGGCAGGCGACCAACCCGGTGTCGGCACCCGCGACGACGACGCATGGGCCCGGACGCCCGCCGGACATCTGTAAACGCTGGAAACATTCAGGTCCAGAGACCACCTGGACCTACACCGAACTAGTGGAGGGCTCCATCGTGGCGAGCGTGAACATCAAGCCACTCGAGGACAAGATCCTCGTTCAGGCCAACGAGGCCGAGACCACGACCGCTTCCGGTCTGGTCATCCCGGACACCGCCAAGGAGAAGCCGCAGGAGGGCACCGTTGTCGCCGTCGGCCCCGGCCGCTGGGACGACGAGGGTGAGAAGCGGATCCCGCTGGACGTGTCCGAGGGCGACACCGTCATCTACAGCAAGTACGGCGGCACCGAGATCAAGTACAACGGCGAGGAGTACCTGATCCTGTCGGCCCGCGACGTGCTGGCTGTCGTCAACAAGTAAGCACCCGTGTCCGCCCCGGAGATCCCCGTCATCGACGGGTGATGTCCGGGGCGGCATGCGTTGCATGCCGAAAACAGGAAGACACATATGAGCAAGCAGATCGAATTCAACGAAACTGCGCGCCGCGCAATGGAAGTCGGCGTAGACAAGCTCGCCGATGCGGTGAAGGTGACTCTGGGGCCGCGCGGTCGCAACGTCGTGCTGGCCAAGTCCTGGGGCGGCCCGACCGTCACCAACGACGGTGTCACCATCGCCCGTGAGATCGACCTCGAGGATCCGTTCGAGAACCTCGGCGCCCAGCTGGTCAAGTCGGTGGCGACCAAGACCAACGACGTCGCCGGTGACGGCACCACCACCGCCACCGTGCTGGCGCAGGCGCTCGTGCGGGCCGGTCTGCGCAACGTCGCGGCCGGTGCCAACCCGATCGCCCTCGGCGCGGGGATCAGCAAGGCCGCCGACGCCGTGTCCGAGGCCCTGCTGGCCGCGGCCACCCCGGTCGACGACAAGAGCGGTATCGCCCAGGTCGCCACCGTCAGCTCGCGCGACGAGCAGATCGGCGAGCTGGTCGGCGAGGCGATGACCCGGGTCGGCCACGACGGCGTCGTGACCGTCGAGGAGTCCTCGACGCTGAACACCGAACTCGAGGTCACCGAGGGCGTCGGCTTCGACAAGGGCTTCATCTCGGCCTACTTCGTCACCGACTTCGACTCCCAGGAAGCGGTGCTCGAGGATGCGCTGGTGCTGCTGCACCGCGAGAAGATCAGCTCGCTGCCCGACCTGCTGCCGCTGCTGGAGAAGGTGGCCGAGGCCGGTAAGCCGCTGCTGATCATCGCCGAGGACGTCGAGGGTGAGGCGCTGTCGACCCTCGTGGTCAATGCGATCCGCAAGACGCTCAAGGCCGTCGCGGTGAAGGCACCGTTCTTCGGCGACCGTCGCAAGGCGTTCCTCGACGACCTCGCCATCGTCACCGGCGGTCAGGTCGTCAACCCCGACGTCGGCCTGGTGCTGCGTGAGGTCGGCCTCGACGTGCTGGGCACCGCCCGGCGCGTGGTGGTCAGCAAGGACAGCACTGTGATCGTCGACGGCGGCGGCAGTGCCGAAGCCATCGCCGACCGGGCCAAGCAGCTGCGCGCCGAGATCGAGGCGACCGACTCCGAGTGGGACCGCGAGAAGCTCGAGGAGCGGCTGGCCAAGCTGGCCGGCGGTGTCGCGGTGATCAAGGTCGGCGCGGCCACCGAGACCGATCTCAAGAAGCGCAAGGAAGCGGTCGAGGACGCGGTCGCCGCGGCCAAGGCGGCCGTCGAGGAGGGCATCGTCACCGGCGGCGGCGCCGCACTCGTGCAGGCCCGCAAGGTCGTCGACGAGCTGCGTGACTCGCTCTCGGGCGACGAGGCGCTCGGTGTCGGGGTGTTCGCCTCGGCGCTGTCGGCTCCGCTGTACTGGATCGCCACCAACGCCGGGCTGGACGGTTCGGTCGTGGTGAACAAGGTCTCGGAACTGCCCGCGGGCCAGGGCTTAAACGCCGCCACGCTGGAGTTCGGTGACCTGCTCGCCGCCGGTGTGGTCGACCCGGTCAAGGTGACGCGTTCGGCGGTGCTCAACGCCGCGTCGGTCGCCCGGATGGTGCTCACCACCGAGACCGCGGTCGTCGACAAGCCGGCCGAGGAAGAGGATCACGGGCACGGCCATCACCACGGCCACGCCCACTAGCAGTTCCTGAACGAGCACCCCCGGTCCGTGGACCGGGGGTGTTTTCGTTTGGTCGATGAATTCGCTGAATCTGTGGAAACCGGCAGTCGACGCTGTGAAAACCGCTAGATTGACGTCGTGGTAAATAGCCGACGCTGCGCTCGAGAAAGGGATCGCAGATGAACGGGACGTGGAAGAAGCTCGCGCTCGGTATGGTGGCGGCCCTGGTCGGGCTGATCGGGATCGCGGTCGCGCCGGCCAGTGCGCAAGACCGCAACGTGTTGATCATCAACGAAACGCGGCACACGATCGTGGAGTTCTATGCCTCCAATATCGGCCGCGACACGTGGGAGGAGGACATCCTCGGCGAGGACGTGCTGGCGGTCGGCCAGTCGATCAACATCAACATCGACGACGGCACCGAAGCGTGCCTGTACGACTTCAGAGTGGTGTTCGACGACGGATCGGATCTGGTGCGTAACCGTATCGACGTGTGCACCATCGGCACCTACCGGTACACGCAGGAGTGAGCACGGCATTCGGGGCAGGATCGCGTGACGGCACCGATTTCCGTCGCCCCGGCCACCCGTTGTACGATCGGCCGCGTGACCATCGGTGTGCGTGCCTGCTATTGGCGCTTTATCAAGGCTCCGGGCGGAGCCGATAAAGCGCGCAACTAGAGCACGCATCCACCCGGAGCCCAGGCAGTGACCATCAGGTCGCTGCCTTTCGTCATTCAAGGGCGCCGGACCTCCACGTTGGTGCCCACACCAGAAAGGCACCCGAACGTGACATCCGCCCAGCTGACCACCGCGCCCGCGACCTCGGACCGACGCGTCCGCAGATTCAGCGAGATCCCCAGCCCGCACGACGTGCGCGCCGAGTTCCCGCTGGGCGCGCGCCGCGCCGGGCGGGTGGCCCGCGACCGCGACGAGATCGCTGACATCCTCGCCGGCCGCGACGATCGACTGCTCGTCGTGGTCGGCCCGTGCTCGGTCCACGATCCCGCCGCGGCACTGGATTACGCCAGCCGACTGGCTCGGGTCACCGACGAACTGAGCGACCGCCTCAGGATCGTGATGCGCGTGTACTTCGAGAAACCGCGGACCACGATCGGGTGGAAGGGCCTGATCAACGACCCCGACATGGACGGCACGTTCGACGTGGCTCGCGGTCTGCGGATCGCGCGGCAACTGTTGCTCGACGTCATCGACATCGGCCTGCCGGTCGGGTGTGAATTCCTCGAGCCGACCAGCCCGCAGTACATCGCCGACGCCGTCGCCTGGGGTGCCATCGGCGCCCGCACCACCGAATCGCAGGTGCACCGCCAGCTCGCGTCGGGCCTGTCCATGCCCGTCGGTTTCAAGAACGGCACCGACGGCAACATCCAGGTGGCTGTCGACGGGGTGAAAGCCGCTGCCGCACAACATGTCTTCTTCGGCATGGACGATCTGGGCCGGGGTGCGGTGGTGAGCACCGAAGGCAACGAGGACTGTCACGTCATCCTGCGCGGCGGCACCGACGGGCCCAATTACGATGCCGAGGCGGTGACCGCCACCGCGGCGAAACTGGCCGCCGCCGGGCTGCCGGGCCGGGTCGTGATCGACTGCAGCCACGCCAATTCCGGCAAGGACCACGTTCGCCAGGCGGCCGTCGCCGAGGAGGTGGCCCGGCTGGTGCGCGACGGGCTTCCGGTCAGCGGCGTGATGCTGGAGAGCTTCCTGGTCGCCGGCGCCCAAGCTCCCGACGCGCAGCCGTTGACCTACGGGCAATCGGTGACCGACAAATGCATGGACTGGGCGACAACGGATTCCGTGTTGCGGGAGCTCGCGCGGCGCTCCGGCTAGTTCGGGCACTCCCGCCGTTCCGGCCCGCCCGCACCGCCGGCCGCGCTAGCGTGGGTCACCATGCGAATCGCGGTTGCCGGAGCGACGGGCAACATCGGCGCCCGCACCGTCTCGTTCCTCGAGCGCGACGGCCACGACGCCGTCCGCATCAGCCGCTCCCTCGGCGTCGACCTCCTCACCGGTGAAGGGCTCGACGCCGCCCTGCACGGCGTCGAGGCCGTCGTCGACGCCATCAGTTCCCCGCCGGTCAGCGCCGAGGAGACGCGCGAGTACTTCGGCACGACGACGCGCAACCTGCTCGCCGCCGAGCGGCGTGCCGGGGTCCGCCACCACGTCCTGCTGTCCATCGTGGGAATCCACCGGACGTCCGGCGGCACCGACCATTACGCCGGGAAGCGTGAACAGGAACGGCTGGTGGCGGAGGGCCATGTGCCGTGGACGATCGTGCCGGCCACGCAGTTCCACGACTTCGCGGTGTTGGCGGCCGGCTGGACCGAGCGCGACGGCGCGGCGACGATCGCGCCGCTGCTCGTGCAGCCGATCGCCCCCGACGACGTCGCCGAGGTGCTGGCCGAGATCGCCGCGGGGGCGCCGCAGGGCCGATACGTCGACGTCGCCGGACCGGAGCCCCAGGACCTCGTCGACATGGCGCGCCGGACTCTCGACGTCCTCGGGCGCACCGTCACGCTCATCCCGACGTGGTCCGGTCCGCTCGGTGAGGAGTTGGCGGGCAACGTGCTGATGCCGGGGGACAACGCCCGCATCGCCCCGACGACGTTCGACCAGTGGCTGGCCGCCGGCGCCCGGTGAGGACCGGCGGACAGAGAAAGCCCCACCCCGGCAGTTTGCTGGGATGAGGCTTGCTCGTGGGTCGGCGCGGCTCGTCAGGCGGTCCGGCGAATACCGCGTTTCAGCAACAACTCGCGCTCGGATTCGCTCAATCCGCCCCAGATTCCGTACGGCTCGCCGACCGCGAGCGCGTGCGAACGGCACTGGGCGATCACCGGGCAGCGTCGGCACATTTCCTTGGCGCGCATTTCGCGCTGAGCGCGGGCCCGGCCGCGCTCGCCGTCGGGGTGGAAAAACATCGAAGAATCGACACCCCGGCAAAGTCCGTGCATCTGCCAATCCCAGATGTCGGCGTTCGGTCCGGGCAGCTGCTGCGGCTGAGGCATGGCAAAACCCCTCTCTGCGCACCCATTTCGGGGACGTGATGGAGCGCGCGTCGTAAAACAGATCCGAGCCGTTGTCGCCGATGACCACTCGTGCACACAACGTAGAAGGGCGAAAGAATTTCCGTCAATAGCCCGATCATGTGCTCAATCGCATAACCGCAGCTCAAGAATTTACGTCACGTTCATCCTTCCGACTTGCCGGTGGCGCGAGATCTGCTAACGGCGCTGTTCAGTCTGCGACTGACGAGGGCATTCGGGCAGTTGGTGCCCATCGGCCGATGGCACCTTCCGACGGCCGTTTAACGCGGCCGTAACGCAGCGCCCACGAAGAGTTAACCGGCCGCGCCGTCCCCGGCGACGGGGTTTGCCGGTCCGCGGGCCGGTGCCGCATTGATAGCGTCACACTGCCATGACCAACCGTGCCGCGCTCTTCGACGCCGCGTTCGGCGAGCGCCCGCAAGCATGGCCCCTTCCCGCCGCGACCGACCCAGAGCAGCGATGGTGGCGCGCGGTGGCCGCAGGCGGGCAGGGCCGCTACGCCGTCGCCCTCGGGGAACTCGGCACGCTGCACCGCACGTCCGCACCTGCCCTGAGGTCCCTGGCGATGAGCACCAGGGCGTCCTTCCTGCGCCAGCTGGGCGGACACCGGGAGGCCGCCGGTTGGGACGGCCGGGCGCTGGCCGCCGCGGGCGGCGACGCCGAGGCCGTCGCCGACGCGCTGATCGGTCTGGCCGCCGACGCGCTCGGGGTGGGCCGGTTCGCGGCGTCCGAGCGGCTCCTGGACTGCGCGGTCGGACCGGTCGACGACGCGGACGACGCCCGGCTGCCGATCCGGCTGGACTGGGTCGGTGCCGAGCTGGCGATGATGCGCGGAGACGGCGCGACGGCCGTCGT